>JAJRWL010000030.1 GCA_024276875.1 Gammaproteobacteria bacterium
GGGACATCCTTCATTGAGTGGACTGCAATATCTGCGATGCCCTCCAGCATGCCCTGCTCTAGCTCTTTTACAAATAGACCTTTGCCACCGATCTTAGCGAGTGGCGCATCTAGGATGCGATCGCCCTTGGTGCTCATGCCCAATAGTTCAACCGTTAACCCAGGGTGAGCCTTCTTCAGCTCTGTTGCAACATGTTCAGCCTGCCACATGGCAAGCGGGGATTTACGGGTGGCAATGCGGATAGTCTGCTCAGGCATGGGTCTCACTCAATGAATAAAAAATGCCATATTATCGGTTAAAGCCGAAAGGTTAAAGGCTGGATGTTTTATTTACCCTTTAGCCACTGCCTTATTTTAGGTAGATGCCGTCGGCTGATTTGCAACCGTTGGTTGGTACCATGAAGTTTGGCCAATGCCTGACCCTCTCTGTTTTTCTCTATGCCGGTTAAATGCTTGCTGGAGACCAGGGCATTGCGGTGAATACGCATAAACTGATCACCAAAGCGTGCTTCAAAAGAGCAGAGCGGCTCTTCCAGCAGTACCTCTCCACCCTGATGGTAAGCACTCACATACTTCTGATCTGCTATGAAATAGATAATGTCAGCTGTAGGGATACGTTGAATACCCCCTCGAATATTGGCGCAGATATAGCTGTTAGCCGCTGCCGCCTCTTTTTCCTGAGCCTGCTCTATCACCTGAATTTGAACACGATTGATTGAGCTGGCTTTATCCAATGCCTTACGCAAGCGATTAACTCGAATGGGTTTGAGCAGATAGTCCACGGCACTGCCACCCTCAAATGCCTCCAAAGCATGATCACTGTATGCCGTGGTAAAAATCACCGCTGGAGGGGTTTCACTCTCAGCCAGTAGAGCCGCCGCTGTGAGCCCATCCATACCGGGCATACTGATATCCATCAAAACCAAGTCTGCACCTATTTCCGCGCATTTTTGCAGTGCTTCATTGCCATTTCCAGCCTCTCCTGCCACCTCATAAGGGACGCCAATCTCATCCATTAGACTACGCAATCGTGCCCGTGCTAGTGGCTCATCATCAACAATTAGTATTTTCATTTTTATTTAAGGCTTCCAGGGGTGAGGGAAGACAATGCGCGTCTGATAGTCACCCTCAATCTCACTTATGGTCAAATGACCTTCACCATTAAACAGACCCTCAAGCCGTTGGCGTATATTATCCATCGCCATGTGATTGCCACTATTATGTCGAGGGCTATCGTCTGGTGGTAATGAGTTTCTAATACTTAGGTTAATTTGGCTACGGCGGTAACGACCGGCAATCTGAATTTTGCCACCGCTGGGAGACGGTTCAATACCATGGTAGACCGCATTTTCCAATAATGGTTGCAATATCAGCTGCGGCATAGTGGCATTCTCAGGCAGTTCATCCAGATCCCACTCAACCTGAAGTCGCTCTCCCAAACGCTGTTTTTCAATTCGCAAATAGCCGCGTGCCAGCTCTAGCTCATCGCCTAATGTCGATCTATTTTCTGCTGACGAAAGTGATGCTCGAAAGAGATCAGCCAAATCATGTATGGCCTCCTCTGCAATCTCTGGACGTGTGCGCGTTAAGCTCGCAATGGTATTCATACTATTGAATAAAAAATGCGGATGAATACGTGATTGCAGTGCCTGTAGGTGTGCCTGTGACTCTGCTACCGCCTGTTGTCGCCATAAAAACTGGACATGGAGGTAGTGCAGCCCCAGTGCTGACATAATCATGCTGATCCCCGAGCTTCGAAACAGAAAGCCGGCATGACCATCTATGACCCCTAATGGCTGGTCGGTGTTATTTAGCAGCTGAAAGGCGGCTTCACTTACCATCAGCGTGATACATTGAATGATCAGCCAAGCAAAAATACCGGCTTTAATATTGCCTTGTTGGTTGAGCCAGGAACGAAATTTACAGAGTAAAACAGCGCTGGCAAGGGCTATCCACTGTACAAAAAGAGAGCGCAAACTCAACTCATGTATAAGCTGCCCCGAGGTAACATTTGCACTTAATGTAAGCACCATGGCCAATAATTCAGCAGAGACGATGGTGATTAGAAGATTACTGATAGCACAAAAATCAGGCAAAAAACCGCTCGCTCCTGCCCTTTTTGATCTGCTTTTTTTCTGCTTTTTACGCATCTCACCTTCAACTCTTGGGTATAATCCCCCGCATCAAGCCCTCAGGAAACCGCTTACATGAGTGACAATAACATACCCGAAAAACCTTGGTCTGGCCGATTTAATGAGCCAACAGATGCCTTTGTTGAGGCTTTTACCGCCTCTGTAGACTTTGATCAACGGCTCTATCATTACGATATTCAAGGCTCTATTGCCCATGCCACTATGCTGGCTCAAGCTGACATTCTCACCACTGCAGAGCGCGATGAAATCATCTCGGGTCTGGAGGCCATCCGTGAGCAAATTACCCGTGGCGAGTTTCAGTGGTCTGTCTCGTTGGAAGATGTTCACATGAATATCGAGTTTGCACTCACCCAGCGCATCGGCGATGCCGGTAAAAAACTGCATACCGGACGCTCCCGCAACGACCAGGTTGCAACTGATATTCGTCTCTATATGCGCGATGAGATCAACATCATCTGCACTGAAATCTTACGCCTGCAACAGGCACTGCTGACCATAGCAGAGCAGGAAGCCAATACCGTAATGCCAGGCTTTACTCATCTACAGACCGCCCAACCCATCACCTTTGGCCACCACATGATGGCCTGGTTTGAGATGCTGCAACGCGATCGCGAACGGCTAACAGACTGCAACAAGCGGGTCAACATCATGCCGCTGGGGGCAGCTGCCCTCGCCGGAACAACCTACCCCATTGATCGTCACTACACAGCGAAGCTACTGGGCTTTGAGCGACCTGCTGAAAACTCACTGGATGCTGTCAGCGATCGTGACTTTGCCATAGAGTTTAGCGCAGCGGCATCACTTATTATGATGCATCTTTCACGATTCTCTGAAGAGCTGGTTATTTGGTCTTCTGCCCAATTTAGTTTTATTGAGCTATCAGATAGCTTTTGCACCGGCTCCTCTATCATGCCACAGAAGAAAAACCCCGATGTGCCTGAGCTGGTGCGCGGAAAAACAGGGCGGATCTTTGGCCATTTGATATCGCTACTCACCCTCATGAAGGGACAGCCACTGGCTTACAACAAAGACAATCAGGAAGATAAAGAGCCACTATTTGACACCATTGACAACCTTAAAGGTTGCCTCAAGGTATTTGCTGATATGATCCCCGCCATCAGTTGCAGGCGTGACAATATGCGCCATGCTGCCATGCAGGGCTTTGCCACCGCCACAGATCTGGCCGATTACCTGGTGCGCAAAGGAACGCCCTTTCGTGATGCCCATGAGGTTGTGGGAAAAGCCGTGGCATTTTGCATTGAAAAAAAGAGGGATCTCTCCGCCTGCACATTGGAAGAGTTACAACAATTCTCTAGTGATATCGAGCAGGATGTATTTGACGTATTGACCTTAGAAGGCTCCGTAGCCGCTCGTAACCATATTGGTGGCACAGCCCCTCATCAGGTTCAGCTGGCTATCAAAAGAGCACGCCAAAAAATAGCGGAATAAGACCCCGATGAAACTTAAGTTTTATCTTAAATTGCCGCTAATGACCCCGTAGTACAGACATCACAATAGATGCGCATTTAAAAGCTAGATTGAAGGATTAAAAAGATGGCTATTAATCAAAATAATATTTCAGAACGAGAGTGGTTTGAATCATGCCCCATGGGTCTCATCGCATTAAATGAGCAAGATTATATCTGTGGCGTAAATCCTGCGCTTGAAGCGGTAAGTGGGCTTTCTGCAGCACATTTTCTAAACCAGAACCAAGCCAGTTTACCCTCATCTATTCACCGCCCCTTGCTGGGAAATGAAGAGCTCATACACCTGCATGGCTCTGGCCTTGAGTGCTGGCTACAACGTGAGACACGTGAGATGCAAAGCGCAGATGGCAAAAAAATCACACTGCTCTACTTTCAAAATGTCACAGAAAAGTATCAGCTACAACAGCAAAATAATCGGCTAAAACAACAACTTGAAGAGCTATCTACTACAGATGCACTAACGGGAGTGACCAATCGCCGCGCCCTCATCCAGATGCTCGATGCCCAGATAACACGCAGTCGCCGCTATCAAAACCCCCTCAGCCTGGCGGTGACAGAAATTCTCCCCCAAAACTCAGAAGCCATTTCAGACAAGCTCATTCTTACCGTAAGTAACTATCTGCGTGATCGATTACGGTGGGCTGATGTGCTGGGTCGTTGGGAAGAGAGCCGATTTATGCTCATGCTGCCTGAAACATCCGCAGAGGCCGCTCACACCCTGATTGAAAATATTAACAACGGTGTCACGGATCTTGCTTCAACAGAAGAAGAGCAGCCTCCCGCATTTCAATTACGGTTTGGCCTCGCTGAGTGGTGCAAAGGATTAGACACCGCTCGTTTTACCCAGCAGGCAGAAAATGCATTAGATACGGCCAGCACATCAATGGCCTCCTAATCTACTATTTCAGGTATATAAGACGGTGGCGGAGCAGCGCAAGGAAGAGATTGACCGGAAGGCACTGCAGAAAATCCGCCGCCACTTTCAAAACCTGCATCAAAAACGCCTGGAGCGGATACAGAAAGAGCTGCCACCACATCAGCAGCACTTTATCCAGCTTTTATCTCTGCTATTTCACATCAACCACCCCATGTTACCTGGGTATGTCAACAGTGAAACCCCCGCTGGATTATCTGACTTTTAACCATCCAAAGATCAAATCCGCATTGCCAAATCAATTAGCCGCAGTTTTGCCTACCAAAAACGCGCCCGTCGCAGCTACTTGATTCATGGCATCTATCTTATGGGCAGTATGGGCAGCATTGCACATACCGATAAAAGTGATTTTGATATCTGGCTTATCCATGACCCAGAACTGGATGCGCAACAGCAAAACGCCCTCAGCACAAAAGCCAGCCTACTGGAAACCTGGGCAGATAAACTGGGGCTAGAAGTCCATTTCTTTGTTATGGATGTAGAATCCTTTCGACGTGGCGATCGCGCGCCCATTTCCCATGAGAGCAGCGGCACCACCCAACAACGTCTGCTGCTGGAAGAGTTTTACCGCACCGGCATATTGATTGCTGGGCGACATCCATTATGGTGGCTTGTACCACCGGAGCATGAATCAAACTATCGAGATTACGCTAATCGTTTGATAAAGAAACGCTTTGTAAATAAGCACGACTGTCTGGATTTTGGCGGATTAGAAAAGATATCCGTAGAAGAGTTTTTTAGTGCCGCACGTTGGCAGCTTTTCAAAGGCATTGAATCCCCCTATAAAGCGGTATTAAAAATTCTATTGATGGAGGCCTATGCGCGTGAATACCCCCATATTCAATGGCTCTGCCAAGAAGCCAAAAAAGCCATCTATAGCGGCTGCAACGACCTTACAGCGCTAGACCCTTATGTTCGTCTCTATCATCGGGTTGAGCAATACCTGCTAGAGCGCAATGAACCCTGTCGATTAGAGCTGGCTCGGCGCTGTTTCTACTTCAAAACAGGGCAATCTCTCAGCCACACAAGCCATCAAAAAGATAACTGGAAAGCAGCGCTGCTACTGACTCTTGCAACGAAATGGGGCTGGGGACAAGTGGAGTTTGCCTCTCTAGATTCTAAAAACAACTGGAAGGTTGATCGTGTAACAGAAGAGCGAAACAGACTGGTGCAAGAGCTTTCATATAGCTACCGCTTACTGACAAATTTTACACGGGAGCATGCACAAGAGCATCGGGTAGACCCCGCAGAACTCACCCTACTGGGTCGTAAACTCTATGCCGCCTTAGAGCGCCGTCCAGGCAAGATAGAACACCTAAATCCTGGCATATCCAATAACATGCAAGAGGGCCAACTCTCATTGCAGCTTTTGGAACACAAGGATAAAAAAAGTATCTGGTTTCTTTATCGTGAAGAGATTACAACATTAAACCACGATACTATTAAGCCACTAAAAAGCAGCACCAGCCTAATAGAGCTACTGACCTGGTGTCATATAAACAAAATCACCAGCCATGATACCCAATTCAGACTCTACCCCGATAGCTGCCCCATTGTTACGGCAGATATCAACGCCTTGCTTGATGCACTACGCAGTTTTTGCCCGCACGAGCAGCAACCTCAAATACCATTAGCCGCATTGGCTAATATGCCCTACATGATCTCATGCTCACTGTTTATTAATGTTGGCAAAAACCCGATGCCTCATTTAGTAAAGCAGGGCAAACTACTCACCAGTAATCGCTGTAATCCACTGAGTTTTAGCGCGATGCACATCAGCCTGCTGTGCAATCTTGAACAACTTATTACCACCAGTTGGGGTGAATTATTAGTCGTTAGCTACGATGGTAAAACCGGCCTACTGGAAAGCATCTGTCAATATCTGGAACTCGCTTTGCAAGCCCCACCCGGAATGCTACCGCCTATTGTGAATGCCCGAGGCTTCTCTTCAAATAACGCTGGCAGCATTGCACAACGAATTGAACAGGTTTACCGTGATGTTTATCATAATTTCAGCCAAAATGGATACGGCTTAGATAGCCGGTACATCATTCAGATTGATGATAACTACTACATTATCCAACGTAATAAAGAAAAATTTAGCTGGTTTGAAATGGATGCTATGCAAACATTAATGGAAGAGCTTGGAGAGCCATTAAACCACTATCGCCCCACAGCAATCGATCCACAAACATTGGTCAACAACCCCATTTCCACTATTTTTCAACACAATCATGCGGGGCGAATCCAGCTTTTTTTCTACCCCACAAAAAATGACACCAGCCTCTATATTCTCGATGAGCAAGGGGCACTATTTAGCCAACAGATATGTGGCGCGGATGAACAATACCTGCTTGTTCAACAACAGCGTTTTTTTGAACAACATTTAAATCGACGCGACCTTCTATCTACGATAGGCGATGCAGCCCCTGGGGAGTCTGTTGAATACTACCGTCTCTCTAAAAACACGGATGGGCAGTGGCTATTAACGGAGCGATACCCCCCTATTGGCGAGATCCCCTTCAACTATCTTGAACTGTGCCTACTCAGTGATAACGCTGATCTGGCAAAAGGACATTACAGCTTAATCTGCCGTGATAAAGAGTTCAGTGCCATTGAGTACGGCGATGGACTTTATACCGCTGTAGCCAAACAGGTGCAGGCATGGCGCACGGGTGATAAAAATTACCCTTTATACCTCACAGGCGTAGAGCTTTCTGGGGCGACAATCAACCTCAACAACAGCACAATAGAGATGCTTCATCTTAAAAAGCGGCTAGAAACTAAGCTTAATCAAGCCTTATCAAAGCTCAATAACCGCTCACCATCACTTTCCGCATAATCTACGACGGTTTATACTTCCCCCTTACCTAAGGCTGAGAGATTTTCCAAATGAAAGCCACATATTGTCTCGTAATTCTGCTGCTTGTCATGAGCAGTCTATTAAGCGCCTGTGGACAAAAAGGTGCATTGTATATGCCCGAACAGCCACAGCAACAACAAGAAGAAGAAGAGAAAAAATAGAGCCGCATTAATTATGGATCACTTTAAATACCGCGATGGCCAACTGTACGCTGAAGATGTGCCATTGGAACAGATTGCCCAACGCTGGGGGACGCCCTGTTATGTCTATTCCAGAGCCACGCTGGAGCGCCACTGGCGCGCCTTTGATAATGCATTTAACGCACAGCCTCATCTGGTTTGCTTTGCTGTTAAAGCCAACTCTAATCTCGCCGTACTCAATGTGCTGGCCAGACTGGGTTCTGGTTTTGACATCGTCTCAGTAGGTGAGTTGGAACGTGTTTTAGCTGCCGGTGGCGATGCCCGTAAAGTGGTCTTTTCCGGCGTAGGCAAACGAGCCGATGAGATGCAGCGGGCACTCGAAGTGGGCATTCGCTGCTTTAATATTGAATCCGCCCCAGAGTTAGAGCGCCTTGATCAGGTTGCCGGAGCACTGGGGGTTCAAGCGCCCATCTCCGTACGCGTCAACCCTGATGTTGACGCGGGCACGCACCCTTATATCTCAACTGGGTTAAAAGAGAACAAATTTGGACTTGAGATTGATCAGGCGTTGGCTGTCTACTATCGAGCCACCCAACTAAAAAATATTCGCATCTCTGGCATTGATTGCCATATTGGCTCACAACTCACCTCACTGCCCCCTTTTTTAGATGCCCTGGATCGCATATTGGCACTGGTCAAAAAGCTGAAATCCCGAGGCATTGAATTAGACCACCTTGATTTAGGCGGCGGCTTGGGCATCCGCTACACAGATGAAGAGCCACCCACACCGGCTGAATATGCCGCCGCACTGCATGCGCGTTTAGGCCACTCCACTTTAGAGGTCTGCATTGAACCTGGCCGTGCAATCGCGGGGAATGCTGGGGTATTGCTCACTCAAGTTGAATACATCAAACCCACCCCAAACAAGGATTTTGCCATCATTGATGCTGCAATGAATGATCTGCTGCGCCCGTCACTCTATCAAGCCGTCCAAGAGATTATTCCTGTTACAAAAAGTGACGATGGTATACCTGGCTGCTTTGATTTGGTGGGGCCTGTCTGCGAGACAGGTGATTTTTTAGGTAAAGCGCGTGAGTTAAAACTTAAAAATGGGGAGCTACTGGCGGTACGATCCAGTGGTGCTTACGGGTTTACGATGAGTTCAAACTATAACTCCAGGCCACGAGCCGCTGAGGTTATGGTTGATGGTGATCAGATCCATCTTGTACGTGAACGAGAAACCGTTGCAGACCTTTACCGAGGGGAAAGACTGCTGCCTTAATCTATACTCATAGTTTAATAACATATCTATTCAATATTATTTGGCTTTTTAAAATATGCGGCGCTTTCTTTTTAGTCTGCTCCTTTTATCACTGCTGCCACTCAGTGTTGCACTTTTAGCCTGGCTTAGCTTAGAGCCAACGCCACAAGTGGAAGTGGCAGACACACTCACGCACCAAGATATTGACCGAGCGCGTAACATAATCGCACAAAATAACCCCTATCAACTTAAAGCAGGCACCATTCATATTCTCCGCTTAAGCGAGAAAGATTTAAGCCTGGCGGCCAACTATCTGATAAGAAACATAGGTTCTGGCGGTGTCATTATTAAACTGCTACCCGATCAACTCAAGCTTCAAGCCAGCATTCAACTGCCCAACAACCCGATCAATCCCTACCTGAATCTAGCACTAACAATTACTGAAACCCAGGGTAAGGCGGCCATATCAGCGTTACATATTGGTCAGCTGCCTATCCCTGCCCGCCTTGCTGATTTTATTTTAGTTAAAATGATGCCCTATATTTTTTATAGCGCGGATAGGCAACTCATTAGAAATACAATAAAAAAAATCAGTTTATCAAATGGTTATATGCACATTATTTATAAATGGAAACCTGAACTCATTGCCACGGTTAAATCCCATTTTATCTCACCACAGGATCAACTGCGTATTCGCAGTTACTACCGCAAAATGGCAGAGGTAACGCGGCAACCTGGGCTAACGCATCGCTCATCCATTATGCACCTCATGCGCCCCCTATTTGCCCATGCTCAATTACGCTCAAAAAATGGTGATCCCATTGCAGAAAATCGAGCTGCACTGATTGTATTAGCTGCCTACGTTATTCCAAGAAGTTTTAGTGCACTGATGCCAAAGATGTCAGACTTGCCTCTACCTCGCAAGCATGTCCTAACATTAAGTAAACGCAATGATTTCGTTGAACATTTTTTGGGGTCCGCCGCATTAGTGGTAACCGGTGATGCAAAACTAGCCGATGCTGTCGGACTATACAAAGAGGTTGCTGATTCAAAAGGTCGCAGTGGTTTTAGTTTTACTGATTTGGCTGCCGATAGAGCGGGCACTCGTTTTGGCGAAATAGCAACAGCATCTGTACATCAAGCGCGCAGAGTACAGCAGCTGCTTGCCAATGGTGCTGTCGAGGCAGATTTAATACCCAGGGTTCGTGATTTGCCAGAAAATATGACAGAGCGAGAATTTAAACAACGCTTCAAAAAAATTGGTAGCCCTGAGTTTAATAAACTAAAACAGCAGATTGAACTGCGCATTTCTGCATGTAGGCTCTACCGCGAAATTAGCTAGCCGCATTACAGTTGCCATTAAGCCTCAATCACTGCACCCTCTTTAAAGACAAGCACCTGCTTTTTTGGAAAGGTTGTCCACACCTCATTGGTTGTTAATCCTAGAAAAATCAGTTGAAAAAGGCATTACACTACTAACCTTTTGAAACAACGGCTAAAAACATGGTTCTCCCACCAAAACATAATCACCCAAAGGGTGATAAGCCAATACC
>JAJRWL010000031.1 GCA_024276875.1 Gammaproteobacteria bacterium
GCCTTTCCCTAGCGTACTGTCTATACCCATAGTACCATTTAATGTCTTTACTAATCGGTGGCATATGCTTAATCCAAGTCCTGCACCATCATATTGCCGAGCCTTTGAGGTGCTTTCCTGATTGAATGGTGTGAATAGATTTTTTTGAATAGATTTTTCTATACCTATACCCGTGTCGGTGATACTTATTTGTAATGTGCAATCTGTATCTGTTTCATCTTCCAGCATGACTCGGATAACAACCTCGCCTTCATGCGTATATTTAATGGCATTATCAATGAGGTTGGAGAGAATCTGAGAAATACGCGCTGTATCTCCTTTTAAATTATTGGGTACATCATCATAAACAAGCAATGCCAGTTCAATCTGTTTGTTGTGTGCTATTTGTCTGTATTGTGTGACACATGTTTCGCAGCATTTTCGAATCTTAAAAGGCTGTGGTGTTATGTTGAAATGCCCTTTTTCAATGTTAGAAAAACTTAGAATACTATTGGTCAGATTCAGTAGATTGTTGGATGATTGTTTAATTGTTTCGGTATATTTTCTTTGATTAGGTGTTAGATCTGTTTTACTCAATAGATTAGTAAACCCAATAATGCCATTCATGGGTGTCCTGATTTCATGGCTCATATGAGCCAGAAAGTCCGCTTTTATATTGCTGGTATCCAGTGCTCGTTTGCGTGCAATATCTAGCTCTATGTTTTGAAGAGTAAGTGTCTCTTTGGTTTGATCTATTTTAAGTTGCAACGCTTTGTTTGTGTGGGGTGATTGTTCAAGTAGTGCAATAATACGGCGATTAATAACCCAGGCGACAAGAAGAGAGAAAAGTAGCGTGAGTACGATTATTGCTAAGGCAAAAGTATCGTTTTGTAGTGTGTTTACAGATGAGGTTGTGGTGAAATAGAGGGTAAACCCTAATGCCATAGTAAAGACTGGAGCCGTTATGAGCATGAAGATTTTGGTCTTCGGTTGAAGTGGCTGCTCTGTGCTCATAATAGATGCTCCTGTACTGTCTGGGCAGATGCCCCTGATAATGTCACTAGATGCTAGAAAATTCCCATTTTAATAAGTTGTTAAAGTACACTGGTCGATATGAATTATCCAACAATTGAAGATTATATTGGTCGTACCCCACTGGTGCGATTGCAGCGTTTGGTTGGTGAGAGTAGTAATACAATATTACTTAAACTAGAGGGTAACAACCCTGCGGGTTCGGTTAAAGATCGCCCCGCATTAAGCATGATTGTGCATGCTGAGCAGCGTGGCACTATCCAGCCAGGGGATAGCCTGATTGAGGCAACCAGCGGCAATACGGGTATTGCACTGGCGATGGCGGCCGCTATTAAAGGCTATCGAATGATATTGATTATGCCTGAGCACATGAGTGTTGAACGTCGCGATATTATGCAAGCCTATGGCGCTGAAATTATTCTGACACCCAAAGAGGGCAGCATGGAAGCCGCCATTGATATGGCACGTAAATTAGAGTCTGAGGGGGAGGGCATTATTTTGGATCAGTTTGCAAATCCAGATAATCCTCTTTCACATATCGAAGGGACAGGGCCGGAGATTTGGCGTGATACCCAAGGTGCAATTACCCATCTTGTGAGTGCCATGGGCACCACGGGCACGATTATGGGGTTGTCTACTTATCTAAAAGAGAAAAATCCAAAGATTCAGATCGTGGGGGTGCAGCCCCAAGAGGGTGCCAGTATTCCGGGCATTCGTCGCTGGCCACAAGCTTACATGCCAAAGATTTTTGATGCCGAACGGGTAGATCGGGTGATTGATGTCTCGCAAGCGGAGGCTGAGGGTACGACCCGTGCATTGGCAGCACAAGAGGGTATCTTTGCTGGCATATCATCTGGAGGGGCGCTCGCGGCTGCGTTACGGCTCTCCAAAGAGGTGCAGGATGCAGTGATTGTATCCATTGTCTGTGATCGCGGTGATCGATATCTATCAACAGGTGTTTTCCACGCAGACTAAGGTGCATGCAGCCTCCCCGCCTCATCTTTATAATATGGCTGATATTGACACCCTCACTATTTGCCGCAGATAGAGTTACCCTGCACCTTGGTCGCGTAGCGGGGGCGGATTGGTCTGCTGAATCGCTGGATCTTGAGCTTGATTGGCAGCAAGGAGCCGCTGCCGCTTTTCAGATGCGGGTGAAATCCATCACGCATCCCGCCCTTTTAACCCCCCTTAAAGAGCTTGTTATTTCATGCCAGCAAGGGCGAGTTTCCGATCATGACATTGCCTGCCAAAAGGGTGTGCTACATCTCCCGCATCCACTGTTGGATGATCCTCAAATCCCTATTCGATTTAAGTGGAATTCAGCGCAGCAAACGCTGAAATTTGAACTGAATCGTCTGCACTTTGCAGCAGGTCAGTTGCAGGCTATTATCCAATCAAATCCTGAGGGGTGGGCACTCAATGTTAAGGCTGATGCGCTGGATATGACGGCGTTTTATAACCAACTGAGAGGCTATCTGCCGATGCTGCCTGAGATTGAATTGTCAGGAAAGATTGATCTGGTTGCTTCGGTTTCGGGAGCAGGCACAGTGCCTTCTAAATTTCAGTGGCATAGCTATCTGCATGAGCTGGCTTTTAGTGATGGGCGTGGTGATTATCTCGGTGAAGGGATCTCAGGGAGCTTGCAGGGTGGTTTTATATTTTTTGATGAAGAGTGGCAGGGGGATATTGCATTAACCCTACAGCAAGGTGAACTGCTCAGCCCTTATCTCTATATTGGTGTTGAGCAACAGCCGCTCTCTATAAACGCCCAGCTCAACATTAATCAACGGCAGTTACAGGTCAGTAAGCTTCATTACAACCACCCCGGCATCTTGGCTTTTACGTTATCCGCAACCCTATTAAAGCAGCCGCAGTGGATGGCAGAATCATTCCATCTACAGATAGAGCCATTCGCTATTCAAACCCTCTATGAACAATACCTCTTGCCCACATTGGCCGAATCCATGCTGGCTAGCCTGGCGTGGGCAGGGCAGGCCACATTAGCGCTATCAATGCAGCGTGATGGTGTGCAGCGAGGGGTATTGAATCTGAATGATGTGACCGTAGAAGAGGTCATACCCAAAATAGATGAGACAGAAGAGGCGGAAGAGATAACCTCGCCACGACGTAGTTTTGCTCTTTACGGCATCAATGGGCTGTTAAATTGGAGCAGTGGAGAGATGCCTGCTGACTCAATGCTCTCATGGGATGGCGGGCATTTTATGGAAGGGATTACCTTTGGCCGTACAGCGCTTGATCTCTCACTGCATGAAAAGAGTATTACGCTGTTAAATTCGGCAATCCTTCCGGTGCTAGATGGACGCTTGGTGCTATCAACATTTAATCTTGTCTGGAATGATGATCTTCGTTTTGTCTTTGGAGGGGCGCTAACGGCCGTCTCAATGGAGGCATTCAGTCACGCTATGGGTTGGCTGCCGCTATCAGGTACGCTCTCTGGCGGCATACCAAAAGCAACCTATCAAAATGACACATTTGAACTGGAAGGCGCCATGATGGTGGATCTTTTTGAAGGCCAGACCATTATCCAGAACCTAAGAGTGGATGATCCGCTGGGCGTTTGGCCAACCCTGCATGCCAATGTCGAACTGAAAGATTTAGATCTGGAGGCACTGACCCGCACCTTCTCCTTTGGTAAGATCACTGGCAAATTGGAGGGGCGAATCAAAGATCTTTATTTAGAGAATTGGCAGCCGGTCTCCTTTGATGCCCGTTTTGCTACGCCAGAGCAGGATGAGAGTCGCCACCGGATCAGTCAACGAGCCATTGATAACATCTCCAACCTTGGTGGGAACGGCCTGTCTGGGGCGCTGTCACGCAGCTTTTTGAGCTTCTTTGACGAGTTTCGTTATGCCCGATTGGGTGTCAGTTGCCGCTTGGAAAATGGGGTCTGTGAGCTGGATGGGGTCGAGGCGGCAGCGCAGGGCAGTTATCTGGTGAAAGGCAGTGGTATACCGCGTGTTGATATTGTGGGATTTAATCATCAAGTGGACTGGGAACTGTTGATTAATAAGCTGACAGAGATTGCAAACAGTGGTGTGGGCAATGCAGACTTTGAGTAATAGATTAAATCAGTTGAACTACTATTTAAGCTGCTGAGTCAACTGATTATAGATAATAGTTATTGAGGAGTAGATCTTATGAAATCACTCAGAATGGGAATCCTTTTAAGTGCGCTTTTTCTATTGGCCGCCTGCGTCACCATCAACATCTATTTTCCATCGGCGCAGGCTGAAGAGGCGGCGCGGGAGATGGTGCAGGACATCCTAGGTAAGGATGATGCTAAAACAGATAAAAACACAACGTCTGCACGGCAACAGCCACTGCCACTCTATGTGCAAGTGGGTGAAGGTGTGCTTAACTTTTTGGTTTCTCCTGCGCATGCAGCAGCACCAGATTTTAACGTCAATACACCCAAGATTCGTAAACTTCAGGCGCAGATGAAAAGGCGCAACGCATCACTTAAAAAATATTATGCAAAGGGGGCGATTGGGTTTACACGCAATGCCTTGATTAAGATTCGTAATGCCTCAGCAATACCTCTAAAACAGCGCAGTAAAATCAAAAAAATGGTGGCAGCAGAGAACAGAAATCGTAAGGCACTCTACCAAGCCATTGCTGATGCAAATGGGCATCCACAGTGGCGTGCTGATGTACAAAAAACCTATGCCGGTATTTGGGTGGATGAGGCCGGCAAAGGTTGGTGGTATCAAAATCGCAAAGGCCAGTGGAAGCAGCGGTAAAAAATAGCTGTTTGAAAACTAAATAGTAAGCTAATTTTAATTTTGGAGTTTGATGTATGGGGCAATCCCGACGCAGAAAAAAGTTGCCGACTGAACCGGTAGCGGCAACGATTGAATCACTGAATCATGATGGTCGAGGTGTTACCCACATTGAGGGTAAAGCCGTCTTTATTCATGGAGCCTTGCCTGAAGAAGAGGTGATGTTCACCTATACCAAACAGACGCGGAAGTTTGATGAAGGGCAGGCGGTGGAGATTATTAAACCATCGCCAGAACGTGTAGAGCCTGCGTGTCCTCATTTTGGTCTTTGCGGCGGCTGTAGTTTGCAACATCAAGATGTCACGGCGCAGATAGAACACAAGCAACAGATTCTGATGGATGCCTTAACCCATATTGGTAAAGTGCAGCCGGATGAGATCCTCCCACCATTGGTATTTGATGAGCATTGGGGTTATCGGCGCAAGGCGCGAATAGGTGTTAAGTATGTGGCCAAAAAAGGAAAGGTGTTGGTGGGGTTTCGTGAGCGGGGTTCCGGTTTTATTGCAGACCTATCCAGTTGCAAGGTGCTGCACCCAAAAATAGGTGAGCTGATTGCCCCGCTGTCAGAACTGATTGACGGGTTTTCAATTCGTGAAAAACTACCTCAGATAGAGGTGGCCATGGGCGATGAAACCTGTGTGCTGATCTTTCGTATATTAGCGCCATTGAGTGAAGAAGATCAGGCCAAGCTGAGTGCCTTTGGCCAGCAGCATGATATTCATATCTACCTGCAAGAGGGGGGGCTGGATACTGTTCGCCCACTATCAGGAACCGCTGCCGATCTTACCTACGCCTTGTCAGATTTTGGGGTGGAGCTGCATTTTCTGCCGACAGATTTTACCCAGGTAAACACGGGCATTAATCGACTGATGGTAAACCGTGCAGTGGATATGCTGGCATTAAAACCAGATGATCAGGTTTTGGAGTTGTTCTGTGGCTTGGGTAATTTTACGCTGCCTCTGGCACAGAAAGCAGCAGAGGTTGTTGCTGTTGAAGGGGATGCAGGGCTTGTGGCACGGGCGCGAGAGAATGCACAGTGCAACGGTATTGAAAATGTGACTTTTTATACCGCCAATCTTTTTGAACCATTAGAGCATGAACCCTGGCTAAAACAAGTCTTTAACAAAGCACTGCTTGATCCACCTCGCACGGGGGCTGTTGAGATATTGGAGCAGTTGCCTAAATTAGGTGTGCAGCAGATTCTATATATCTCCTGTAACCCCAGCACCTTGGCAAGAGATGCGGGTGAATTGGTTCACAAATATGGCTATAGACTAAAAGCGGCGGGTGTGATGGATATGTTTCCTCATACGGCGCATGTTGAATCCATTGCGCTGTTTGAAAAGGCATAATAAATGGGCATTGAGATCGAGCGTAAATTCTTAGTAGCCAATGATGATTGGCGAAAAGATATTATCTCTGAAACACGCTTAAAACAGGGCTATCTGGCTAATCAAGAGCGCGCATCAGTACGGGTGCGTGTGGGAGGTGGTCAGGCATTTCTTAATATAAAAAACGCAACCCTGGGCATTCGGCGATCTGAATTTGAGTATGAGATACCACTGAGTGATGCGGAAGATATGCTGGAACAGGTCGCTATTCACCCCTTTATTGATAAGACACGTTATAAAGTGAAATGCGGTGAGCATCTGTGGGAGGTGGATCTGTTTCATGGTGATAATGAGGGGTTGATTGTCGCAGAGATAGAGCTTGAGGCAGAGGATGAATGCTTTGAATTACCTCAGTGGGCAGGGGAGGAGGTCTCCGGTGATGCTAAATATTTTAATGTCTGCTTGGTGAAGCACCCCTATTGTCAATGGGATAAAAAAAGCGATTGGCTGTAAAATCACCGGCCAGTTGGTCGATGGGGTTACAGCCAATCTAGCTTACCAACAGTTTGCTGCTGGTGTTTTTGCACCTGTTTGAGCTAGCGTCATTGTCCCGCAGCTATCTGCTGATTGAGCAGTGGATGGTGTGGCAGTAAGCACGTAAGCGGTTGCCGTTAGGCTTGCTCCTGGCAGCGTCAGTGCGTAATAAGATGTGCCGCTTTTGGGTGATTGAGCAAACGGCAGGACAGCACCGACATAGGTATTATTTTCAGTAAAGTAGCGCTCCATAAAACTGGCTAACTCTACCAGGCTGCCCTGTGCGGTGCTTCGCCGTGCTTTGCGAACCTGGTCTTGATACGAGGGGTAAGCCACGGAGATAAGAATGGCGACAATGGCGACCACAATCATCAGCTCTATTAGCGTAAATCCTGTGGCTGATGTGCGTTTTAATTCAGTCATAACTCATGGCTCCCGTGTGATTACAATTTTTTCCAGTATGGCCTGTCGTCCACGGGTCAGAGGGGCAGTTGGAATCCTGAAGTGCATATCCAAAGCTTGACCAATCTTCAGATTTTTCTTTGTGAGCAGACCGCCTCTCTGATCATAAACTCGGGTGCTGACATCGATATAGAATCGTATGTCGTTAGCTACGATATATCCCTCCGCCAGGTTTACCCCGTCCAGCTTTCCTTTCATTGCGGCTTGTCGAGAGGGAGGGCTGAGTCTATCAGCCTGTGTCTGATGGGGTGCTGCAAAAATTGACCCACCAGTAGCAAGCAATAGGATAAGTGCATAAATTATTCTATGTGTCATCATTATCTCCTTTACCGTTACTGGATTTGCCGCCATGTTTGACGGCCATACAGACTCGGGTCGCGATAGGCATCAATTCTTTGCATGCCGCCAGTGGAGCCACTGCCAAACCCAGCATAGGTGCCATCGTATTTAGAAAAGGTTATTTTTGGCAAGATGCCGACGACAGATTTGGTGCCGCTCGCTGTGTCAGCGGATGCAGTAATATAGTCAAGTGCGTCATAAACCCCATCCTGGTTGAAGTCAAATGCAGAGATATTCAGCCGTCTTCCATCTTGGGCATTAAGCGCCATGATCCAGCTATTGCCACCAAAATCACAGGGGTTGGTTGAAGGGATCAGTGTGGTAAAAATGATGATGCCATTTAGTAGAATAGAGTCTGTTACCTGACGTTCACCTTCATTGGCAGAGGTGTTTGGGTTGATTATGTCCAAATACCAGCCAAGATGCCCCGAACCAACTGAGCCAGTGCTGGGTGCCCAGCTAATAACATTGTCGCTGGTTTCGCGAACCTCCTTTGTAAGATCATTTGTTCCGTCACCGTCGGTATCAAAGCCCTCGCTAATCTCCTGTGTAATGGTTTGTTGCAAAAGCTGGCTGCGGCTCATGGTGGTTAATGTCGCCAGATTTCTATCCCAGATGCCATAGAATGTCTGGGTTTGCTGAGCCACGACGCTGTTGTCTCCGGTCTCAAGATACTTGCCGGTACCAAAGTTGATCATAAAGCCGCCATTCACATGTGGGCTGACTTCAGGTGCTGTTGTAATGGGTTGAGCCACACCAGAGCCATTGTCCGTTGTAAAAAGCGGGGTGTGGGGTGATGTAGCGGAATCATAAAACCCCCAGTTACTAATGCTGGTATCGCTTATATCTATCTTCCAGAGGTTTCCAAATAGATCACCTGCAATGATGTAATCGGCTTTTCTGTCGTTGTCTACATCGATAACTCGGGGGGTTGCCATGCCATTGGGGCGGCTGCTGCTCAATGGGTCAGCCGATGATCCCACGCCGGTATCAAATTTTTTGATGATGGCTCCGGTTTGAATATTGACAATATAGATAACAGAGTTGCCTGTCAGGCTATCATCGGTTGTTGATCCATCATTGTCATCATCATGTGTGTTGCCATAGCCATTGCCAAAAATAGCGGCCCATTGGCCATTGTTCAATTTTACAATGGCGGGTTGTCCGTATGAATATCCCATATCGCGATCATCGCTGTCACTAAATTCCCATAGTGAAATAGCGTCGGCATGCGCTTCGTCCAAGTTGCCTGGAGAGGTTACATCAAGGGTAAAGAGTCCCTGTCCTCCACCTGCCAGACCTGAAACGATGACGGTTTTCCAGCTGCCGCCAAAAAAGGCATCACCGGCAGTGGGTGCGGCATCTACATAGTAGCGGTGCACATAATTTGGAGAGGCCAGTTCATTAAGGTTGTTATAAATTATGCTGGGTACATAGGCTATGGCCTCTGTGCCTAAAGTGGCGCTAATGCCGTGAAACATGCCGTCATTTGCACCAAACCAGACAAGTGGGGTGCGGTTTTTATTGGCGTTGAAGAATGTGGAGTAGAGTGCAGACTCAAAATTTACACCGTTGATTGCATCAGGGAAATTAGAGGCAGGTGCGCCAATGTATACAGGGGCGGAGTGTATGATATCACCCAGTAAGCTGCCGCGTGTTCTGAAGCCTGTAATGGAGGTATCGCCACGCAAAAACTGCCATCTTTGTTCGCCTTGGCCATCAGCTAAACCGGTTGCCAGATCTATGCCCAAAGGGGTTGTTTGAGCGGTGTCCAGTTCGGTGGCGGTGGGTGAGGCGGGATTGGCAGGCCAACGAAAGGGGATGCCATTGCTGTTTGATGGTTTGTAGGTGATGATCTCTCGGTCAGTATCCCAGTTTTGTCCCGTCTCTATTGAGCCAGTTGTGGGGCATGTTCCACCGGTTATTTTACAGCCGGCATCCCAGGTGGGTGTCGCACTGATTGTGGCATCACTGCCAATAGAGTATGAGAGTAACTGCCCTGTCCAGGTATCAGTGCCAAATTTAACTTGATAGAGACGGCTGTTGGTGCCAATGGAACCGCCATTCAGGGAGACGGATGCAGCGGATGAGGTGCGGCCTGTGATATTGACCAGTGCGTCATTGATACCCTCTGCAACAGCCTGGGGTGTCTGTGCTGCGATGAATGTCCCCTTGCTGTTAAAGGCTGCGTGCCAGAGATCATCTACTTTTTCAGAGTTAGAGTTGGAGGGGTTGCCCCAATCCCCTGATTCCGTTAACACAGGATTAGGCCAGCCATCGCTATCACTATCAGTCAGATCCCCATTGATGCCGAATGCGACGGTGAAGGTGACCATG
Source organism: Gammaproteobacteria bacterium (assembly GCA_024276875.1). Classification (GTDB taxonomy): domain Bacteria; phylum Pseudomonadota; class Gammaproteobacteria; order Chromatiales; family Chromatiaceae; genus WFXD01. The sequence goes on from JAJRWL010000031.1 coordinate 9,818, forward strand.
TGTTGGCGTGCATTAGTATCAAAGGTATCAGGTGGCACATTATCGTCTAATGGGCTTAAGTCAGTGTCGTAATATTCGATGGCAACATCTGCCAAGGTATTAGAGTGGCTATCGCCATCGGTATCCCCAACACCGGGAGACCCACCGTTCCAATAACCATCGGTTATTAAGATGGTGAAGTTTTTCTGGCATTCGCTGATGATGGGATCGGTTTTTCCTGATAAGTTGTCATCAAAATAATCACCCGTGCGCTTCAAAGCTTCGCGCAGTGGTGTGCCGTATGGAGGCCAATCGAAATCCCTTAAATCATCAACCAGACTATTATTATGCGCGATATAATTGCTGACTCCGGATGCGGGCACTTCAGTAAAGATGCCGGAACTTCCTGACCAGAGATTGATAAGACTGAGCCCATATCTAAATCCTGGGTTGGTGTCGATGACATCAGCGACGGCGGCTTTTGCTACAAAAGAGCGGCGACGGTAGTAGGTGTACCAGTTGGCATAATTTGTCTGCTGGCTGGCTGATTCTGATGCCAGAAAAACTTGGCTTCCCTGCTCGCCAGGGTCGACAACTCCATCACCGTTTGAATCGCTCCATGTCCAGTAAAAATCACCGGTTAAGTTGCGTGTATCGCTATATCCGTCCGTTCCTGGTTGTGGGTCATTGATGACGTTTGGAAAGGTGGCATTAGCCATGCCGACCCATGGGTCGTAGGTGACAGTGGGGTCATAAGCCAAGACATTCAGGCAGACACAGCGTGCCCGCCAGTCGGTTGAAATACTGTCACCACTGTGTGCCGAATAGGCGTTATCTGGATTGTCATACAAATAAATCTCGTAATAAGACCCACCTTCATACATGAGCCCGTTATCAAGCAGGGCACTCCCCAGCCACCATGCTGAACTGGGGTGTGGTTTTGCTAGGATTTCCCAATCCATTGAGCCGGAGTCATCAATTTCAAAAAAGACATTGGGATCCGCTTGATTGGATAGAAAAAGAGGCACAGTTGCGAGTGCCAAGGAGCCGGCATGGGATAGTCCTGTAATAGCCAATAACACGCCAAGTAGTGTCCCTGCGGCTAGTGGTTTGATCTGTTGATATTTATTCATTCATTATCTCCTGTTACCAGGCTATTGGGTTATTTTTTGTAGACACTCTGAACCATTGCTGAAGCAACGGTTGTACCGCCGGCCGCCTTGGCGGTTATTCTATAAACCTCTTCCTTTGTGGCGGCAGATGAGTAGCCCGCACTGGCGCTGGCATCAAAACGCTGCCCAGTAGTGGTGGCTGGGGTATTGAGTTTTTCAATGATGTATTTTGGTTGAGTAGCAACGGTTCCAATGCTCGTTGCAGAGAGGCGATCACCGTAGGTTATGGTTTGAGTTGTGCCTGTCCAATCGACCAGGTTGTCATCTTCCCAAGCGGGCGTGCTGCTGGATGCTGGAGGTATACACAGCCCCCCCGTGCATGCTGCTAGAAAACTTAAGCTTGATACATCACTGGCATCAATATCCATCTCACCGTTTCTTAAAGCGCTTTCAGCCGCTTGGAAGGCGATGCTTTTGTTGCGCATATTGCCGGCCATTTTCTCTTCCAGCACGGTTGATTGCATACCTGTGATTCCAAACAGTGTGATTATTAACAGCATGATCAGGCTAACCACGAGCACTGCACCCTGTTGTTGTCTGTAGTTGAGTATTATCTGATTCATCTTATTAATACCTTTACAGGATTTTATTCCGTAGAGAGATGGTTTTAGTGAGCGCACGATATAGATGTTTATCTACCATTGTGTCGGCAAGACCATCGTCGTCGAAGTTAAGTGATTGAGCTGTGCCATCTGCTGTCAGATTATCGTCCTGTGTAGAGAGCAGTAGCTTTATCCTGAGACTGACCACTTGGCTGAAGTTGAGTGTGGTGCAATCTGTCCCCGCGCCAATAGTGGTGGAGGCGGGTAGATAGCAGCTTGCACGGACATCGTGGTATTGGGTCGAGTCTGTGGTCATGCCATAGAGGATTTGCATGCTTGCAATATTGTCAATTAATACCTGTGGTGTTGTGTTGGTTGATGAGTGGCAGGTTAGTGAACCATTGGCAAGGTAATATCGGTTGACTATCTCGGTGCCAGCAAAGGCGGTTCCCTGACCGACGTTTGTGCCAATGCAATCGGCCATGCTGCCAAGGGTGCTGCCTCTGTAGCGGATAAAGAGATCATCGGCTGGATCAAGTGTGCCTGCGCCGCCGACACCGCCGTCTGTTCCTGAGATAAGTTGGTTAGCTGCAAATGTTACAGCGGGGTTTGGTGCCGCGTAAGCAACTGCTGGGAAATCTGAGCTGGGACTTGATTCAGTATTGCCCTTGAAACCAGCAGAGCGGATGGTTTTACCTAGATTATCAAGAGCAAAGCGCCCATTTTCCTGTAGTCGCGATACATTGTCAGTTATGCGATAGGTTTGGTTATTAGTGATAAAAATTTGAATGACCCCGGCAGATAAAAATAGACCAACGATCATGGCAATCATTAATTCAATCAAGGTAACCCCTGATTGTGCCCCCCTGCTTCGGCTGTTTGGCAAGTAGTTCATGGTTGAAAATCCATTGAAAAAGTTTTATTTATGAGACCACTGTCCCCGTCATGTTCATTCCAGCTGAGTGAGATAGTTATCTGTGAGCCACGGGTGCAGGGGTTTGCATCTGCGACATCTAAATCGGTGCATGTTATATCCGTGTTTCCTGCACCGGTGACTAATGCCATGCTGCTGGCAGCCAATGCAAACCATTGATCAAGGTCAGTCTGTGCCATTTCATTGGCTGAGCATGTATTGGCAACAACTGTTCCGGAAAAAACATCAATGCAGTTGTATGCAACATTAGGGGCGGTATTGGCGATATAGTTGCCTGCGATGGCTCCGCCAATATTGGCGCGTATCCTATCGGCCAGGTTGTATATTAACTGGCTTGCTTGGGTGCGGATGTTAGCGCTGTGGTTATTTTTAACGGCTGTTACCTGTAGTGCGGCAATCCCCAGAAGACCGATAGCGATAATGAATACGGCAACCATGACTTCAAGCAGGGTAAAGCCGTTGTTGTTTTTCATGGGCATGCCACCTCAGTACTCAAGGAGAGACGCCCCGTGCTGCTTAATGCAATATCCTTGCCATAGTTACCTGTACGGTCATCGCATAAACTGAGTGTTCCTGTTTGAAAACCGCCACCGTCGCCAGTGCTAAGCTGGCTCTGTCCGCCACCCACATAAGAGATGTAATCCTCTATGTTTGTGTCGCCTGTAAATGTTAAATTATTTCCAAGTGCCCCCTCTACTCTTAGTAATGTTTCCGTTGCGCTACTATAGGTGGCGTTATTATCTTCATCGGTGAATGTGATCCAACCCTGTGCCCAATCTCCACTGGCTGCGCAACTGCTACCGTTACTGCTTTTACATGTGGTAATACGAACCCCGCGTTTTATGGCTTCACTACGGGCAAGATTTGTTGCAGTGATCAGCTTATTCGCTGCAGTTGTTAGCCGACTGTTTTCAATGGTTCCGGTAAAACTGGGTATTCCAACACTGAGCAGGATGATGGCAATAGCCAATGTCACCATCAATTCAACCAGGGTGAATCCATTGCTTTTTGTTGGTTGTTTCATGGTTGACCATTCCTCGAGTTAATGGGCAGAACGTATAAAACTTACTTAAAAGATAGATACGTTATGCATGGGGCTTGTTAACTAGAGTATTCGGGTCGAAGAGGGAAAACTTGAATTGAGTTCACACTTTTATGGTGATGAACATTGCTGCTAGATACTAGGGGTCTCTCTTAATCAGCAAAAAGCGTCACCTGTCAGGAACGATGTTCCTGTTTGGTGTATAAGTGGTGCATATTTAGGGGGATCACAATCAATTCCGCCGTTTATCAGGAAAAATGCCCGTTAAGCGGTAGTAGGAGGTAGATTCTGGTTAATCCCCGATATTTTGGAGTGCAATGGATTTGGTTCTGGGTTTGCTTTTAAGCTTGAGTAAGATGAGATTCTTTGCTCATTAATGGGTGACTAGCCTGCTTCATGCTCCAGTACAACGGCACCTAAAGGTGGCAGTGTAAGCTCGGCAGATTGAGGGCAATTCATCCACGCTACAGGCTCGCTATTCACCCCTCCAACATTACCCATATTGCTGCCTCCATAAAGCTCAGAGTCTGAATTTATCACTTCACGGTAGAAGCCTGTTTGAGGTAAGCCAATACGATAATGGGTTCTGGGTACGGGGGTGAAATTTAATATGACAACCACAGTGTGGCCTCTTTTATCTTTGCGCAGGTAGCTCAGAATAGATTGGCTGGCATCATGGCAGTCAATCCATTCAAAACCACTGTGTTCAAACTCAATTTCATGCAGTGTGCTGTTGCTTTGATAGAGCCGGTTTAGGTCGCCTACTAAAGATTGAATCCCTTGATGTTGAGGGCGCTCTAAAAGATGCCAATCTAATGCGCTGCTGTCATCCCATTCGCGCCCTTGTGCAAATTCACTGCCCATAAAAAGTAGCTTCTTACCTGGATAGGTAAACATGTAGGTGTAAAGCAGGCGTAGGGTGGCGAATTTTTGCCAACTATCACCTGGCATTTTATCCAGCATGGAGCCTTTGCCGTGAACCACCTCATCGTGTGAGAAGGGGAGGACAAAGTTTTCGGTAAAGGCATAAAGCAACCCAAAGGTGAGTTTGTCGTGGTGATAGTGACGATGGATGGGATCTTGGCTGAGATAGGATAGCGTGTCGTGCATCCAACCCATATTCCACTTCATACTAAAGCCCAGTCCACCCAACCAGGTCGGGCGGGAGACCTGCGGCCATGCGGTTGACTCTTCTGCAATGATCATTGTTCCAGGAAACTGCTCATGGGTAATGACGTTGAGATGCTTAAGAAACTCGACGGCTTCCAGGTTTTCCCGACCACCGTGTTCATTGGGGATCCAGTCATCGGGTTCTCTGGAGTAGTCTAGATAAAGCATAGAGGCGACGGCATCAACCCGCAGACCATCCAGGTGAAACTCTTCCATCCAGTAGACGGCGCTGGCCAATAGGAAATTTTGTACCTCTTTGCGGCCATAGTTGAATATCAGTGTGCCCCAGTCGCGATGCTCTCCGCGACGAGGGTCTTCATGCTCATAGAGTGCCGTACCATCAAATTGCCCAAGGGCATGCTTATCTTTGGGGAAGTGGGCAGGAACCCAGTCGAGAATGATGCCAATACCGCGTTGATGCAGGTGATCAACAAAGTAACGGAAATCATCCGGTGTACCAAAGCGGCTGGTAGGGGCAAAATAGCCGGTGGTTTGGTAGCCCCATGAGGCATCAAAGGGGTGCTCGGTGATGGGTAATAGCTCGACATGGGTAAAACCCAGCGCACAGACATGATCGGCCAGGCGGTGTGCCAATTCACGGTAATTCAGAAAATGGCAGTTTTCATCCTTTTGCCAGGAACCAAGGTGTACTTCATAGACGGAGAGCGGTGCTTTCTGCCAGTCGTGTTGATTTCGGTGTGTTATCCACTGTTGGTCGTTCCAACGGTACGCTGTGTTTGCGGTGATGATGCTTGCAGTATCAGGCCGGAGTTGAAACTGATTGCCATAGGGGTCTGATTTAATCAGTACCTCCCCCGAGCGGCTGCGGATCTCAAATTTATAGAAGGCTCCTGGCTCCAGATCGGGGATAAACAGTTCCCAGATGCCAGACCCGCCACGGCAACGCATGGGGTGAACGCGGCCATCCCAGTGATTGAAATCACCAATAACACTGATGCGCTCTGCATTGGGCGCCCAGAGGGCAAATAGAATGCCGCTGATCTCATTGGCTTGATGTGTGTGTGCGCCAAATATACGGTAGGCGTGCCAATGTTTGCCCTCGCCAAACAGGTGCAGATCAAAATTTTTCAGCTGGGGGGGGAAGCAATAGGGGTCATATTGGGTGTGCTGCTGTTTTTGACTGTCCAACCATGTGACTTGATAACGGTTAGGGATTTGTGTGCGATCCCCGCGCCACTCGAAAAAATCTGTATCAGGGATGCGGGTGAGTGGCTCAGCAATGCCCTTTATATTGACTTGCTCCGCTAGTGGTAGAAAAACCCGAACGGTAGCTTTGTTACCCCTCCGATGACATCCCAATGCCGCAAAAGGGTCATGATGACGGGCTTCAATAATGCGTCGCAGCGAATCACTGAGTGGCTGTTTTGAAGTTGTTCTCTTTGAAGTCATAACCTGGATGCCAGCGGGTGAGGGGTTGGTGCTTTATGGTAAATGAAATTAACGAATATTAATTATCATCTGAATACCATATCGGGATAATCTCTTGAGATTGTAAATGGTATCATACTGCTGATGTTTTGGTTGGACGCTCATTGGGTAACCTGAGGAGATTAGTGATCATGAATCAAACATGTAATCCACGTTTTGTAAGTCGGCTCACAAGAAATACCTTGGCATTGATTCTTGCCGGTGGGCGTGGCTCACGTCTGAAACAGCTGACACAGTGGCGTTCAAAGCCCGCCGTGCCTTTTGGCGGTAAATTTCGGATTATTGATTTTCCGCTCTCCAACTGTATTAACTCGGGTATCCGGCGTATTGGTGTTTTAACCCAATACAAGGCGCACTCCCTGATTTTGCATATTCAGCGTGGCTGGGGATTTATGCGCGGTGAGTTTGGTGAATTTGTTGAACTTTTGCCCGCTCAGCAACGAGTGGAGGAGAACTGGTATCAGGGTACAGCGGATGCGATCTACCAAAACATCGATATTTTAAGAAGCCATGAGCCTGACTATATATTGATCCTGGCCGGTGATCATATCTATAAAATGGATTATGGCACCATGATTGCTCGCCATGTGGACTCAGGTGCGGATATGACTGTTGGCTGTCTGGAGGTTGATCTGGAAACAGCCAAGGCCTTTGGGGTGATGAGTGTCGATGCAGAAGGTCGAGTACTGGAATTTGCTGAAAAGCCAGAGCACCCTAAACCTATGCCAGGATCAACAGATACCGCATTTGCTTCTATGGGCATCTATGTCTTCAACAAAGATTTCTTATTTGAGCAGTTGATTAAAGATGCCAATGTTGATGATTCAAGCCATGATTTTGGCAAAGATATTATTCCTAATGTTATCAGCAACTATCGCGTGGTCTCCCACCTTTTCAGAGAAAATGATACTGGTGAGCAGGCTTACTGGCGTGATGTGGGCACGGTCGATGCCTTTTGGAAGACCAATCAAGAACTGATTGGTGTCACCCCTGAACTGAATCTTTATGACTCCAGCTGGCCCATCTGGACCTATCAGGAGCAACTGCCACCGGCAAAGTTTATCTTTGATGACGATGACCGCCGAGGCATGGCAGTGGATTCCATGATCTCTGGGGGATGCATTATTTCGGGTGCGGTTATTCGGCATACCCTGATATTTTCCAATGTGCGGGTTAATTCGTATAGTGAGATTGAGGATACCGTGGTGCTACCCAATGTAGTGATTGATCGTAACTGCCGTATTAAAAAAGCCGTGATTGATGATGGCTGTATCGTGCCTGAAGGTACGATAATTGGTGAAGACCCCATAGCCGATGCAGAGCGCTTCCATGTGACTGAAAATGGTGTCGTACTGGTGTCACCCGATATGTTGGGGCAGGAGGTACACCGTGTCCGATGAGCAGAAACTGAAGGTTGTCCTCTGTTGGCATATGCACCAGCCCGACTACCGTGGGCCGGATAATAGTGATTATCAATTGCCATGGGTCTATCTGCATGCCATCAAAGATTATGCGGACATGGCCTACCATTTGGAGGCAAATCCAAATGCACGAGCTGTCGTTAATTTTGCCCCTGTGTTGCTGGAACAGTTGGCAGATTATGCGGAACAGGTTCAGGACTGGTTGGCCACTGGCAAATGTATTCGTGACCCCTTACTGGCTGCATTGGCGGGTCCTGGTCTGCCCATCGACCGTAAGGCGCGCCGCAACCTGATAGATGCCTGCCAAAAGGCCAATGAGAAACAGCTGATCAAACGGTTTAGCGCCTATGATCGTCTCATTGAACTCGCCTCTTGGCTGGAGAGCCACCCCGAATCGATCCGTTACCTCAATGACCAATATTTAACGGATCTATTAGTCTGGTATCACCTCGCGTGGATGGGGGATAGCGTGCGCCAGAATGATTTGCGGGTACAGTCGTTACAAAAGAAGCGACGGGGTTATGACTCGGATGATCGGCGACGCTTGGTTGAGCTGATTGGTGAGCTGCTGTCAGGCATTATTGAGCGTTATCGCCGTTTGGCAGAATTTGGTCGGGTCGAACTTTCTGTTTCTCCCTATGCGCACCCCATTATCCCGCTGATGTTGGATATTCAAACAACCCGAGAGGCGATGCCCGATGCGCAACTGCCGGAGCGGAAGAGATACCCTGGAGGGGAGCCTCGTGCCCGCTGGCATATTCGCAAAGGGTTGGAGCGATTTGAACATTTTTTTGGGTTTCGCCCCGAAGGGTGTTGGCCATCGGAGGGTGCAGTGAGTACAGAGACCTTGCGCCTGCTAGAAGAGGAAGGGTTTCGCTGGGCAGCCAGTGGCCAGCAGGTACTACACAATAGCCTGACAGCCGTGGGCGATAGCTCCGCTTTGGATAAGAACTGGTTACACCTGCCGTACCGGTTTAATGAGGGACGACTTAATTGTTTTTTTCGTGATGACGGCCTCTCAGACCTGATCGGCTTCAAATATGCCGATTGGCATGCGGATGATGCGGTCGGTAACTTGGTGCATCATTTGGAGAACATTGCCGATACCTGTGCCGATGAGCCAGATAGTGTGGTCTCCATCATTATGGATGGGGAGAATGCTTGGGAGTATTACCCACACAATGGTAGCTATTTTCTCTCGGCGCTTTATGAAGCCCTGGCCGAGCACCCCAAGCTTGAATTGACCACCTTCTCGGACTGCATCCGGCAGCAAAAACATCATCGTCCCCCGCTGCCTCAGCTGGTAGCAGGAAGCTGGGTCTATGGCACCTTCTCCACCTGGATTGGTGATCCCGATAAAAACCGGGCCTGGGACATGCTGAGCGAAGCTAAGTCGGTCTATGATGAGGTTGTGGCCTCAGGTCGTCTTAGTCAGCACGCATTAGAAGCGGCCGAGTTGCAACTGGCAACCTGTGAAGGTTCCGATTGGTTCTGGTGGTTTGGAGATTACAATCCTGGCAGCACCGTGAGCGATTTTGAGCGTCTATTTCGTCGGCAGCTGACCCATTTTTATGAGATGTTGGGTGAGCAACCGCCTGCGCATCTCTACCAGGTTTTTGCCTATGGCAGTGGTGCGCCATCGCGCGGTGGTGTGATGAAGCAGAATGCATAGCGTGGTATCCCCTCTAAATCATCGGTGCGCAGGTGTTTTGTTACACATCACCTCTTTGCCAGGACGAGGCACAACAGGTGATCTTGGCTCTTCAGCCCGACATTTTGTCGACTTTTTACAGGCTTCAGGCCTGACACTCTGGCAGACGCTCCCCATCGGGCCGGCTCAAAGTGATGGGTCGCCCTATCAATCGGCTTCTGTGCATGCCGGAAACCCACGTCTCATCAGTTTAGAACCCTTGATTGAAAAGGGTTGGTTGAGTGGTGATCTATTGGCGCAGGCATCATTTTCAGACGATGATAAGCGTGCTGCACTCACGGTGGCCTGGCATGAATTTCGTCAAAATGCCGATCCAGCAGACCGGTCTGCATTGGCTTTTTTTAAGGCAGAACAGCAGGCCTGGCTGGATGATTATCTGCTGTTTCAAGCGCTGCATGATGATATTCAATGCGGTTGGTGGGAGTGGCCGAAGGCACTGCGGTATCGCGAAGCAGAGGCCACTGCTGAGGCATCAATAAGGTTGGCCAATAAGATTGAATATCTTGGTTTTGAGCAATTTCTCTTTTTTAGTCAGTGGGTGGCGCTAAAAGCGTATGCCAATGAGCGGGGGGTCGCGCTGTTTGGTGACATGCCCATCTTTGTTGCACATGACAGTGCTGAAGTGTGGTCTCAGCAGGCGCTGTTTTTACTGGATGATGAGGGGCAGCCAACCGTTGTGGCCGGTGTGCCGCCGGACTGCTTTTCCGAGCTTGGCCAGCGTTGGGGTAATCCACTCTACCGTTGGGATCTGATGCAGCAGGATGATTTTGCCTTCTGGGTGGCACGGATGAAGACCCAGCTACAGCTGTTTGACCTGATTCGCATTGATCACTTTCGGGGCTTTGAAGCCTATTGGGAGATCCCCGCAGAGGAGGAGAATGCGGTGAAGGGTCATTGGGTAAAAGCCCCTGGTGATGCGCTGTTTGATCGGCTGCATGAGGTCTATGATCCGTTGCCACTGGTGGCTGAAGATCTCGGCGTTATTACGGATGAAGTCAATGCACTGCGCCAGAAACACCGGCTTCCTGGCATGAAGATACTGCAATTTGCCTTTTCAGGTGAGGCGGATAACCCCTACCTTCCCTTTAACCACACCGAAAACTCGGTGGTTTATACCGGCACGCATGATAATGATACCAGCTTGGGTTGGTATCTCAGTCTGGATGCTGAAGCAAGACAGTATGTTGATGAATACCTGGGGCGCTCACAGGAGATTATGCCCTGGCCTTTGATTCGCAGTGCCTTGGCCTCATCGGCTCGACTGGCGATCTTGCCGATGCAGGATCTATTAGCACTGGATGGTGAGCACCGTATGAACCTGCCTGGCACTGTTGAAGGGAACTGGGCGTGGCGTTTCAGTTGGGATCAGGTAGAGCCTGATCTTGCGGATCGCCTGTACCGCAGAGTCAAAATGTATGGCCGGTTGGTACGATAATAAATCAAAAAATGAGGAGGAAAGAGATGTCAAAAAGGGTAAGAAAGGTTGTTTTTCCAGTGGCGGGGTTAGGTACTCGGTTTCTCCCGGCCACCAAGGCCAGTCCTAAAGAGATGCTGCCCGTAGTGGATAAACCCCTGATTCAATATGCCGTTGAAGAGGCAATAGAGGCCGGTGCAGAGGTGATGGTCTTTGTCACGGGTCGGAATAAATATGCCATCTCCAACCACTTTGATACCGCCTATGAACTTGAGAGTGAGCTTGAGGAACGAGGTAAAGATAAACTATTGGCGATGGTGCGAGATGTGGTTCCTTCACATGTCTCCTGTGTCTTTATTCGACAATCCATGCCTTTGGGGTTGGGGCATGCCGTGCTCTGTGCCGAACCCATCGTGGGCGATGAACCCTTTGCGGTCATCCTTGCCGATGATCTGATTGATGATGGCGGCAGTGGTTGTCTCTCCCAAATGGTCAAGGCTTTTGCTGACACAGGCAGCTCCATTTTGGGTGTTGAACGCGTTGCACAGGAAGAGACGGACAAGTACGGTATTGTGGACACTGAGGGTGACCAACAGCTGCTTGAGGTAAAAGGCATTGTAGAGAAACCCAAGCCAGAGGATGCGCCATCCAATCTGGCGGTAGTGGGGCGTTATATCCTGACCTCAGAGATATTTGGCCAGTTGGCACAGACAGGTCGTGGTGCAGGCGGTGAGATTCAATTGACCGATGGCATTGCACGACTGATGGAAAAACAGAAGGTGTTTGCCTATCAATTTAAAGGTAAGCGTTATGATTGTGGTAGCAAGCTGGGCTATCTAATGGCTACCGTCGATTATGCGCTGCAACATCCTGAATTAAAGGATGATTTTCAGGCGTGGCTGAAATCACGTTTTTGCTAATATTTAAGAGGCTATCATGCTTTGATAGCCTCTTAAAATGACAGATATTATTTTGCCGCCCTCATCTCCTCAACTTGCATCAGCATCCTGCCAGCCTCTTTACCAACGCCCCCATTAGGGTCTAACTCTTGTGCCTTACGCAACGGTGCTTCAGCTTCGTCATAACGGCCGAGTGACAAAAGGATATAACCTTTACTGAGCCGTGCAAATTTATAATCAGGCTTGGCTGTTGCTGATCTATCCAGTGCGTTTAGTGCGGCTTCGGTGTTGCCGGTGTAGTGGTATGAAAGCCCCAAGTCATTCAATGCATCATGATTCTTAGGGTTGAACAGCACTGCGCGTTCGTAGATGGGAATGGCCTCCCCAAAGCGGCGCTGCTCAAAGTAGGCATCGCCTAGCTTTGCCAATAGATCGCCATTTTCAGGGTCATCGAACAGTCTGATTTTAAGCATCTCGATAGCTGTATCCTGGCCTGGCATGGTTGCTTGTGTAGCCGCTTGAGAGGGTTGCACAGGAGCAGACGCACCATTATTTCCACCTTCACAGCCCAGCAGAAATAGGGTGGCAGCCAGTAATCCTAAAGCGGGGAGGCGTATATTAAATCTTTTCATGACGGGGTATTTCATGCGCAAAAAAACTCCTAAGTTAATGGGCTTACCGACTAAAAGGGGATGATCTAATGTGTGCACTCATTCGTCAAGATAGATTAAATGAATGCCGTATGAATTAAATGGTCAGCCAGATCAGAA
>JAJRWL010000032.1 GCA_024276875.1 Gammaproteobacteria bacterium
ACGACAGATCCACAGAAGATGCCAGTGACAGTGCTCTCACGCTGCCTCCAATTTAACCTTAAACGCCTGCAACTGGAGCAGATTTGCGGCCAATTGCAGAAGATTTTGGATCAGGAAGGCATCACCTATGACCGTGCTGCCCTGATGCATATCAGCCAATCAGCTGATGGCAGTATGCGTGATGCGCTGAGTCTGATGGATCAAGCGATTGCCTTTGGTGCTGGCCAGGTATCTGAATCCGATGTACGAAGCATGCTGGGCACGCTCTCTAGAGACCAGATCACTAACCTGCTAGCGGCATTGGCAGACCAGGATGCAGCAAAGGTGATGGCGCAGGTGGCCAGTTTGGCCGAACAGGCTCCCGATTTTGCGGCTGCACTGCAAGAGCTGCTCTCCCTGTTGCATCGCATTGCTTTAGTGCAGGTGGTGCCTGATGCATTGGATGACAGTGCAGGAGATAGAGCGCAGATTGAATCACTGGCCGCTTCGTTAACAGCAGAAGATGTGCAGCTCTATTATCAGATTGGTTTAGTGGGTCAGCGTGATCTGCCGCTGGCTCCTGACCCTGCCAGTGGTTTTGAGATGGTTTTGTTGCGGATGCTGGCTTTTCGCCCTGACACAGGAAAGGCGCAGAGCACGTCTACAGCTACAGCTCAAGTGCGGTCGCAATCTGTGGCAAGCCCTGTTTCAAAGCCAGCGCCACCCCCTCAAAATAAACCGGCAGATCAGGATGCAATGAATACAGCGCCTGTTGATGTGCAGGCGTTTAGTCACTGGCATCAGGTTATCGAACAGTTAAAATTAGGCGGCATAGCACAGCAGCTGGCAAATAACTGCACCTATCGGAGTTGGGATAATGGTGTGCTGAAACTGCATCTTGATCCAGCACATCAAGGGATGTGTACCACCCGTTCGGAACAAAATCTACAGCAAGCATTGGAGCGCTACTGTGGTGAAAAAGTGAAGCTAGAGATCAATGTTGAGCAGCCCCAGACAGAGACACCTGCCCAGCGGCAGGTGCGTGCTCAGGCTGATCGCCAATCTCAGGCGGAACAAAGCATGGCGAATGATCCCATGGTGCGTAGTGTGGAAGAGACGTTTTCAGGCAAGTTGGTTCCAGGTTCTGTGCAGCCTACTGACCCATAACGATAGAATTATTTTCTCAACATCGAAAGGTACTGACAATGATGAAAGGTGGTATTGGAAATCTAATGCGGCAAGCACAAAAGATGCAGGCCGAGATGCAAAAGGCTCAGGAGAAACTGGCACAGGAGGAGGTGACAGGTGAATCAGGTGCGGGGCTGGTCAAGGTTGTGATGAATGGTAAGCATGAGGTTCGCCGTGTCAATGTTGATGATAGCCTGATGGGTGATGATAAAGAGATGCTAGAGGATCTAGTCGCTGCTGCAATGAATGATGCAGTGCATAAGGTGGCAGCCAAAACTCAGGACAGCATGGCCGGTATGACCGATGGGCTAAATCTGCCCCCTGGCTTCAAGATGCCATTTTAGGCGTGTCCCAACAACCCCTGCTTTTTAGGTTGATTGATGCCCTCTGTTGCTTGCCGGGTGTCGGACCAAAATCGGCTCAGCGTATGGCCTTTCATCTGTTGGAGCGTGATCGCTCCGGTGCCCAGCATCTGGCTGATACGTTGGTTTTGGCCGTAGATAAGATTGGCCACTGCAATCGTTGTCGTACGTTGAGTGAGCATGATGTGTGCCACCATTGCGCCAATCCTCGGCGTGATGAGAGCCAACTCTGTGTTGTAGAGACACCGGCCGAGGTGATGGCTATTGAGCAGGCTATTGATTATCGGGGGCTCTATTTCGTCCTGGGTGGACGACTTTCTCCGCTGGATGGGATTGGCCCAAAAGAGATTGGTTTGGATCTGCTGGAAAAGCGGCTGGCAGAAGGTGCAGTCAAAGAGATTATTCTCGCCACCAATCCAACGGTGGAAGGGGAGGCTACCGCTCACTATATTGGTGAGATGGCGCAGCTAAAGGGGATACGAGCCACGCGAATTGCGCATGGTGTGCCGTTGGGTGGTGAGCTGGAATATGTTGATGGTGGTACGCTCTCCCATGCCTTTATGGGGCGACGGGATCTGTAGGCGCTTTGCAGGTATCTTTATATTATTCATAGGGGATGGCGAATGACAGACTGTATTTTCTGCAAGATGGTCAGTGGAGAGATTGAGCCAGACGTTGTCTATGAAACAGATGATGTGCTGGCTTTTCGGGATCTGAACCCTCAGGCTCCGACTCATGTATTGATTATTCCAAAAAAACACTACAGCACCACCAATGATCTTCAGCCTGAAAATGCTGAGCTGATGGGTAAATTAGTGCTGGCAGCTCAAAAGGTGGCTGAGATAGAGGGTCTCAGCGAGCAAGGCTATCGGATGGTGCTAAACTGTAACGAAGGAGCGGGTCAAACCGTCTTCCATATTCATCTGCATGTTCTGGGTGGTCGTTGTATGCAGTGGCCGCCGGGTTAGAAACACGCTGTTTTCCGGTAGTCTTTTAGCTATATTCTCATAGTTAACCTCTTTCTTGATAAGAGGCAAATTATTGTTTTAATAGTGTTTTATCTCTATTCATAAGTAACATTCTGACCGTTAATGATGACGTTATCTTTATCCGTCAATAATTATCCAATCTCAAGGGTTTCTCAGACCCTTGTGCAGAAGTCTGCCTATGAAAAACCTAAAGAGGATCGCCAATCGCTGCCTGAGAAGGTTCCTCAGGTATTGGATCTGGCAGCCTCTAAGCTCATGGAGGAACGCTTGGCTAGCCGTATTCAGCGCAGCAATGAACAGGCAGATTATGCATTGCAATCTCGAAATGCAATCCGTGCCTATGAGGGGATTGTGGTTGATGAAGAGCGTGATCGCGTTAGTGGCATATTAGGGATTGATGTTTTTGCTTGAGTTGTAAATCAACGGATCTTGCTAAGATCATCTATCTCGGTGTGTGAGATGTAATTATAGCCCCTCCAGGTTGAAAAAATCAGGTGAGACCCCATCTATAAACCTTTGGCAGCATCTGCCTCATACAGTTTATCGCACCTTAATTATTAATCTATTCGGAGGATTGGCACGGTTATGACAGTTGAAGCACATAAGGAAACCCTGGATTTTCAAGCAGAAGTGAGCCAGGTTTTAAATCTGATGATTCGCTCTTTGTATAGCAACAAAGAGATCTTTCTGCGTGAACTTATCTCTAATGCCTCTGATGCCGCTGAGAAGCTGCGCTTTGAGGCGCTGACTGATGAGGCGCTGTTTGAGGATGATCCAGAGCCAAAGATTCGAGTCGAGTTTGATAAAGAGAAGCGCACCGTCACCATCTCCGATAATGGCATCGGTATGAATCGTCAGGAAGTGGCGGAGACCATTGGCACTATCGCAAATTCAGGCACAAAGCAGTTTATTGAGGCATTAACAGGCGATCAATCCAAGGATAGCCAACTGATTGGCCAGTTTGGTGTGGGTTTCTACTCCTCTTTTATTGTGGCGGATAAAGTGACACTGATTACTCGCCGTGCAGGCCTGGGTGCTGAGCATGGTGTGCGTTGGGAGTCTGACGGTAAAGGCACTTACACCCTGGAAACCGTGGATAAGCCTGGGCGTGGAACCGATGTCATTCTGCATCTAAATGAAGATGAGAGTGAGTTTTTAGAGAGTTATCGATTGCGTTCTGTGATCAATAAGTTCTCTGATCATGTGGCGATGCCGATTGAGATGCTTAAAGAGGTCTATCCTGCACCGCCAGGTGAAGAGGGTGACGAAGCAGAGCCGGAGACAAAAGAAGAGGTAGCACCTGAGTATGAAGTTGTCAATAAAGGTGCTGCGCTTTGGATGCGTCCTAAATCGGAAATCTCCGATGAAGAATATGCTGATTTCTATAAGCATGTTTCGCATGATTTTGAAGAGCCACTGGCGCATGTTCATAACCGAGTAGAGGGTACTAACGAATACTCCTCACTGCTTTATATACCCAAACGCGCCCCTTTTGATCTGTGGGATCGGGATCAGAAACATGGCATTAAGCTCTATGTGCGTCGCGTCTTTATCATGGATGAAGCCGATAAACTGATGCCTCACTACCTTCGTTTTGTGAAGGGTATTGTCGATTCAGATGATCTGCCATTGAATGTTTCGCGTGAGATTCTTCAGCACAGTCGCAAGATTGACAGCATTCGCACAGCAAATACCAAGCGCATTTTGAGCCTGCTAGAGAAGATGGCGAAGAAGGAACCCGAGAAATATACGGAGTTCTGGGAGCAGTTTGGCCAGGTGATGAAAGAGGGGCCAGGAGAGGATATGGCCAACAAGGAGCGCATCTCGAGCCTATTACGGTTCGCCAGCACCCATAACGAAGGCGATGATCAGGCCACCGCTCTCGATGCCTATATTGAGCGCATGAAAGAGGGGCAGGATAAAATTTATTACATCACCGCTGAGGGTATGCCTGCAGCACGTCATAGCCCACATCTAGAGGTCTTCCGTAAGAAAGGCATCGAAGTTTTACTGATGATTGATCGTGTGGATGAGTGGTTGGTATCTCACTTGACAGAATATAAAGGGAAGAAGCTTCAATCAGTTGCCAAAGGTGAATTGGATCTGGGTGAGCTAGAAGATCAGGAAGAGAAGAAGGTGCATGAAGAGGTGGCCAAAGAGCACGCCGGTCTGATTGAGCGTCTTAAGAATGCATTAGGCGAAGATGAGGTTAAAGAGGTTCGAGTAAGTTCCCGTTTAACTGACTCACCAGCCTGCCTTGTCGTTGAAGACCATGATATGAGCGCTAATCTTGAGCGTTTGCTGAAATCTGTAGGGCAGGAAGCACCTTCAACGAAGCCGATTATGGAGATCAACATTGATCATCCACTGGTGACTTATTTAGATAATGAGTCAGATGAAGATCGTTTTGCTGATCTGTCAAAGGTGTTATTTGATCAGGCGCTGTTAGCTGAGGGTGGTCAATTGAAAGATCCTGCGAGCTTTGTGAGTCGCTTAAATGGGATTATGCTAGCGTTTGCGAAGCAGTAGTCACGGGTGATTGTCTGGTCAAAAGGCATCTCATTTAACGTGAGATGCCTTTTTTTCATTATAGGGTGTGAGCATTGATTACAGAGTTGTCAAAAGATAATTTTAAGCAGATGGTGACAGCGCATGATTTTGTTATTATCGATTACTGGACACCTCGATGTGGCCCCTGTCTCTCATTTGCACCTGTGTTTGAAAAGGTGGCGGAGGATTTTCCTGAGATTTTATTTGCTAAAGTGAATACAGCAGAGCAACGGGAAATTGCGACAGAACTAAATATTCAGAGTGTACCTACCGTGATGATATTGCGTGATCAGGTTGTACTTTTTAACCAGCCTGGTGCATTAACTGAGGCGGTATTCAGAGAGATTGTTCGCAAGGCAATAGAGTTAGATATGGATGATGTTCAGAAACAGGTAGAGGATATTAAATAGTAAACGGCGGAAATATTATGGTATTTATAAGGATGTTGTATATGTCTTTGGCATATAGATATGACAAGTTATGAGAATGCCGTGGTATCTGTGGAGTCTGCGACACTAGCTAGCTGGGTAGCCAACGGTTGGCTGGTTGATGGATCTTTGTGATGAAAGTTATGGTCATCTTATAAGGCTTGCACCAGATCTGTGCGGATTAAAAGGGCGGTGTTTGTCACAGGTTAATGGCGATTGGGTTTTTACATGGATGTGTTGGAACAAACGCCTCATACAATACTTCTGCATCTTACGTATTACTTTAATTGTGTTGGATTCAAGCAGCCTAACCCAGATGCAAATGTGCTAATTTATTTTTATGTAAAGCAGGTTTAACTTGCTGGACTACAAAAACCTGAGTTTTATTTAGGCTATAAAATACATTGTGATGCACTAAGGCAGAAGTGGAAAGCCCATCTTTTTCTTTCTAAATGACTTGCCTATTGTGTTCAAAAAAAACACTGTTTCAACTGTTGTGTATCTGGTGATGCATACAGCACTTAGTGAAAATAGTGATACCCCAAATTTACCTAAAAGGATATAATGCTGAGCTTGTTATAGTTTTTAGTTAGTGTCGGTATCCCATATAAAATCAGTAGTTAATATTAAATTCCATTAACATTGACAGATTTAATAAGGTACTGCTAGCCTTAGAACTATAAGCAGTCGTTTATAATGAAAATGAAAAATACCATAGTAGATTAATGGTTAAAAAGATCTCACTTGTCTAGGAGAGATGGATTATGAGGCTATCAACAAAGGGAAGATATGCTGTCACAGCAATGCTGGAGCTGGCTGTTAATGGTGATCGTGGGCCAGTAACGCTAGCGGATATTTCTGTTGAACAGGGTATTTCCTTATCGTATCTTGAACAACTATTTGCTTGTCTGCGACGTCAGCGGCTTGTGAAAGGTGTTCGAGGGCCTGGTGGAGGCTATTATTTAGGGCGTCCAGCAGGAGAAATTTCTATTGCTGATATTATTTGTGCTGTTGATGAATGGGTTGGATTTAACCATTCAAAAGCTGAGCAAGAGGGATCGAGTCGTTTGACTCACATTCTATGGAATGAATTAAGTAATGATATTTTTAATTTTCTTAAGCAGATAACGTTGGGCGATCTTGTTTCCCGCGGAACTGCGAGTCTGGAATTCCAGTCAGAAAATAATGAAATTATGAGTAAAACAGTAAAATCAATTTAATTACGATTAATAAATTTAACTTCCATCCAGAAGCTGTTCTACGGCTTGAATGTCTGATTTAGATTTTTCGATAATTTTTAATGATTGCTTTGGGTTTAGTTTTCCGTTTCCTAGTTTGTGAAAGGCAGGAACCAGGTCAATTCGGGGCAGTGTTTGCATGCGAGGCGTACCTATATAGGCATGCAGCTGTCCCAAAACCACCAGGTCAATATAATCTATCGTGTTACTCTCATCGCGTACCCAGTTTTCAGCCTGCAAGGCGACATCAGTAAGCTCCTCCATAAACCCCCATTTATGCAAAACTAATGCACCTACTCGTGCCTGTAGGCGACTAACTGTTTTGTCTAGCAACGCTTCGTTACCTATTAGATTTGGATAATCTTTTGCGGCACTAAGAATAGGTACAGCTCCGATGTCATGAATGAGCCCTGCAAGCATTGCGCGATCAGGGTCTAATTTTGAACCAAGGCGCGCAAGCACATGACATACGGCAGCAACCTTTCGGCTATGTGCCCATAATTCAGACATGCGATTTCTTAGAATGGCATGTTTGGTGCGAAAAAGATTTTTTAGTATAAAACTCAGCACTAAACTACGGGTTGTGGCTCGACCTAATCGTG
>JAJRWL010000033.1 GCA_024276875.1 Gammaproteobacteria bacterium
CTACATCATCAAGAAAACCTTCATTCGCAGCAAATAGAGAAACCGCCTGCTGTGCAACACTCAAAGGAGAGTATTGAGCCTGTTTCATCAATTCAGTCACGCGTTGACCGCGCTCCAACTGCTTACGTGTTGTTTCATCCAGATCAGATGCAAATTGAGCGAATGCGGCCAATTCACGATATTGAGCTAAATCAAGACGTACACCACCACCAAGCTTTTTAATAATCTTGGTTTGTGCTGCACCACCCACACGAGAAACTGAAAGACCTGCATTAATCGCTGGTCTTATACCAGAGTTAAACAGATCAGTTTCAAGGAAGATTTGACCATCAGTAATAGATATTACGTTCGTTGGTACAAATGCAGATACATCTCCGCCTTGGGTTTCGATAATAGGCAGCGCAGTTAAAGAGCCTGTCTTGCCTTTAACTTTCCCGCCAGTGATTGCTTCAACATGCTCAGCATTAATGCGCGCCGCACGCTCAAGCAAACGAGAATGAAGGTAAAATACATCACCAGGATAAGCTTCACGACCAGGTGGACGGCGAAGTAACAAAGAGACTTGACGATATGCCCAAGCTTGCTTGGTTAAATCATCATATACAATCAGCGCATCTTCGCCACGGTCACGGAAGTATTCTCCCATTGTGCAACCTGAATAAGGTGCAATATATTGCATTGCAGCAGATTCTGACGCAGCAGCTGATACAATAATTGTATGCTCTAATGCACCATGCTCTTCCAACTTGCGTACCACAGCGGCAATAGAAGATGCTTTTTGACCAATCGCAACATAGATACATTTAATACCTGTGCCTTTTTGATTGATAATTGCATCGATAGCAACTGCTGTTTTACCCGTTTGACGATCACCAATGATTAACTCACGCTGACCACGCCCAACTGGAATCATCGCATCAACAGCCTTCAGACCTGTTTGCACAGGCTGATCGACTGATTTACGACTAATAACACCAGGCGCAACCTTTTCAATAGGCGAAGTTCCAGACGCTTCAACAGGCCCTTTACCATCAATCGGGTTACCCAAAGCATCGACTACACGCCCTAATAGCGCTTCACCAACAGGAACTTCAAGAATACGTCCAGTACACTTTACAGTGTCACCTTCAGATATGTGCAGATAAGAACCTAAAACAACAGCTCCTACAGAATCACGCTCCAAGTTCAAAGCCATACCGTATGTATCGCCAGGAAATTCGAGCATTTCCCCTTGCATTACATCTGCCAGCCCGTGGACACGAACAATACCGTCAGCCACACTGACAACAGTTCCTTCCGTACGAGCTTCGGTTACAGCTTCAAAATTTTTAATGCGCTTTTTAATTAAATTGCTTATTTCGGAAGCACTCAATTGCATTTTGCTTTTCCCCATACGGCCATCAACGTGACAATGCGCTAGCTAGCTTTTGCAGTTGTCCAGTTGCAGACCCATCAATAACTAAATCACCCGCGCGAATAATTGCCCCACCCAATAGACTTTCATCTATGGAACAAGTCAAACTCACTTCACGCCCCAGCCGCGCCTTTAAGGCCTCTGCAATTTTTATCTGCAGCGCATTGGTTACTTTAAATGCTGAAATAACTTCAGCCTCTATTGTTCCCTCAGCTTCAGCTCGATAAGATTCATAAAGTGTTACAATCTCTGGTAAAAATGATAATCGATTATTATCAATCAGTAGACGAATCAAGTTTTCTACCGGCTTACCAAGATTTTTTCCGCAAACACCCAGGAATAGCTTTCCCAACTGATCCTTTGACAAGCGAGGGTTAGAAACCACAGCTTGCATTTCAGGATTGACGGCTACAGAAGCTGCCAATTCCAAACCATTAGACCAACCGGAATAGTCTTTTTGACTTTTAGCCATTTCAAATACAGCCTGAGCATACGGCCTTGCGATTGTGCTTTTCTCAGCCATTACTCAACACTCATTATATTTGCTTAATCAAATCTTTCATCAATTTATCGTGAGATTTGTTATCAATCTCACGACCAAGAACCTTTGATGCACCTGCGACAGCAATTTCTGCGACCTGGCCGCGTAATTGCTCTCTCGCACGACTGACTTCCTGATCAATCTCAGACTGAGCTGACGCTTTTATACGATCACCTTCAACCTGTGCTTTTTCTTTAGATTCTTCAACGACAATTGATGCACGCTTTTCAGCTTGAGCTAACACTTCAGCTGCTTGAGTCTTTGCTTCTTTCAAAGTCTCTTTAGCATGCTTCTCTGCCAACTCTTGCTCATGCTTACCCTTTTCAGCCGCTGCCAGACCATCCGCAATACGCTTCTGACGATCTTCCAGCATGGCATTCACCGGGGTCCACAAATACTTATTGACAAACCATATCAATAAGATAAACGCAATCATTTGAAAGATAAGAGTTACGGTAATATTCATTTCGTTCCTCCTCGCCCAAACTGGCTCAGACTAGTCAATATGACCTAGCCTATTGCCATAATGGCAGCTTCCAAAGCACCAACGAACGGGTTGGCGAACAAGAACCACATAGCGAACGCTAAAATGATGAAAGGAAAAGATTCCATCAAACCAGCAAAGATGAACATATTCGTCATTAAAGCAGGGCGCATTTCTGGCTGACGAGCAATGCCTTCCAGAGTTTTCGCACAAATCAGACCCCAGCCAATAGCTGAACCCATACCTGCTGCTGCCAAAATCACACCTACACCCACTGCGGTGTAAGCATAGATCATCGATAACATGTCGGCTGTCATTATTTATTTCCTCCAAAATTAAACATAAAAACAACGATAATAAAACTTCCTAAAACACCAGTTTTATAAACTAATGATCTTCAACGTGAGCCATTCCCAGGTAGACAATCGTCAATACCATAAATATAAATGCCTGCAACGTAATAACTAGTAAGTGGAAAATCAACCATCCTAAATCGAGAAGTACCTGCAACCCACCCCAAAACATACCGCCCAACAGGCCTGCGGTTACAAACATGGTTCCACCAATTAATGCAATCAACAAAAAGACAAGCTCACCCGCAAATAGATTCCCAAAAAGACGTAAACCGAGACTAAGTGGCTTAGCAATCTCTTCAATAATCGACATCACAATATTAACTGGCACGAAAAACTTACCAAACGGATGGAATAAAAACATTTTAAGATAGCCTACAGGGCCTTTTATTTTGATGTTGTAATAGACAATCAGTGCAAACACAACCAAAGCCATCGCAAATGTCGCACTTAAATCTGTAGTTGGCACCGCCTTCAAATATTCAATACCAAATATTGAGTTCGCCAGCACTGGCAACAGATCAACAGGAATTAAATCCATAGCATTCATCAACCATACCCAAACGAATATAGTCAAGGCAAGCGGTGCAATCAATGGATTATGACCAGGAAATGTATCTCTAACCTGCTGAGCAACAAAGTCAACAATCGTCTCTACAAAATTTTGAAAGCCGCTGGGTGTATCAGAGACTAAACTCCGTCCCAAGCGCCATGAAACCACCATAATCAGCGCCGCAAGCGCATAACTAAAAAAGATCGTATCCAGATGCAACGCCCAAAAACCTGTTGCTTTATGTGTTATCGGATCACACTGCCCTGCACACAGGTTAGTTAAATGATGCTGTATATACTGGACGGTACCACCACCAGAAGCTGCTTCAGCCAATGCTTTGTCCCCCGAGTCCCTAATTATCTAGACTAAAATAAATTTCATCAGCGCACACCTGCTATATAAGCCAACTGTGCCAGAGAAAAACCAACTACAACCGCCAGAGGCGCTAATTCAAGCACCGCCAAGCAGATAACAAACATAACGAGCACCAGCACAAAACGAAATGCAGCGCTCACATATAAAATAATCTGACTGCCACTGGGGTTACGAAGCGATAAAGAAGAAGACCACCTCATACTTCCCCATGAAACTAGAGTCGCAATCAAACTGACTGCACCACCAGCGACAGCAGACACCCCATGCAAGGTGCCCGAAAAATACATAAAAACTCCAGCAACTACTAAAATTACTAGTAACTGAACTTTAATAACCTTGCGACTCTCTGCTGCGAGCCTCTGAGCTGTAACATCCATCACAACCGACTCAAAAGCTTATAAACCTTAAGGCCGCCGCCAACAAAGCCAAGCGCGCCGAATAGTAACATGAACATGGGTGTGGTTTCCAGCCAATAATCAACGCCATACCCCAACAAAAATCCACTCACAACTATTGAGGTCAACATAGTGCCCACACCGACAAGCAATAGCGATGCCTTCTTGTCTTTCTCACTATTCAACAACACGCACCTACAAACTTTCGGTAGAGGAGTATAGCGATAAGTAAATTGTGCCGCAAGTGGAGAATCCTTTATTTTAAATGAGCCAAAATACCATCCAGTTCATCCAAACTATTGTAGTGAATAGTGACACGCCCTTTCCCCTTGGAGTTGTGTTGAACTTTTAGTTCAGCACCAAGCTTTTCCGACAGAGTCACTTCTAGCTTTTTTATGTCTGGATCAATATATCTCTGCTTTTCAGGCTGATCTGACCCAGCCAGCACTGACCGAACCAGATGCTCCGTTTCCCGTACAGTCAAACCACGTTTAACAACCTTGGTTGCAGCCTGCTTTTGCTCTTTTTCTGTTAAACTTAACAAAGCACGTGCATGCCCCATCTCCAGCTCACCCCTCACTAGCATGGTCTTCACATGCTCATGCAAATCCAGCAAACGCAGCAAATTTGTGACTGAAGTACGTGACCGCCCCACCGCTTCAGCAGCCTCTTGATGCGTTAACGAAAACTCTTCAATTAACCTTTGCAGCGCACTGGCCTCTTCCACA
>JAJRWL010000034.1 GCA_024276875.1 Gammaproteobacteria bacterium
CAGAACAGATGACCCATGAGATGGATGGCCCATGGTACTACCAGCAGATAGATCTTGGGTTTAACTACCGTATGACTGAGTTGCAAGCAGCCCTTGGGGTCAGTCAAATGTCGCGGCTTGATCAATATGTTTCCTGCCGGCATCGGTTGGCCAAGCGATATAATGAATCACTCGTAGGAATGCCTGTGACTCTGCCTTGGCAGCACCCAGATAATTATTCGGCTATGCACCTCTATGTTGTTCGTTTGCAGCTTGAGCAAATCAGCAGCAGTCATAGAGAGGTGTTTGAGGCCTTGCGGCACAAAGAGATCGGTGTGAATTTACATTATATTCCAGTGCACACGCAGCCATATTATCAACAGATGGGGTTTTCGGTTGGCCAGTTTCCTGAGGCTGAACGCTATTATACCGAAGCCATCAGTCTGCCTATGTATTCACGTTTGACAGATAGCCAGCAACAATATGTTATCGAGTCATTAAAAGCATGCCTACTCTAAAAAATGATTGAAACCTATAGCCCTGCATCGAGAATAGCTCTTGGCACGGTGCAATTTGGTCTGCCCTATGGCATAGCCAATCAGTCCGGCAAGATTGCGCAGGATAGTGTAAAGGCAATGTTAAAACTTGCTTTTGAAAATGGTATTGAAATGTTGGATACGGCCATTGCCTATGGTGAAAGTGAAGCCTGCCTGGGTCGTGTAGGCACGCAAAATTTTAAATTGATAACCAAACTGCCTGCGGTTCCAGATGATGGCACCGATGTGAATGGCTGGGTTCAACGGCAGTTTTCAGATTCGCTTGTCCGCCTTGGAGTAAACAAGGTGTATGGTCTTTTGCTGCATCGACCAGAGCAGTTGCTTGAACCCATTGGAGCGTCCATTTTTCAAGCCTTACAAAACCTGAAGGATACTCAACAGGTTGCAAAAATAGGGGTGTCGATCTATGTGCCGGATGAATTGGATCAACTCAGCAGGCGATATTGTTTTGATCTTGTACAAGCTCCATTCAATCTTATTGATCGTCGTTTGCACAAATCAGGATGGCTGCAACGGCTAAAAAATGAGGGTGTCGAAATTCACACCCGCTCGGTCTTTCTGCAAGGGTTGCTGCTGATGCATCAAACGGCCATACCGAGTAAATTTTTACCATGGACTGGATTGTTGAATAACTGGCATGAATGGCTTATGCACCACAAAGTATCGGCTGTTCGTGCTTGTCTGGCCTTTCCGCTGGCCTTCCCAGAGATAGACCATGTCATTGTGGGTGCGGATAGTGTGAATCAACTTCAAGAAATTATTAGTGCCGCTATTGATGATGCTCCAAGTGGTTTTCCCGATCTGCAATGTGATGAGGAAGACCTTATTAACCCAGCCCATTGGCCTCAACTATGAAAGTTATTGCAATTGTCCAGGCACGTATGGGATCTACCCGTTTGCCGAGTAAGGTAATGAAGCCAATCTGCGGCATCCCCATGATTGAGCATCTGCTTGCCCGATTGTCGCAAGCAAAAGAGCTCAATCAAATTGTTGTTGCTACCTCGGTGGACAAATGTAATCAACCGTTAATAGATCATGTTCGCAAGCTTGGCTATGCTTGCGAGCAGGGTAGTGAAAATGATGTTCTTAGCCGTTTTGTGAATGCTGCACGCGTGCACCATGCTGATGTGGTCGTGCGAATTACAGGTGACTGCCCCTTGGTGGATCCCAAACTTGTTGATGAAGCTATTCGGTATTTTAAAACAGCAAAGCTGGATTATCTTTCAAATTCTATTCCACCTACTTATCCTGATGGTTTAGATATCGAAATCTGCTCGTATCATGCGCTTGAAAAAGCCAGTTATGAAACCACTAAACCCTTTGATTTAGAACATGTAACCCCCTACTTGCGTGAATCTGGCCTCTTCAAGATTGCCAATATGCAGTATAAAGAGGATCTATCCACTTTGCGGTGGACGGTGGATGAGGCGGATGACTTTACTGTTATTGAGAAGGTGTTCCAGTATTTTAAACCGCGACAGAATTTTAGTTGGACTGACGTGCTCAATTTATATAACCAGCAGCCAGATATTTTTCAGAACAATCAGCATATTTCCCGTAATGAGGGGGGCAATATTGGCACGGGTCAAAAGCTATGGAAGCGCGCCAAGCGTGTTATTCCTGGTGGTAACATGCTGCTCTCTAAGCGTTCGGAGATGTTTCTGCCTGAACAATGGCCAAGTTATTTTAGTAAATCCAAAGGTTGTAAGGTGTGGGATTTAGATGGGAATGAATATATCGACATGTCGATAATGGGGATTGGAACAAACATTCTTGGCTATGGGCATCCAGAAGTAGATGAGGCCGTGGGCAAGGCTATTGCAGTGGGTAACATGTCGACATTCAATTGCCCAGAAGAGGTTTACTTGGCTGAAAGGCTAATTGAACTTCATCCATGGGCAGATATGGCACGCTTTGCCAGATCGGGTGGTGAGGCCAATGCTATTGCTATCCGTATTGCACGAGCAGCTACCGGAAAAGATAAGGTTGCAGTATGTGGTTATCACGGATGGCATGATTGGTATCTTTCTGCCAATCTTGGTGATGATGACAAACTGACTGATCACCTGTTACCTGGGCTAGATCCAAAAGGTGTACCACAAAGCCTGTCAGGCACTGTATTTCCATTTAGCTACAACAATTTTCCTGAGTTAGAAAACTTAGTGAACATTCATGATATTGGTGTAATAAAAATGGAGGTTATGCGCAGTCAAGAGCCGCAAAATAATTTCCTACAAAAGGTACGACGACTTGCTACCCAGTGTGGCATTGTCCTGATTTTTGATGAATGTACCTCAGGCTTTCGTCAGACCTTTGGGGGGATACACAAAAAATTTGACGTGGAACCCGATATGGCCGTATTCGGCAAGGCACTGGGAAATGGGTATGGCATCACTGCCACCATTGGAAAGCGCGATATTATGGATGAGGCACAGCGCACCTTTATTAGCAGCACCTTCTGGACGGAGCGAATCGGCTCAGCTGCTGCACTTAAGACGCTGGAGATAATGGAGCGCGAAGCGTCTTGGAATAGCATTACACAGACAGGTTTAGCTATTACTGCCAAGTGGAAAGCGCTCGCTGAAAAATATGGACTTACAATTGCAACAAACGGACTGCCTGCACTCACAGGGTTTTCATTTGATAGCCCCAATGCGCTTGCTTACAAGACCCTTATTACGCAGGAAATGTTGGCAAAAGGTTACTTGGCTGGGACAAGTGTATATGTGTGTACAGCGCATACACCAGAGATTGTCTCTCGCTTTTTTACAGAGCTTGAGTCTGTGTTTGCACTAATCAGGGAATGTGAAGATGGGCGAGATGTAATGAGTCTGCTGAAAGGGCCTGTGTGTCATAGTGGCTTTATGCGGCTAAATTAGTTGTGCCGTCAGCCCTTAGTTTCCTGTAAGCACCAATTCCACTACCGCCTTACTGCCAAAGTAGGCCAGCATCAATGCAAAAAAGCCGGCCATTGTCCATTTGATGGCTGTGCGGCCTCGCCAGCCAAATTGAAATCGTCCCCATAGTAGCGTGCCAAATACCAGCCATGATGCAATAGAGAGCACTGTTTTGTGTGCGAGGTGCTGGGTGAACATGTTTTCAAGAAACATAAAACCGCTGAGAAGCCCTATGCTTAGCAATATAAACCCAATGATAATCATTTCAAACAGCAGGGCCTCCATGGTCTGCAAAGGTGGAAGTGCGCGAACAAAGCCTCCAGGATGGCGGTTATGGAGGTGTCGATCTTGAATAGCAAGTAAGCTGGCTTGTACAGCTGCCATGGAAAATAGGCTATATGCCAGGAGCGAAACGATGGCATGAATGCGTAATCCCCAGGGTGAGCTGGGGTCAAAGATGTAGTGAGAGGGGAAGATGAGTTCAAGAATAAGGGCAACAGCGGCCAGTGGTAGTAGTACGATGCCAAGATTCTCAACGGGTTTTGAGATGGCTGATAACATCAGCGCCAGTATAATAATCCAGGCGGCAAGTGAGGCGGCATTGAAAATACCCAGGTTAAGGCCGTTGTCGGTAAACATTGTTTGATAGAGCACCACAGAATGTAGTGCAACGCCTATTAACCCAAGTGTAATTCCACCTTGGCGGGAAAGCGACCACCGAACATTTTTACTGAAGAGTCTGAAGCCAATAATGAGGCTGCTTGCCAGATAGCTAAGTATAGCTAGGATTGCGATAAATGTAGTGTTCATATGGGGTGTGATAATGGCATAACTCAGGCCGTCCTGAAAAGGAGGTTTGCTGACTTTTTTGCAGCTTGCACTCCTTTATAGTAAATTTCACACACTTTTTCACATTCTGATTGGTAGACGAACAGGAAACCCCAGGTATGTTTGATAATCTTACTGACCGTTTGGGTCGGACACTTAATAATCTGCGCGGTCGTGGTCGCCTAACGGAAGAGAACATTAAGGAGACCATGCGTGAAGTGCGTATGGCGTTGCTGGAAGCTGATGTTGCGCTACCCGTAGTTAAACAGTTTGTAGATCGCGTCCGGTTTAAGGCGATGGGTGCGGATGTGCTCAGTAGCCTGACACCTGGTCAGATGCTGGTCAAGATAGTAAATGACGAGTTGGTCAGCATTATGGGTGAGGCCAATGAGGCACTCAACCTAGCGGCGCAGCCCCCCGCTGTCATTCTTATGGCGGGCTTACAAGGCTCAGGTAAAACCACCAGTGCGGCTAAACTTGCGCGTTGGCTCAAAGAGAGCCAGAAAAAGTCAGTCATGGTAGTGAGTTGCGATGTCTATCGTCCTGCCGCTATTGAGCAGCTAAAGACCTTGGCAGCAGAGGTTAAGGCTGAGTTTTTCCCTAGTACGCCTGACCAAAAGCCGCTGGCCATTGCAAAAGCAGCTATTAGTCAGGCACGCAAACAGTATGTAGATGTATTGATTGTTGATACTGCCGGTCGTCTTCATGTGGATGAAGAGATGATGGCGGAGATCAAGGCACTGCACGCTGAGCTTGACCCTATTGAAACACTGTTTACCGTTGATAGCATGACGGGGCAAGATGCGGCCAATACCGCCAAAGCCTTTGATGAGGCCTTGCCGCTGACGGGTATCATATTGACCAAGACCGATGGTGATGCGCGTGGTGGTGCGGCTCTCTCCATTCGTGAGATTACGGGTAAGCCCATTAAATTTCTTGGTGTGGGTGAGAAGACTACGGCGCTGGAGCCATTTCACCCAGAACGGGTAGCCTCTCGTATTCTAGGAATGGGCGATGTGCTTTCACTGGTAGAAGAGGTAGAAGCCAAGGTAGATCGTACCCAGGCAGAGAAGCTTGCCAAGAAAATCAACAAAGGCAAAGGTTTTGATCTGGCTGATTTCAAGGAGCAGTTGGAGCAGATGAGTAAAATGGGTGGCATGGCTTCGATGATGGAGAAGATGCCCGGTATGGGTGCGATGCCGGATCATGTGAAAAATCAGGTCAATGATAAAGAGATGGGTAAGTTGGTTGCTATCGTAAACTCTATGACATTGAAAGAGCGTACATTTCCTGCGGTAATTAAAGGGTCGCGCAAGCGCCGTATTGCAGCGGGCTCTGGTACACAGGTGCAGGATGTGAATAAGCTGCTTAAGCAGTTTGCCCAAATGCAAAAGATGATGAAAAAGATGAAAGGCGGTGGCATGGCCAAGATGATGCGAGGCATGAAGGGACGGATGCCGCCTGGCATGCCGTTCTAATTTTTTCTCAAAAGGGTATTCACTTTTCTCTAAAATTGCGTACAATGCGCGGTTTACTTGCTGCCGGTCAGTAGAGGCCGTAGCGTGTAACAAGATAACTTCAAGGGTAGGTCATGGTAACAATTCGTCTTTCAAGGGGCGGTGCTAAAAAGCGTCCGTTCTATCATATCGTAGTAACTGATAGCCGCAATCCTCGTGATGGCCGTTATATTGAGCGTCTGGGCTTCTTTAACCCCGTTGCTAAAGGTGGTGAAGAGCGTCTGCGTATTGATCAGGAGCGTGTCGATCACTGGGTTTCCAAGGGCGCGCAATCTTCTGATCGTGTTGCTTCTTTATTGAAGGAGCAGGCTAAAGCCGCAGCATAATGCTGGCGGCTTTTGTGTCTAGCATTCTGAGTCAGTAGTTTAGAATGGCTGAAAAAGCCGCTACTGACATTCCAGAAATGCATATTTTGGGGCGGGTGTCAGGCATATATGGCATAAAGGGCTGGGTGCGCGTTTTTTCTCACACCTCCCCTCGATCCAATATATTGACCTACCCAGGCTGGTATCTGCGACAAGCAGGCCATTGGGTGAAACATGAGGTTCAATCTGGACGTGCCCATGGTAAAGGTGTGGTTGTTCAGCTGAAGGGTTGTGATGATTGTGATCAAGCGGCGATGCTGTTACAGGCGGATATCGCTATTCCACGTGAGCAGTTACCAAAGCTAAAGCCAGATGAGTTTTACTGGGCGGATCTGGAAGGATTAAAGGTTCAAACCATAGAAGGCATGGATCTAGGTACTCTAGATCATCTGTTTGAAACAGGAGCCAATGATGTCGTCGTTGTTAAGGGAGAGCGGGAGCGTTTGATTCCCTACCTCTGGCAGGATGTCATTCGGAGTGTAGATCTCGATGCTGGACTCATGACGGTCGACTGGGATCCTGACTTTTAATGCGCTTTGATGTGATTACCCTCTTTCCTGAGATGTTTCGGGCGCTGGATGAGCAGGGGGTAACAGGTAGAGCAGTGGATCGCGGGCTTGTAGCGCTTGAATGTTGGAACCCACGGGACTATACCCAGGATGTTCATCGCACTGTCGATGATCGACCCTACGGTGGTGGTCCTGGCATGGTCATGAAGATGGCACCTCTAAAGGCCGCCATTGAACAAGCCAAGGCGGCGGCAAAACCAGAAACGCAGGTTATCTATCTCAGCCCACAAGGCCGAAAATTGGATCAAGCTGCTACTAAGGCGTTGCAAAAAAGGGATGGAATGATTCTGATTGCAGGGCGTTATGAAGGGATTGATGAACGCATTATTGATCGCTACGTGGATGAAGAGTGGTCTATTGGTGACTATGTTTTAAGTGGTGGCGAGTTGGCTGCCATGGTGTTAATGGATGCAATCATTCGTCTTATACCGGGTGTATTGGGGGATGCAGGCTCAGCAGAGCAGGACTCGCATATGAATGGTCTGCTAGATTGCCCTCACTACACAAGGCCCGAGGTGTTTGATGAACAAAGGGTTCCACCCGTATTATTGAGTGGCAACCACAAAGTGATAGATCGCTGGCGTCTTCAGCAATCCTTGGGGCGCACATGGCTGCGTCGGCCAGATCTGATAGAAGATCGAAAGCTGACCGCAGATGAGCAGATTTTATTAAACGAATTTATACAGGCGCATACTAGCGTCAGTTCAAAATAGGAGTAGACGACCATGAGCAACATTATTGCGGAGCTCGAAGCTGAACAAATGACGCGCGAGATTCCAGAGTTTTCCCCTGGGGATACCGTGGTCGTACAGGTAAAAGTAAAAGAAGGCGAGCGTGAACGCCTACAGGCTTTTGAGGGCGTCGTGATTGCAAAGCGTAATCGCGGCCTGAGTTCTGCCTTTACTGTCCGTAAGATTTCTCACGGTGAAGGTGTAGAGCGTGTGTTTCAAACCTATAGCCTGGCTATTGGTGATATCACAGTTAAGCGCCGTGGTGATGTGCGCCGTGCCAAGCTCTATTATTTGCGTGGTTTGACAGGCAAAGCGGCACGAATTAAGGAAAAAATCGTCAAGAAATAATGATTGCTCATGCAATTAAAAAAACCGCTCTGTTTCGCAGGGCGGTTTTTTTTTGCCAAAAACATAGAATAATTGTTAATTTAATAAGGGGTTGAGGTTATGCAAGGTACATTCTATTGGCATGATTATGAGACCTGGGGTATTGATCCACGCAGGGATCGCCCCTCACAGTTTGCGGGTGTTCGTACGGATAGTGAACTGAATGTTATTGGTGATCCTTTGATGATCTATTGCCAGCCGGCAGATGATATCTTGCCTCAGCCAGATGCCTGTCTGGTAACGGGATTGTCACCGCAAAAGGCGATGCAAGAGGGGGTGTGTGAGGCTGAGTTTATCAAGCAGATTCATGCCGAATTGGCAAAGCCAGGCACCTGTGGTGTGGGGTATAACAGCATTCGTTTTGATGATGAATTTACTCGCTATGCTCTCTACCGAAACTTTTATGATCCCTATGCGCGGGAGTGGCAAAATGGCAACTCACGTTGGGATATTATTGATATGGTGCGGCTGACCTTTGCCCTTCGTCCAGAGGGTATTGAGTGGCCAACCTATGATGATGGATCACCCTGTTTCAAGTTGGAAGAGCTGACAGCAGCCAATAGCATATCTCATAAAACGGCACATGATGCCTTGTCAGATGTCTATGCCACGATTGCACTGGCACGGCTGATAAAAGAGCGTCAGCCTCGGTTGTTTGATTACATCTTTCAGTTGCGTAATAAACGGTTGGTTGATCAGCAACTTGATCTGCGTGAGAAGAGACCTGTGCTGCATGTCTCTTCAATGTTTCCTGCCAGCTATGGGCGTATTGCAATGGTGGCTCCTGTTGTACGGCATCCAGTAAATAAAAATGGTGTGATTGTTTTTGATCTTCGCTATAACCCAGAGCCTTTTTTCGAACTGAGTGTTGATGAGTTGCAGCAACGATTATTTACCCCAGCGAAAGAGCTGCCGGAAGGGGTTGAGCGTCTACCGCTCAAGATGGTGCACCTAAATAAAAGTCCAGTCGTTGTCCCGATGAACACACTAACCTCAGAAGCGATGGAGCGCTGGCAGATTGATGTGGAAGCAGGTGAGCGGCATGCAGCGTTACTTCGACAAGCATCCGCGTTTGAAAAGAGGGTGCAAAAGGCGCATACCTTACAGCAGTTTGAACCCGTGAGTGACCCCGACCATGACCTCTATGGTGGTTTTTTTAGCAGTGCTGACCGTAAGCAGATAGATGTTGTTCGGAATATAAGGCCGCAGGAGCTGAATGATTTGCAACTCAATTTTGAAGATAAGCGACTGTCAGAGATGCAGTTTCGCTATCAGGCGCGTAGCTGGCCAGAGACGTTATCAAGTGATGGGCAGTTGCGCTGGAATGAGTTCCGCCGGAAACGTATTTACGAATCCGACGGAGGGGGGAGTATTACCTTGGCAGAGTATCGTGAGCGCATTGCGGCACTGAAAATAGCCCCAGAGCTGTCAGCAGAAAAGAGCGTGCTGCTGGATGATCTAATAGCGTGGGGCGATCAGCTGGAAGCTAGTCTACAATCCACTTTTCAAGCGCTGTAACAACATTTTTAGCTTGATCTTTGCTGGATATATTGAATTTTGATTTTTGCATATATTCGCCATTTCGCTTCTGATAGCGACGAATGCTGTATTTTTCGGGTCCATACTCACTTTTTGTGCGATTCCACTCTTGGTAGCGGTAGATGACGGTTGACCAGGCTCCTTTAGATAGAATCTGCTTATCTAGCTCCTTAACAATATCGGTGCCGTCTTCAGAGTAACTGATGGTAAGTTCGTCTACAGTGGATGCCATGAGTGTGATACCTAGTGAAAGTTTTAGTAGGTGGATATAGTACAGGGTAAAAGATGCAGTGAAAATATTTTTTATCTCACTTTAAAAGTGTGTTCACTTCGCTACTGCACCATTGCGTTTGAGCAGTGCAGCAATATCTTTGTTATGGTGTTTGATAGCGTACCAAAGAGGGGTGTGCCCAGCGGCATCTTCGATGTTTATATCTGCGCCGTTATTGATTAATAGCTTGCTAATAACGCGGTAATCTTTTTTTACCGCAATGTGCAATGGGGTATCACCATCTTCCGTTGTGTGATTGATCTTTGCCCCTTGGCGCATTAAAAATTCAAATACATCGCGGTCGGCTATTTGATTAGATGTGGCCTCTAGCAAAAGGTTATTGATATTGGCTGTGGCACCTCGCTTGATAAGCATCTCGGCAACCTGAGTGCGGCCTGACATGACTGCATTGAAGAGAGGCGTGTGTTTTTGCCTATCCAGTGCATTGATCTCTGCTCCATGTTTCAGAAGTAGCTTTACAACGACCCAGCGCCCCGCTTTGGCGGCAACATGTAGTGGCATGCTGCCATCCGGATTGGCCTGGTTTAGGTCGGTTCCCCATTTAATATGACGCTCAATTTGGGCAATATCTCCTCGTTGAATGGCGGGGTAGAGTGCGAGAGTCGGACGCTCTGGTTCACTGCAAGCAGTCAAAAGCAGCAGTGAAATAAGTGCAAGGGCTTTTATGGATTTCATCTGTTGCTATAAAAGTAATTTGTCATACCGCATGTTATAGGGTGCTCTGATATTAAATGCAACCATGGCTTGCCGATGGGGCGACATGATAAAGTAGTCGTTATGTTATTGAAGATTCTATTGACGATAGCGGTTGTTTTCGGGGCGATGTTTGTTTTACGTAAGCGCAAGCCTGGTGTGCAGCAATTGGCTGTGCCGCTAACACCCCAACCTAAAACCATGCCGCCACGACTGCCTCATTATGCTGCATATGGCCTGGTCTCTGTTATGTTGGCTGGAGCCATCTATTTTATCTACCTGGAATGGGTCGAGAGTCATCAGATTGTAACGGTTCGTATTATTGATACCCGTAGCGGTAATAGCGTTAATTATGAGGCTCACAGAGGGGATGTAGCCGCGCGCAGCTTGCTCACTTTAGATGGCAAGATGGTCAGCCTTGCCGAGGTGGAGCGAATGGAGTTTATTAGCGAGTAGTCTGTCGAACGATGTTGGTAGTCGGCGTTATAACCATCGCCCCATCAAATTGAGATGGGCGATAGTAGTTTGAACTGTAGGCAGGGCGATGAACTAAGGTGCTGCGCTTAATAGGCTGCCGATTTGATTGACTTGTCTGCCTGCCTGGGCTTGCATTGCTTGTGAGCTATTGGCAGCTAGCTGCGTGCTAATACGTGTTGCAAGTTCGGCGGCCTCTTCAGCCGTATTAATTTTTTCTGTTGATTCTGTGCGTTCGCTGGTAGCACTGCGGTAGAGTTGGCTGGCACGGTCAATATTTACTGTATCATCTGCTGGTTTTCTAATGTCGGTATCTGCTGCTGCGGTGTTTGTTTCCGCACTATTTTTATTAGTGCTGGCACTGTTTTCTGTATCACCCCTTCCCGTTTTTTGATTGCTGGAAGGTGGAAACTTGTCATTATTAGAGATAGGTGCGACCACAATTATTGTCCTCGTGTAAGTCAAATTAATGACGTATCTATATGCAAATTAATGTACTGATAATGTCTCTGCAAGTTCTGAGCCAGAAAATGTATATTTTTTCAACAGCAATTAGTAGAAAGAATAGACTATATCTATAAATCAAGTTGATTGAGTTACAAGAGACATTGTCATTTTGTGAAACAGTCCCTATTTTTGTTCTTTTTATTCCCAATTTGGCTACCTGCTGCGCCAACCGCTGAGGAGCGCCTGGAATATATCATTTCTTATCAAGGGCTTTTTACCGCGATGGCTCAGCTTGATATTTGTGATGCGGTATTGGAAGCCTCACAGCAAATGGTCTCCGTTGGCGGTGAAAAAGCCTATAAAGCACGGGTTGAGATAAGCAGTGAACCCCATAAAAGGATGGAGAAGCTTTACCCTTTTAGGTTTAGTCTGCTGAGTTATTTTAGCCGTGATATGCGGCGTGCCCTTTTGTTTGATAAACGTAAGAAAACCCGTAAAGAGAGACATGAGATTGTTCGATTTAATTGGGATAAGAAGTTAACGGAGCGCTATAAACGACGCAAATTGCCTCAGGTTGCTGCCGATGAGAGCAGTAATAACAGTGCGATTTTTGATCTGTTTGCCCTTTTGGGATACAAACGGGCAGATTTCAGGCGTTCTGGGAAGGCGGGTCAAAAGCTATCAGATGGCATGTTGGATCGGCTGTCGTTATTGCAAGCTGTTCGAAGCCAAAGGCTTGCGGTTGGACAAGAGAGGCGGCTGACTATTTCTGATGGTAAAAAGACGCTCAACTATCTGGTTCGGGTTCAAGCTCGTAAATTTTTGGCGGGTAGTGAGCAAAATGGAATGTTATTCAAGGTGCGATTCGATGCCTTTAAGGCGGGGAGGTGGCGTGGGACACCGGTTCATCCAGCGGTTTACATTTGGATGACAGCCGACAAGCATCAAATCCCTGTTCGTTTTTCTATCGATTATGCGATGGGTACTTTTGTTGTTCAGTTAAAGAAAAAACCAGAGCAGCTCCCCGCTATTGTGGATGCTAACTCTTTGGTTCAATCACCTCCAGCGCGCTAATGTCAGGTATTTCGACAGGCTCTGCGGCCTGTTGGCAATCTTCAAGGCTTCCTGTGTTGACAGGATTAAGCACCAGGCTATCAGTGTTAATATTTGCAGCTGGGGGCGGCGCTGTTTCATCCAGCATGGTTTCAGAGTGAGCAGAATTTAGCGTCAGACCCTGAGTGTCTATGTTGGCTGGGGGTGGTGGTTCTCGCTCATCCAGTGGATCTGTCTGGCTGCCAAAATCTAGATTATCAATATTGGCAATAGTGGCGGGAGTTACTTCAGCTGCATAGTCAATAAGGCTGCCTGTATTTGGAGGCAGTAGCTCAATGCCATCCTTTTCTGGAGGCGCTGGCTCTACAGAAGATTGGTTGGTCGTTTGTGGCTGTGTAGGGGGTGAGGTGCTATCGGTTGCTGCTGGTTTGATATCAACTAATGCCCCTGCATTACGAAAGGCAATGCGATATTTAACAGCGCTGTCGAGATCAACCCCTGATTTTATCTTTACCGCCTGCCCTGAAAAAAGGCGTTCAAGCTGCTTTGAATTAGCTTTGAAAATGCGGCCTACCTTGGTGCGTACCTCGTCTTCAGCCTCTCCCTCTATCATTTGGCCAGAGAAGAAGATATCGAATTGTTCAGTTGACATATAGCAGTGTCCAATATTTTATGGTTACTTGTGTGAGTATGGCAGTAACGGGCTATTTTCAGCAACCTACATTCTAATTGTGATCAATGAATAGCTATTAAAAATAGTGAGTTAGCTTATATATGGAAATAAAATGCAATGTTATATTAGAATGCACGCTATTAATACCTGATAAATATACTAAACTATTAATAAAGATCTTGTAGAGTCCACATCTATAGGGTCTTTTCGCCTGCATCCCCCCTGCGAGGCAAACGGTACTGCGAATCATGAAACCCTAATATTATGACCCCCATGCCTAGATTCTGCCGGATCTAGGCATCTTTTCCCTCCTCTCCTATAAAATCATAGCTTCAACCACATTGCACCAGGCCTGTGCCAGATTGTCTCGATTGTAGCCTCCACCACCGACAGCCAGCATGCGCCCCTTACACTGAGTGTCGGCAATATGTGCCAGTGATTTTGCCGCTTGAGCATGTGCCTTAGCACTGTATTTAAGGTGTGAGAGAGGGTCGCCTGCAACGCTGTCAGCACCGCATTGTAGGATAATAAAATCGGGTTTTGCCTGGCTGATAAATGTTTCTGCCTTGCGCCAAGCGGATGAAAATTTCGGGTCGTCTGCGTTGGGTGGCATGGGTATATTGAGCTTGCTGCCTTTGGCGGCTCCTTTGCCCGTCTCGTGGCTCCCACCTGTGCCAGGGTAGAGATGATGGCCATCTTCATGCAGGTCGGCAAAGATTAGCTCATGATCATCTTCAAAGGCATAGAAGACACCGTCACCATGATGGGCATCGATATCGACATAGGCTATTCGTTGGATGCCATGCTTAGCGCGTAGGGCTTCAATGGCGATGCCACAATCATTGAAAATACAAAATCCAGCGGCGGAGTCTCGGCGGGCATGATGAAGCCCCGCAATGGGTACAAAAGCACGTTTGGCATTGCCTTGAATAATCTGCTCAATAGCATCCAGTACACTGCCAACCACATAGGCTGTGGTCTGATAGGCATCTGGAAAACAGGGGGTATCGCCCCCATCCAAATATCCCATGCCGGTCTGTGACATGGTTTTTACTTTGGCGATGTAATTAGTGGTGTGAAACAGCGCGATATCGGCCTGATCTGCTTGCTTTGGTGGGTTTACTTGAACGCGGTGCTGTAGACCTCGCTTCGTGAATTCATGCCAAAAGGCATCAAATCGATCTAAGCCAAAGGGGTGATCATTGCCAAAGCCATAACGGGCAATATCTTCACCCGCATAGACGTGGACTGATGGTTGACTGCTCATGATGGCGTGGCTCCTGTCAGACAGCTCTATTTACTCTACTCTTATTGAGTAATGCCGCTCAAGCAAATGCTGAGTGGATGGGGTATATTTTAGAGATATTTAAACAATTAACTTGGTAATCCATGACTCACAGGCAATCTCGATTGATCAACAGAAGTATTGAATCTAAATCCATCCTGCTTGGGCTTCTCTTGTTAGCTACTTTTAATCAAGTTGCTGCAGATGAACCTATGCTGCACCAGCCTGTGATTCAACAAAAACAGCAGGCATTGGTTTGGGTGACTGGTTGGCGTGATGGTCCACTGATGCAAACTCCTCGTTCGGGCTCAGCGGCTGTGGCAATAGAGGGTGTGATCCATGTTATTGGCGGAGTGGATGGTAAAGGATTTCTGCGCTCCAGTGAGTACATCAGAGTAGGCGAGCAGGGTAATCTATCTGAATGGCATTTAGGCTCAAGATTAAATACAGAGCGTGGATTTTTTTCGGCGGTACGATATAAGAATTTTGTCTACGTAGTGGGTGGTGGCCAGGGTGAGCATGGAAAGATTCTGCTGGATAGTGTGGAGCGAGCAGAGATTCTGCCAGACGGTACCTTGGGAGAATGGTCAGTAGAGCAGTTTAAACTCAATACCAAAAGGCGTTGCACCAAAGTAGCCGTAATAGGTGATCACCTTTACGCCTTTGGTGGCTTTGGTGGCATTTTGCTAGACAGTGTAGAGCGGGCAGAAATCTTGCCAGATGGCACACTTGATGAGTGGCTTGTGCTAACAGATACCATGCTGTTGGCACGTTATATTCATGGCGTAAAAAAAGTACAAAACCGTATCTATATGATAGGTGGTCATGATAAAGAAAAAGGTGTTGGTATTACAGATGTGGAATGGAGTCAGGAAGATAGTGAGGGCTGGCTAGAGCCTTGGCAGCTCTCTAATCCACTACAGATGGGGCGCTATGGATTAGCTGCTGTACAGCACGGTGATTATCTCTATGCCATGGGTGGGCTGGATGGTGCAGCCTATTTGGACAGCATAGAAAAGGCTAAAATAAACAGGGATGGCAGCCTGAATGCATGGGAATTTACAACACCACTGCAATCACCTCGGGAGGGCGGCAGCACGCTATTAGTAAACGATATGCTATATATTATTGGTGGAACCAACCTGACTGGATATAAACGCAGTATTGAATATGCCAAGTTCAATAAGCAAGGTGATATTGGCTATTGGACAACAGCAGCAGAAGCAGCGGCTAAAAATGCTGAGAGAGAGAGAAAACAGGCCCAAAGAAAAATATTGCC
The DNA here is from genome assembly GCA_024276875.1 of Gammaproteobacteria bacterium. Lineage (GTDB taxonomy): Bacteria > Pseudomonadota > Gammaproteobacteria > Chromatiales > Chromatiaceae > WFXD01. The sequence goes on from JAJRWL010000034.1 coordinate 15,566, forward strand.
TAATGAGGCGGTTGTTGTAACGCACTTGCAAGCTGCCCGCTACAGTTATTTAGCAGTACGGCGGGATGACGGGCTTTCAGCTTGGTTGGCAGGACCGGTTACTGATCTGCCAATGGGAGCGCGTATTCAATTTCCCAATGGTGTTGTCATGCGTAATTTCTTTAGCAAAGAACTAAAGCGCAACTTTCCAGTGATTATGTTTGTGGGTGAATTGCGAGTGGTAGAAGATAAAAAATAGTTCAATATAAAAGATAAAAACAGCTTATATTGCTGATGGTAATTAAACCATCAATAGATAGAGAACAGAGCATGGCTGAGATAACAAAAGAGATAGAGAGAGCCATTACAGGTCAGTACCCTATTGTCTATCTTAATAGCACAGAAGAAAGTCGTGTTGTTAAATTATTACATCAACTGGCAGGAAAACAGCCGAGCAATCTTCCAGTGATTATCTGGTCATGTACGAATGGGCTGGAGATTAAAGATCTAACTAAAGAGACAAAGGATCCAGTAAAGGCACTACAGCTGATTATTGAAGACGGCAAGCCTGGCTTTTATATCATGAAGGATCTGCTCGATTTTACCGGACAGCCGCAAATTGATAGGTTGCTGCGAGATGCCTATGAAAAATTCCGTCAACGTGATGACCTGTTTATCTTTATAGTATCGACAGATAAAATGATACCCGATGCATTAAGTCGATCTGTTTTTCAGATAGATGTTGGTCTGCCATCTCTGGAGGAGATGTTAGCTCATCTGGGTGAACTGCAAAAAGAGAGTGCTACTCGAAAATTACGTAATGAAGCGTTGAAAGATATTGCACACTCTCTCTGTGGTCTTACATTAAATGATGCAACCCATATTATGCATCAAATAAATCATTGTGAAAAAATTACGACGACAGCTGTATCAACGCTAATCAATGAATGCAAACAACGGCTAGTATCCGGTGGAGGCATGACCAGCCTAGAGTATGTTTCAGTTGATATAGACATTGATCAGGTTGGTGGCTTAAATAGATTAAAAGAGTGGATCAATGTAAGAAAAACACTCTTTA
>JAJRWL010000035.1 GCA_024276875.1 Gammaproteobacteria bacterium
CTGGGATGTCTTTTTCACCAATTTCGGTTATATCGCCTTCGGGATATTCGCCAAAATTAGCAAAGTAGGTTTTTTGCGTGTCTTTATCCCATTCACTAGAAAATACGCATTCGCCACCTGATTCTTGCATAGCAAGCCGAAAGCCACCGATGCCCGCAAATAAGTCAATGAATTTAAAGGATATGTTGTTGCTTTTTTGAAATGGGTAAAGTGGTGATATAGCAGAAAAATCAAGCTCTTTTGCAATATTGTTCATTCCGATGGCCACTTAATTATAGTATCGGCGTAGTATATTATAAGTGCCTGTATCATGGTATTTAAAGCCGTTTGAACGGTTGAAATCACTGCCTGACGCAGAGCAATATTTAAAACCAGAAATCACGCTTGAGGCATTGGATGGATACGCCTTGCAAATGAGCGATAATAAGGCGGCTGATTGTCTGCAAAAAGCACGTCAACAGCTATTCAGCTTGATTTTCAAGCCAAATAAAACCGGTTGAATGATTTGGGCTGTTTCAGACTCATTTGTTAATTGGAAAATACTATAACTCTGTTTTTACCACGAGCCTTGGCCGCATAAAGCGCCTTGTCTCCAGCGATTATCAGCGCCTCAAAATCACCCGCATCATCCGGATAGATGGCCAGCCCCATACTGACTGACACACACCCAAGTGGCTGATTTTCTGCAAAGTCAAAAGGATACCCCGCAATTTTTTGATCAATTTTTCTGCGACATCTTTGGCATCATTTTTTTTGGTTTCAGGAAGTATTACTACAAACTCCTCTCCACCATAACGACATGCGATGTCCGTTTTTCTAATTGCTTTTTGTATTATTAGTGCAAGTTCTTTAAGTAACTTATCACCCGCTGGATGCCCATTGCTATCGTTATAGTGTTTAAAGTTATCAATATCCATCATGATGAATGATAGGTCATGCCCATATCTTGCTGCACGCATGGCCTCACTCTCTAATGTATCCAGCATAAATCTTTTGTTATATAAATGTGTGAGACCATCTGTAATTGCCATCTCTTTTGTCTTTTCAAAAAGACGGGCATTTTCCATCGCTACCGCCAAATGCTCAGCCACACTGTTAAACAGTTTCAAATCAGAAAATAAAAACTGTTTTGGTCGATTTCTAAAGGCGCATATAAGCCCCAGTACTTTACCGCGCCGTAAAAATGGAACGGCAATCAATGAGCCAATATCTGGGCTGAATATATCCTGTTCAGTAATCGTGGCATCGGTATCTACATTTTCAATAATCCGACAGATACCTGCAGATGCAACTAGCGCGTAGATACCTTCATGCAAATTTGGTTTTACACGGTTAATTTCATCTTTAGTAAAACCTGTATATGAGGCCACCTCAAGCTCGGTAAAATGATGGTTTGGCAATAGAATCATCATGCGATCAATATCCATATTTTTGCTGATATCTTCTATTAATTGAATAAGCACTTGCTCAATTTCAAAACTTGTATTCAGTGTCTTGCTTACATTATACAGGGCATAGATTTCAAGTAGCCGCTTATCCAGTTCGGCCTTTGTCTCTTCAAGTGAAGCGGCCATTTTATTAAATCCATTGCCTAATAGCCCTATTTCATCCTTACTTCTTATATCTGCCCGTACAGAAAAGTCACCCTCAGATATTTTGTCAAACACATCCAGCATTTTATAAAGATTTTTGGTGATGATAAATGACAGTAAAAAGATAATAACCAGTAAAAATACAATAAAACGTATAAGCCATACGCCTGCCATCTCTATGTTATTATCCCTTATTTGTTGGTTGATCATTTCCAGTGAAAATTCAAGGCTGATTGCGCCTAATACATCCCCAGGTTTTGCATATACATGGCAGCCATCTTCCTCTGAACACCCCTCTTTCCTGACTGTGTAGGGTATTAATACTCTTGCATTATCACCATCAAAATGATGGATTGCCTTACCCGTGGCTAGCACCGCTCTATCCAGATCATCTTTAGGTTGTTCTCGGGGGTCTATTGCAATAAAAGCCGATGCCTCTTCAATCTGTTCATTAATTTCTGCAACACTATCTGTGAGATCCTCTATCTGTTCCTGAAAATTCTCTTTTTCATCTTCATCCACGGTTGCTTTCAGCTTTATATTTAACTCAGATATTTCATTCTCATATGCATGTTTCGCCTCTTTAAGTGGTGGTATTATCTTTCTTTTATTAACCTCCATAAATATCTCATTAGTCAGCTGACTCCTGATAACACGGACATCCTTTAACCCACTCAGCTCTTTGTGCATGGTTTCAAAGAGTGAAAAACGGATATCCATCTCACCATTGCGCATAAGTGTATTTAAGGAGACCCGCACATTTTCAGCAAATAGGAAGGTCCACTCTTTCACTGCATCATGTGTGATTTTTCTGCTTTTTTCCGCATTAAAGGCAATATCCATCACTGTCATCAGCAACAAAATGATAGATATTGCTCCAATAAACTTGGTACTGAGCTTCATATCTCTAAGATATTTTATTGATTGTTCAATTAAGCTCATACTTAATCATTTCCTATTTAAAAATAGCGCCTCAGCCAAGCTTACCCACTCACATGAAGGAAAAGCTACTCTTCTTCTTTGGTTTTGGATGATATGCCTTACGCACCTTTAGTTTTTCCTTCCAATCAAACTTATATTTATTGTCCAGTTTTTCATGGAATGGTGAATCTTTATGGGCATGGCACACCAAACAAACGGCCTCATCATCAGCGCCATACAGCTGGCCAAGATTCGTAGCCTCTTTTTTTTCAAAACCATACATTTTTTTATCATGCAACACCGCATATTTACTGCCCGCACCATGGCATGACTCACAGCCCACACCTGCCAACTGTGGTGTCGACTTGATATCCTTAAACCCCCCTTTTTTACGGTAGCCCGTTACATGGCATTTCACACATTTTTTATCGGCGGTGTAATCCTTCTTGGGATCAAGCCCAGCAAGCCGCTTGGCCTTTTTCCTTTTACCCGCTTCCAGTAAGTTAAACGCCTTGGCATGGCTGCTTGTCTTCCAGGCAAGATAATTGGATTTATGACAGCTTGCACATTTTGCCGCGCCAATATACTTTGGCTTTGCTTCCGCAGTTTGCACTATCACCGTAAGAAAAAACACTATAGATAGCATCTGTATTGCTGGCCACTTTTTCATAACTCCTTTCTCCTAATCAATCTGGGGTTCTTTGCAAAAATCAGCAAAATACACACCGACACCTCTGTTTTCGGCGGGTGCAAACTGTTCTTAAATAATTCTTTTATATTCATTAGTTTCCCGAATTGCAAAGGAATCAGGCAAAGCTATTGGAACCCTCATCAATACTCTGTAGAATCCGCAGCATTTTTGCTTCGGCAAGAAATATCAAGGCTCCCTTCCAATGTTTGAACTCCTTCGCGCCCACCGACCCGCTAGTTTTAAGGATGATCTGCTATCAGGTTTAACTGTCGCATTGGCGCTGGTGCCCGAGGCCATCGCCTTTGCCTTTGTTGCAGGTGTTAACCCGCTGGTTGGTCTGTATGCCGCCTTTATGGTGGGGCTAATTACTGCCTCAATTGGTGGTCGTCCGGGCATGATATCAGGCGCCACCGGAGCCTTGGCTGTCGTCATGGTCGATCTGGTTGCCAGCCACGGGGTTGAGTATCTGTTTGCCACCGTGGTGCTAATGGGGCTGCTTCAGATTTTAGCGGGAACACTGCGCCTGGGTAAATTTATCCGTATCGTGCCACATCCCGTCATGCTGGGTTTTGTCAATGGTCTGGCCATTGTTATTTTTCTTGCACAGTTGAGTAATTTTCAAACCGCCAGCATTAACGGCGGCGAAGCCGAGTGGATGAGTGGTGGCGGACTCTGGATCATGCTGGCGATGGTCGGACTCACCATGGCCATTATTCGCTATCTACCCCGTTTTACTACGGCCATACCTTCATCACTGGCAGCTATTATCATCGTTTCACTCCTGGTGACAGGGCTTGGATTGGATCTGCGCACCGTTGGGGATCTTGCCTCTATTGCTGGCGGTTTTCCTGAATTTCACATTCCTACTGTTCCATTCACCCTGGAGACACTCTGGGTTATCCTGCCATACTCTATTATTCTGGCGGCTATTGGCCTGATTGAATCACTGCTCACACTGAGTCTGGTCGATGAGATTACCGAAACCCGTGGGCGCGGCAATAAAGAGTGTGTCGCTCAGGGCGTAGCCAATACTGTCACCGGCATGTTTGGCGGTATGGGTGGCTGTGCCATGATTGGCCAAAGCATGATTAATGTGAACGCGGGTGGCCGCAGTCGTCTATCGGGTATCACTGCGGCACTTTGTCTGCTGGCCTTTATCCTGTTTGCCTCCAGCCTAATCGAAAACATTCCACTGGCGGCATTGACCGGCGTTATGTTTATTGTCGTACTGGGCACTTTTGAGTGGTCGAGCTTTCGCATTATGGGCAAGATTCCCCGTTCCGATGCCTTTGTTTTAATTCTGGTTTCAGGGGTAACCGTCGCCACCGATCTGGCCATTGCGGTAGTGGTTGGGGTGATCGTATCTGCCCTGGTTTTTGCTTGGGAGCATGCCAAGCACATTAACGTCAAAACCTACATTGCAGATAATGGCTCCAAGGTTTATGAGTTGCACGGCCCGCTCTTTTTTGGCTCTGTACACAGCTTTATGGAGTTGTTTGATCCACGCAATGACCCCGATGATGTCGTTGTTGAGTTTCAGCATTCACGGGTGGGCGATCACTCCGGACTGGAGGCTATCGACAACCTGGCCGAGCGTTACCTCAATGCAGGCAAAAAACTACACCTCAGACACCTAAGCCCTGAATGTCGCAAGCTGCTGCATAAAGCCGGCAACCTGGTTGAGGTCAATGTGATTGAGGATCCAACCTATCATGTAGCGGTAGATGATCTGGCTTAAAGCTCTCTGTGTGAGGCTTTAGGCACGAAACATCTGGGCAAAATTACAGGGGTGGGTACGGTGATCCAACTGGCTTTTCAAAATCTTGTCCCATACGGTTTTGCAGGCACCACTGGAGCCAGGCACGCAGAAGATGAGCGTCTGATTGGTCAACCCCGCAATCGCGCGTGACTGAATGGCAGAGGGGCCGATCTCTGCCAAAGAGATGTTGCGAAACAGCTCACCAAACCCCTCGATGGATTTCTCCAGCAAAGGGGCGATCGCCTCTGGGGTGCTGTCGCGCCCTGTGATGCCGGTGCCACCGGTGCTAATCACAACATGCACATCAGGATCGGCAATCCAGCGGGAGAAGATGGCACGCATGTCGTAGATATCATCCTTTACAATCGCCTTTTCCACCACATGATGCCCCGCCGCTTCTGCCCGCTCTTTGAGGATAAACCCTGATTTATCGGTCTCTTCTGTTCGCGTGTCAGAGATGGTCAATACTGCGATATTGAGTGCTACAAATCCCGCCTCATTAAAGTGCCCACTCATCGGCTTATCCTAAAAAAGTGCAGCCATAAGCGGACTCATAGCGCGTCTTGAATTCATCGAGTTTGAATGTATGGTTCTGCGTGCCTGCCTGCTCAATCTTGATCGCCCCCATCAACCCAGCAATACGCCCTGTGATATCCCAATTCAGATTATTCATCAACCCATAAAGCAGCCCCGCACGGTAAGCATCACCGCAACCGGTGGGGTCTTTTACTGCGCTGATGGAGGCTGGGGGAATATCATAGGTTTTATCCTTCGTGTAGATAGTGGAGCCTTTACCCCCCCGCGTCACAATAACGGCCTGCACCCGTTGAGCCAGCTCTTCAGCAGATTTGCCCGTGCGATCCTGCATCAGCTGCCACTCATAATCATTGAAGGCCAACCAATCGGCCTGTTCTGCAAAGCGCATCAGATCATCACCGTCAAACATCGGCATCCCCTGGCCGGGATCAAAAATAAACGGCACACCAGCTTCAACAAATTGCTCGGCATGCTCAATCATCCCTTGTCGACCATCAGGGGAGACCAATCCAATGGTGCATCCCTGCGCATCTGATACCTTATTCTGATGGGCAAAATTCATGGCTCCTGGGTGAAAGGCGGTGATCTGATTATCATCCTGATCTGTGGTGATATAGGCCTGAGCCGTGTAGCTATTTTCAATCACTTGAATGCAATCGAGGCTCATGCCCTGTGACCGCATCCAATCTGCATAGGGCGCAAAATCTGTGCCTACCGTCCCCATTGCCTTGCCTTCCCCACCCAACAATCCCAGGTTATAGACGATATTTCCCGCACAGCCACCAAACTCACGCCGCAGTTCAGGCACTAAAAAAGAGACATTTAAAATATGCACCTGCTCAGGCAGGATGTGATTTTTGAACTTATCTTGAAACACCATGATGGTATCAAAGGCGAAGGAACCACAGATCAGTGCTGACATTATATTTTCCTAAATTTAAATTTAATTGTGATTAACGGTTATCTGACTTCCAGGCCAGATCCAATTCGCGTGCTGCCCGCACATCATCCAGTCGTTTTACCGGCAGATTATGAGGCGCGCTCTTTACTTGTTCTGGATGCTCCTCTGCCTCTTGTTTGATGCAACAGAGGGCATCGATAAAACCATCCAACTCCTCACGGGTTTCCGTCTCCGTCGGTTCAATCAGCAGGCACTCGGGGATCAATAATGGGAAATAGGTGGTGGGCGCATGGTAGCCATAATCCAGCAGTCGTTTGGCAAAATCCATGGTGTTCACCCCCAGCTGTTTGGCCTGCTTCTGTAACGTCAGGATGAATTCATGGGTGGCACGTCGATCAGGGTAGGCCGCATCAAAACCGGCATCGGTGAGCCGCTTCAACATATAATTGGCATTTAATACCGAATATTCGGCTACCCGTTCCATCCCTTCACCACCCAACATACGGGCATAGATATAGGCACGCAGCAGAATACCCGCATTACCGGCAAAGGCCGACAAACGACCGATACTCTCTGGGCAATCGGCCTCTGTCAGCCAGTGATACTGCTCACCATTGTGCGCCACCATGGGCACAGGCAGGTAGGGTTGCAAGCGCTTACTTACGCCTACGGGGCCCGCACCCGGCCCGCCGCCACCGTGCGGGGTAGAGAAGGTTTTATGCAGGTTGACATGGATAACATCAAACCCCATATCACCGGGTCGTACCTTGCCTAAAATTGCGTTGAGATTGGCACCATCGTAATAGAGCAGCCCCCCCGCCTCATGCACCAGGCTGGCGATCTCTTCAATCTTGCGATCAAACACACCCAGAGTGGAGGGGTTGGTCAGCATAATGCCCGCTGTCTGTGGCCCAATAATCTGACGCAGTGCCTCAACATCTACATCGCCGTCTGCTCCACTGGGGATCTCTCGCACCTTGTAGCCGCACATCACGGCCGAAGCGGGATTGGTTCCATGGGCGGCATCAGGCACTAAAATTTCAGTGCGCGCATCATCACCACGGGCATCGTGGTAGGCGCGGATCATCGCCACCCCAGCAAACTCACCCTGAGCACCTGCGGCAGGGCTGAGCGAGACGGCCTGCATCCCTGTCACCTCTTTCAGCATCTCCTGCAACTCATACATGCAGGCCATGAAGCCTTGGCTATGATCGGCAGGGGCTTCTGGATGACGCGCTAAAAGATTGGGCAACATCGCCAGGGAGTTACAGCCCCTGGGGTTATATTTCATGGTGCAGGAACCCAGTGGATAGAACTGGGTGTCGATAGAAAAATTCTGCTGCGACAGCCGCGTGTAGTGACGCACCGCCTGCATCTCTGAGACCTCTGGCAGATCAGCGCGCTGCTTGCGAAGAAAGCGCTCTGGGATGCCAGAAAGTTCAGCCTTTTGTAAGGGTGCCTGGGCAGCGGCACGTCGTCCTGTGCGGGATTGTTGATAGATCAGCATGTTAAAATCATCTGTAGTTTCTGCTGGAAATCATCCATCTCTGGCTCAGTGCGCTTCTCCGTGGCACAGACCAGGATGGCATCGCCCAACTCGGGGTAATCACGGCTCAGATCCAGCCCGCCCAATAGATCCAACGCAGAGAGTTGATCCAATACACCATCCGCCGAGATAGGGAGGCGCAATACCTGCTCGTGAAAAACCGGCCGATTAAAGAGCGGAGCAACACCTTCAATTGTGCTCAATTTTTGCGTTAGTTTTTGGGTGTTGGCATAA
>JAJRWL010000036.1 GCA_024276875.1 Gammaproteobacteria bacterium
AATTTATTTTGGATCGGCGCTGTGTCGTCTGCCATGGCTGTTATGATGCCCCTTGCCAGATGAAACTCTCCTCCATTGAAGGTCTGCGGCGAGGAGCCTCTGAAAAGAGTATTTACAATCCTCGGCGTATTGCATCTATGCCGCCAACACGCCTGTTTGTGGATGCAAAGAGCACCACAGAGTGGCGTTCTCGTGGATTTACTTCGGTACTCAATGAGGCAGAGGCTACACCTGAGAATAATCTAAAAAATTCGGTGCTGTACCATCTGCTGCGCTTGAAACAGCAGCATCCACAACCTGAGGGGGGGTTGCTGCCGGAAAGTTTTACCCTGGGGCTTGATCGCAAGCAGAGCTGTACAACGCTGGAAAAAGTGGGAGATTATGCTCGTAAGCACCCCCTGTGGGGCATGCCCTATGCGATGCCAAATCTGTCACAGCAGGAGCAGCAAACCCTGGTTTCATGGCTGGCGCAGGGTTCACAAGTACCGCCACCTCCTGGCTCTTCCATTGTACTGCTGCCGCAAATCAAACAGTGGGAGGATTTTTTAAACCAGCCCTCCAATAAACAACAGCTGGTCAGTCGCTATCTTTATGAGCATCTGTTTCATGCGCACATCCATTTTGCCGGATCACCGGCGCGTGAGTTTTATCGCCTAGTGCGCTCTAGCACACCCGCAGGTGAGAGGGTTGATGAGATTGCAACACTACGCCCCTATGATGACCCAGGCCGTGCGTCATTTTACTACCGGCTGCTGCGCTATCAGCCCACCATCGTGGCCAAGAATCATATTGTCTATGAGTTTTCTGATCAACGTATGCAGCGCTTTCGCACACTGTTTCTCGACCCTGACTATGCTGTGTCTGAACGGCCATCCTACGAGCCAGAGATGGCCTCTAACCCGTTCAAGATGTTTGCCGCCATACCGGCAATATCGCGCTACCGCTTTCTGCTGGATGAGGCACGCTTTTTGATCGAAGGTTTCATCAAAGGGCCGGTCTGTCGAGGGCAGATTGCCCTGGATGTTATTGAAGATCGCTTCTGGGTTATGTTCTTTGATCCAAACCAGCCAATTATTACCAATGATGCTGCGTTCATCAAAAAAATGGCCGATGAGCTACAGCTTCCCGCTGATGGGGGGAGCAATCTGGAGTTGGTTCGTATCTGGACCGATTACTGGAAAGGGCAGCGGCACTATATGGAAAGCAAGCAGGCTTGGTTCAAGAGTATTGGCACACATGACCTGCATCATGCCATGAATTTTATCTGGGATGGTGATGGCAAAAACCCCAATGCAGCACTGACTGTTTTCCGTCATTTTGATAGTGGCTCAGTCGCCTACGGGTTGCTGGGTGAAAATCCAGAGACCACCTGGGTCATTGATTATCCGCTGTTTGAGCGCATCCACTACCTGTTGGTGGCTGGGTTCAATATCTATGGCAACCTGGGGCATCGCATGAGTACCCGAATCTACATGGATTTTCTACGCATGGAGGGTGAGGATAGCTTTCTCGCCTTCCTGCCGGTAAACCGGCGGAAGGCAATACGTGATACCTGGTACATTGGTCAGCGCAGCAGTATTGAAAAACTCTTTTCTTCACCGCAGGAGTGGTTAAGCACCGAGGCTGTCAGTCGTTACCAGAGTAATGATCCGCAGCAAGAGCTTTATCAGCACATGATGGGCAGGCTAGCCCGTGTTACCCAACAAGCAGAAGCTATGAATCGTTGTGGCCATGCTAATTGTAACGAGCCACTATCAGATATGGCCGAAGTTCACGCGGATTATGCCATGGATCAGATTGCCCAGTTGCAGGGTGCAGACCTGCATGCCTTTCCTGATGTCGCCTTTGTGCGTGTCAGGATGGATAACCCAAAGCAGGATCTGGCCTACACCTTGATTCGTAATAAAGCGTACAAGAATGTCACCTCTTTTCTGGCAGATGAGCATGAACGGGAGCGCGCAGATATTGAGCGGGATACGATGACCGTGGTGAAGTGGCTGGAAGGCTCCTATCCCAACTTCTTTTTCTCAGTGGCGCAGTCAGAGATTGAAGTGTTCACCCAGCTTTGTGCCTCTATTCGTAACCGTGATGATTATGAAAAGTTTGTTGATCAGTACGGTGTAAGGCGCACCAACCCCGAATTTTGGGCGTTAGCTGACTGGTTTCAGGATGAGTTGGTACGTAACAAACCGGTTATGTCAGGATTGTTTGATCTCAATCGTTACCATAATCGCTAAAAGAGGTAGGATAGAATCAAATGCAAGATTTTGGGCTGGATGTTGTTGCCGTCAGCAGATTGGCGGGTTTGCCTAAATGTTACTTTTGATCATAAATGCCGCTATTTAACTGTTATGGCTAGATAGATAAGAGTCAGGAAGCAGGTTGATCCCAATCAGTATGACTTGCACACAATCACTAACTAAAGTGGGCCGCCATAATCAAAGCCAGCCTCTTCAATGACGGTTTTAACCAGTTCATCATCATGGCTTGGCTCAATGGATACTTCGTTCGCAGCCACATTGACATCAATGGTTGCGCCAGGAAGTGCTTCCTTTAGTGCCTTTTCAACGGCGCTTGAGCAGCCGCAACAGGTCATGCCTTCTACTTGGTAGGTCTTGAGCATTTTATCTGTTCCTGTAATCAATCTATTTTATTCCCCATCGCCTCAGCAGCAGGGAGTTGGATACGACGCTGACGGATGACATCGCCATGGCTGCCCCCGCAATAACGGGATTTAGCAGGCCAAAAGCAGCCAATGGGATGGCCACTAAATTATAGATCAGTGCCCAGAAAAGATTTTGCCGGATTTTGCTACGGGTAGCGCGGGATATGCTGAGCGCCTCGGCAACCAGGGTGGGGTTGCCGTGCATCAGTGTGATCCCTGCGGTGTGCATGGCGACATCGGTTCCAGTCCCCATTGCCATACCAATATCGGCCGCGGCCAGGGCGGGGGCATCATTGATCCCATCCCCCACCATTGCGACGGTTTTGCCTTGTGATTTAAGCTGCTGGATCTGCGACTCTTTATCTTCAGGTAGTACTTCAGCTATGACTTGCTCTATTCCAAGATGAGCCGCAACCCTATGGGCAACCTGTTGGTTGTCACCGGTCAGCATGACAGGCTCTATTCCCAGTGCCTTGAGTTCAGTGATGGCCTGTCGGGCATTGGCTTTGATGGGGTCAGTGACAGAGATATAGCCCAGTAGTTGCACGGTATCCTGCTTTTCTGCCAGCCACATCATGGTTTGATTCTCTGCTTCAGCCGGTTGGGGAAAGGTGGATGGATCAACCCCCTGCTCCAGCATCAGACGACGGTTGCCGATGAGCAACTGCTGTTCTCCAATGCGGGCTTGTAATCCACGCCCTGGTAGGGCAGAGAAATCGCTCACTGGTAGCAGCGCTATCTTTTTATTGTTTGCATGTCGTAATACTGCTTGGGCCAGAGGGTGCTCACTGCCCTGCTGGGCTGAGGCGACCCGCTGTAATAGTTGGTCGGGTTGATGGTTAAAAGCGATGATCTGATCCACCGCTGGATGCCCCTCGGTGAGGGTTCCGGTTTTATCAAATACCAGTGTGTCAACCTTGTAGGCGTGCTCGAGTGCTTCGGCATCTTTAATGAGTATGCCATGTTTGGCGGCCATCCCCGTGCCCACCATAATAGCGGTAGGTGTGGCCAGACCCAGGGCGCAGGGGCAGGCAATAACCAGCACTGAGATCGAGGCCAAAAAGGCGGTTTGTAGTGAGCTGTCAATCAATGCCCAGCTGATAAAGGTGAGTGTGGCAATCGCTACCACAACAGGTACAAAGATGGCGGAGATCTGATCCACCAGATGTTGGATGGGAGCCTTGCTGGCCTGGGCGCTTTCTACCAATCGAATGATGCGCGCCAGGGTTGATTCAGTGCCTATCGTGGTGGTACGAATGCGCAATAGCCCTTCACCATTGATGGATGCGCCGGTGATGGGATCGCCTATTTCTCGGTTAACGGGCAGGCTCTCACCGGTGATGAGTGATTCATCCAGCTGGCTGATACCTTCTACAATAATGCCATCTACGGGAACTCGCTCACCGGGTCGGATGATGACAATCTCATCCGGCTGTATGCTCTCAACGGATGTCTCAATGATGCTGCCATTGCGTTCTACGCGTGCTGAAGCGGGGCGCAGATCCATGAGTGCACGAATGGCAGCTCCAGCACTGCGGCGGGCGCGTCGCTCCATCCATTTGCCAAATAGAATCAGGGTGATAATCATGGCGGAGCTTTCAAAATAGAGATAACTCCCCGCAGCGCCATTAGGGAACAGGGTCACCCAGGTGCTCAGCCCCCAGGCAGCCGATGTGCCCATCACCACCAGCAGATCCATGTTGCCTGCCCCCGCTCGCAGGGATTTGTAGGCTCCCTCATAAAAGCGAGCACCCAGCCAGAACTGCACGGGTGTAGCGATAATGAGTTGTAGCCAGGCGGGCAGCTCAAGGTGGATGCTAAAGGGCATCAGCAACATGGGGAGCACCAGTGGCAGTGTCAGCATGGCAGCCAGCATGACATGCATAAACTCTTTTTTGTCCAATGCCTTGTTTAGCCGTTCCTCTTCAGCCAGTTGCTCCGCTGTTGATTTGATCGGTGTCGCATCAAACCCTGCTTTGCGGATGATGGCGATTAGCTCAGCCTGTGGAAGGGTTCCGGTTGGAACCATAATATTGGCCTGCTCAGTGGCCAGATTGACAGAGGCAGATGCTACCCCACTGGCGCGTGACAATAGCTTCTCTAATCGAGCAGAGCAGGCGGCGCAAGTCATGCCTTTAATGGCGAGCGGTATGGTCTCCATGGGCACAGAGAACCCCGCCTTGCCGATGGCTGCAATGATCGCCTTTTCGCTCAGTTCTGTTGTGTCAAAGTTGAGCGTCATTGACTCGCTGGCAAGATTCACCGCTGCTTGCTGAACGCCAGTGCGACGGTTGATCACCCTCTCTAAACGAGCAGAGCAGGCGGCGCAGGTCATGCCTCTCACGGGCAGGGTGAGCTGTTTAATCTGATTTGTCTTCATGGGTAGCGATAGAGTGGGTGACTTAAGTGGGCTTAAAGATCATGAATGATTTATTAAGGTTCCAATATTACGCCAGAATTCAGGTTATACTCACACGTTTTTTTAGTGAACACTAAAGGCATTTATGCAGGTCATTCGTGGGTTTCATAATCTTCGCCCAGAACACCGAGGTTGTGTTGCTACCATTGGTAATTTTGATGGTGCGCACCTGGGGCATCAGGCGGTTTTTAAGCACCTGCAACGAGAGGCAGCACGGCTGGGTGTTCCTGCAACGGTTATCAGTTTTGAGCCGCATCCATTAGAGTTCTTCTGTCCGCAGGCTGCGCCTGCGCGTCTTACTCGGTTGCGTGAGAAGTTGAGTGTATTGGAGCAGGCGGGTATTCAGCGCGTTATGTTGCTTGAATTCAATACTAAACTCTCAGCAATGACGGCGGATGAATTTATTCAACAGGCGCTGATTACCGGCCTTGGCATACGTTATTTGCTGGTGGGTGATGATTTCCGTTTTGGTCAGGGTCGCGTAGGTGATATAAAGCTACTACGTAAGGCTGGAGTGCAGCATGGCTTTGGCGTTGATAGCATGGATACGGTGATGGTTGGTGACGAACGCATCAGTAGTACCCGCATCCGAGAGGCATTGGCGCGTGGTGATCTGGCGCTGGCGGGGTGCTGCCTGGGACGACCCTACCGTATCTGTGGCCGGGTGGTTTATGGCGATCAGCGGGGACGCAGTATCGGTTTTCCCACCGCTAATATTGGTCTGCATCGTAAGGCCACCCCGCTACATGGTGTGTTTGCGGTGCAGGCACATGGTTTGGGTGATCAGCCGGTTCCTGGTGTGGCCAATATTGGCAATCAACCAACGGTAGAGGGTGATCGGCGCTATCTGCTTGAGGTGCACCTGTTTGATTTTTCACAGGAGATCTACGGTAGACACCTGGAAGTGGAATTTTGTAAACGGTTGCGGGATGAAAAGCGCTTTGATTCATTTGAGCAACTGCGAAAACAGATTGAACGTGATGCACATGCGGCGAGGAAGATTCTCGGTGTGCTTCCGGCAGAGACATAAATTTTAAGATTAGATTAAGACGATAGGCAGGCACAGTGACAGACTATAAGAGCACCCTCAATCTCCCTAAAACGGCCTTCCCAATGAAAGGGAATTTGGCACAACGGGAGCCACAGCGACTCAAACGGTGGGAGGAGATGGATCTTTATGCCCGACAGCGAGAAGTGGCAAATGGCCGCCCCAAGTTTATTCTGCATGATGGCCCCCCTTATGCTAATGGCGAGATTCATATCGGCCATGCGGTCAACAAGGTGCTCAAGGATATTATTGTCAAAAGCCGTGGCTTGGATGGCTTCGATGCCCCTTATGTCCCTGGGTGGGATTGCCACGGCCTACCGATTGAACTACAGGTAGAGAAGAAGGCAGGTAAGCCGGGGCATAAACTGACCGCCGCTGAATTTCGCAAGGCCTGTCGTATCTATGCGGGAAAGCAGGTTGATAAGCAACGCACCGATTTGAAGCGGTTGGGCGTGACCGGTGATTGGGATAATCCCTACCTCACTATGGATTACCATTTTGAGGCTGACATCATTCGCGCACTGGGGCGCATTGTAGAGAATGGCCATGTGCAGAAGGGTTTCAAGCCTGTTCACTGGTGTACCGATTGTGGCTCCGCACTGGCGGAAGCTGAGGTGGAGTACAAAGATAAGGACTCCTTTGTCATTGATGTCCGTTTTGCCGTGTTGGATGAAGAGGCGTTGCTCTCTCGTTGCCAGCATGTGCGCAGTGGCCACGAAGGTGCGCCCATCTCATTTGTAATTTGGACAACCACTCCCTGGACACTCCCTGCCAACCAGGCGGTAGCACTGAACCCTGAACTGGAATATGCGGTTGTAGAGTGTGAAGGGCCGCGGGGCATTGAGCGTCTGATTATTGCTGATGCGATGCTGAAGGATGTAATGGCACGCTATGGCATTGAGCAGTATCACGTGGTTGGCTATGCTAATGGTGAAGTATTTGAGGGACTGAAACTGCAACACCCTTTCTATCAGCGGGAAGTCCCTGTCATTCTGGGTGATCACGTCACACTGGAAGCCGGTACAGGTGCTGTACACACGGCTCCAGGCCATGGTTTGGATGATTATGTGGTCGGTGCGCGTTATAACTTGCCAGTGGATAATCCCGTCGGTGGCAATGGCTGTTTTCTTGAAGGCACAGAGCTGTTTGCGGGTGAGCATGTCTTTCAAGCCAATGAACATGTGATCGAGGTGCTTAAAACCAAAGGGGCGCTGCTGCATGAAGAGCGGCTAAACCATAGCTACCCGCATTGCTGGCGACATAAAACCCCCATTATCTTCCGCGCCACACCGCAGTGGTTTATCAGCATGGATCAGCAGGGTTTGCGCGAGACAGCGAAACGGGATATCGACCAGGTTGAGTGGATTCCAGATTGGGGTAAGGCGCGCATTGAGGGTATGGTTGAGGGTCGCCCTGATTGGTGTATCTCTCGCCAACGTACCTGGGGTGTGCCGATTGCCCTGTTTGCACACAAGGTCACCAGTGAGCTGCACCCAGAGACCCCGCGGTTGATTGAAACCGTTGCCAAGTTGGTCGAGGCTGAGGGTATTGAAGCCTGGTTCCAACTGAAGGCAGAAGATCTATTGGGTGATGAAGCAGCCGATTACGATAAGGTGAGCGATACCTTGGATGTCTGGTTTGACTCGGGCGTGACCCATGCCTGTGTGCTGAAACGGCGTGAGGCACTGGCTTTTCCGGCGGATCTCTATCTTGAGGGATCAGATCAGCATCGGGGTTGGTTTCAATCCTCCCTGCTGACCTCGATTGGGGTATCGGGTCAGGCTCCTTATAAGCAGGTGCTGACCCACGGATTTACCGTCGATGCCAATGGCCGCAAGATGTCTAAATCAGTGGGCAATGTGGTTGCACCACAAAAGGTAATCAAAAATCTGGGGGCAGACATTATTCGCTTGTGGGTGGCCGGTAGTGATTATCGCTATGAGATGACAGTCTCAGATGAGATTCTCAAACGCACCACAGATGTCTACCGTCGTATTCGAAATACGGCTCGCTTTCTACTGGCTAACCTGGATGGTTTTGATCCCACACAACACAAGGTAGCGCCAGAATCGATGCTGGCACTAGACCGTTGGGCGGTTGATCGTGCCCTACAGCTGCAAGAGGAGATTGTGGCAGCCTACCGTGACTACCAGTTCCACCTTATCTATCAAAAGATACAGAGATTTTGTACCACAGAGCTGGGGGGGTTCTATCTTGATATCATCAAAGATCGGCAATACACGACCCAAGCTGATAGCCTGGGTCGACGCTCTGCACAGACAGCTATGTATCATATTATTGAGGCGTTGGTACGTTGGTTAGCACCGATTCTTAGCTTTACAGCCGATGAGATCTGGGAACATATCCCGGGTGAACGAGGCGAAGCGGTCTTTTTGGAGACTTGGTATGACGGCCTATTTGCACTGGACGAGGGCGGTAACTTTGATCAGGGCTTTTGGGATGAGGTAATCGCGGTTCGTTCTGCGGTGAGCAAACATTTAGAAGAGGCGCGCAAGGCAGGAACCATTGGTTCTGCATTGAATGCAGAGGTGGACCTCTATTGTGATGAGAGGCTCCATCAGCAATTGGCAGCACTGGGGGATGAACTGCATTTTGTATTCATCACCTCTTATGCACGATTACATACAAAATTAGAGCAGCCGAAAAATGCTGTTGCTACGGATATTGCTGAATTATCAGTGGTTATCACACCATCAAAGCATGAGAAGTGCAGCCGTTGCTGGCATCACCAGCGTGATGTGGGAAGCGATGCAGATCACCCTGAACTTTGCAGCCGCTGTGTGGAAAATGTAGTGGGATCAGGCGAGGTTCGTCGATTTGCCTAAAACCATGCGGCATTGGCTATGGCTTTCGGTTGCCATTATTGGCTTGGATCTGCTCACTAAACAGTGGGCGTTGGCCTCTCTTGCGCACTACCAGTCGATACCATTTTCACCCTATTTTGATTTGACCCTGATGTTTAATTCGGGTGCAGCCTTTAGTTTTTTGAGTGATCAGGAGGGGTGGCAGCGCTGGTTCTTTGTCGCAATAGCCTCTCTGGCTGCCGTTAGCCTTACAGTATGGCTGATAAAACTTGAAACGAACGAACGCCTGGTTGCTGTTTCGTTAAGTCTAATTATTGGTGGTGCAGTTGGCAATTTGATTGATCG
>JAJRWL010000037.1 GCA_024276875.1 Gammaproteobacteria bacterium
ACTGAGCATGTCTTTAATTCGAGCGGGATCTTGTACGCCAGGGAGCTGCACCACAATGCGATGCTGCCCCTGCTGTTGAATAACGGGTTCAGCCACACCCAATGCATTTACACGATTGCGCAGCGTGGTTATATTTTGATCTAGAGCGAACTTACGCACCTCTAGCTGTACTGTTTTGCCCAATTTAGCTACCGCAAAAAAGCTATCAATATCATCTTTAGCGGCAACCGTCAGATCGCGAAATTCATTGGCAATTGCACTGAGCGCCTTATCCCGCACAGCAGCATGACGAAATTTAACGCTGATAGAGGTCTCATCTTTGGAGATCGTTACGTAACGCAGCTTTTCGTTTCGCAGTAACGTGCGAATGTCACCAGAATAGCGCTCTGTTGCCTGTTTTACTGCTGCATCCATATCAACATCAATCAGGACGTGGATACCGCCGCGCAGATCTAAACCAAGGTTCATTGGCATAGCATTCATGGCACGAAGCCAACCAGGCAGGTCAGTTGAAAGCGTTAAAGCCCGATTAAAATCATCACCCAGCGTCTCATCCAACACATCTTTAGCTCTCAACTGAGACTCAGGATCATGAAACCGCAGCAGCAGCTTAGTGCCAGAAAAGTCCAGTGATTTGACCTCAACGCCAGCAGTTTTTAGTGCATCCCGCACCGTGGCCACTGTGCCTTGATCTACCTTTGCTCGCCGTGTACCAGCAACTTCCATTGAAGGATCCTGATCAAACAGGTTAGGCATTGCATAGAAAGCCCCCGTCAGGACAACTATAAGAACCAAGAGGTTCTTCCAGATTGGATATCGATTCATGATTTTTTTAAAGATTAACTCTTCGGCCTTTACCGCAATTTATTGTTATTTGATGATAATCAAAATTTAGATCGCTCAACAAAGAGGCTTTCAGGCAGACTGGCTGCTTATAGCTCTTTTATCGTGCCTTTTGGCATAACACCTAAGATAGAGTGACGCCTAATCTTAACCTCAACACCTTTGGCGATCTCAACCAGCGCATAGTTTTCACCAATTCCGGTTACCTTGCCAAGAATGCCACCCTCAGTCTGAACCTCATCACCTTTGCCAATGGATTCCACCAGTTTTTTGTGCTCTTTTTGGCGCTTTAGTTGCGGCCTGATCATGAAAAAATAGAGCAAAGCAATCAAGCCCAGTGGAAATATTAGGCTTTCGAAGCCCATCTGGCCTGGGGCAGACGTGGCGGCTGCAGCTTCAGCCATAGCATCAGAAATAAAGAAACTCATATTAGTACTTTCCCCACTCTCAAGAATTCACGAAGCGAAGGATTATGCCACAATTAATTACGTAAAGCGTAAAACTCACGCACAAACTCATCCAACCCCTCATTTTCAATAGCTTGACGCAACCCTCGCATCAAACTTTGGTAATAGTGAAGATTGTGAATCGTATTCAATCGGGCACCTAAGATCTCATTACATTTAGCTAAGTGCCGTAGATAACCTCGGCTGTAGTTTTTACAGGTATAGCAATCACAGCGAGAATCCACCGGCTCATCACTCAAACGATGCGTTGCATTTCTGACACGCACAACGCCTGTATGTGTAAAAAGATGCCCGTTCCGAGCATTACGCGTCGGCATGACGCAATCAAACATATCAATACCCCGCTGCACGGCCTCTACAATATCTTCTGGCGTGCCAACCCCCATAAGATAGTGCGGCCTGTCCGCAGGCAATTGATGGCCAAGAAAATCTAACACACGCCATCTATCCTCCGGTGGCTCCCCTACTGACAATCCGCCCACTGCATAGCCATCAAAACCAATCTCCATTAGCCCATTCAGGGAGGCTTGGCGTAAGTGCTCAAAAACACCGCCCTGCACGATGCCAAAGAGTGCAGACGCGCTATCTCCATGCGCCTCTTTGCTGCGTTTGGCCCAGCGCAATGAGAGCTGCATAGAACGCTCTACTTCATCTTCTGTAGCAGGATAAGGTGTGCATTCATCAAATACCATGACGATATCTGATCCCAGTTTGCGCTGAACCTCCATTGACTCTTCAGGCCCCATGAAGACCTTACTGCCATCAATAGGGGAGCGAAAGGCCACACCCTGCTCAGTTATTTTTCGCAGATCCCCCAGGCTAAAAACCTGGAAACCACCAGAATCGGTCAGGATGGGACGATCCCAATGCATAAAACCATGCAGCGATCCATGTGCAGCAATCACGTCGGTTCCTGGCCGTAACATCAAATGAAAGGTATTTCCTAAAATAATCTCAGCGCCACTCCCCTCAAGCTCTTCAGGGGTCATGGCCTTTACTGTGCCATAGGTACCTACCGGCATGAAGGCTGGGGTTTCAATCACTCCTCGAGGAAAAGTCAAACGCCCTCGCCGCGCAAGACCCTCTGTAGCCAGACACTTAAATTGCATTTTTCCTTCCATTACCGTTGGTTATGCTACGCATTCATTACCTCTTCAATACCTGTGTGTTCTTCATGGTTTTTTACTTGACAAAATCAGTAAGGATTTACTATACTCAATCTCAGTACAGTTAGTTTCATGATTTCCTCCTGATTCTTAATCCTCGTACTTACTTTTGTGCGGCATACCTAATGCCGCGCTTTTTTTTGCTTAAAAACATGGCATCGCCATAACTAAAGAAACGATAACGCTGTGCAACAGCATGCTGATAGGCTGCCTTCACCTCTTCATAACCCGCAAAAGCTGAAACTAACATAAGCAGTGTTGATTCAGATAGATGGAAGTTGGTCACTAAAGCATCAACACATTGGAATGAGTAGCCCGGTGTAATAAATAAACAGGTATCGCCCTGGAAAGGTGCTAACTTTCCTGTTTCCGCAGCAGCAGATTCCAAGCTACGTACACTGGTTGTGCCAACGGCGATAACTCGCCCTCCCCGCTTTTTTGCCGCGCTAACCTTGGCACAAACATCTGCACCTACCTCAACATATTCACTATGCATAACATGATCTTCCAAGCGATCAGCTCGCACAGGCTGGAAGGTTCCAGCCCCCACATGCAATGTGACCCAGGCACTCTCAATGCCAAGATTTGTTAGCTTCTCCAACATGCTTTCATCAAAATGCAAACCCGCTGTCGGAGCCGCTACTGCACCTAATCTGTCGGCATAAACAGTTTGGTAGCGCTCTTGATCAAACGCTTCATCTTTTCGATTAATGTAGGGAGGAAGGGGCATATGTCCCTCCTGCTGCATCAGATCAATAAAACTAATTTCTGGGGAGATAAGCTCAAATAAGCTCTCAGTACGATCTACAACCTGAATTTTATGCTTCCCAACGACGATCTTACCCCCTGGTTTTGGGGATTTTGAGGCGCGGATATGCGCCATTGCACGATGAGGCTCCAAGATACGCTCAAGTAGAATCTCCACCTTTCCACCTGTCGCTTTATGCCCGTACATTCTGGCGGGCATCACCTGTGTATTATTAAACACCAACAGATCACCTGGTTGCAGCAGGCTCGGAAGATCAGAAAAGTTACGGTCTACCCATAGGCCTGTGTCACCATCCAGGCAGAGCATACGGCTATCACCGCGCTCTCCCGTTGGATGTTGGGCAATCAGCTCTTCAGGTAATTCATAGGAAAAATCAGCACGTCTCATGAGGAAGGATATTATCACACACCTAGTTGTTGCCATGAGCAGAGAAATGGATATACTTACCCCTCCTCGTGCCGGGGTGGTGAAATTGGTAAACACAGTGGATTCAAAATCCACCGGCTTCACGGCCTTGTCGGTTCAAGTCCGACCCTCGGTACCATTAGCTTATCCAGCACACCGCATATAGTCTCTAAAGTTTAAATTTCTTTTTTATCTACACCTACCTTCTCGCCTAAGCTACACCAGCCTTTTAAATCCTCCAGCACTAAATAACCTGCGGGCACTAAAATCAGACTCAGCAAGGTCGCATACAAGATGCCAAAGCCTAATGAGACCGCCATCGGCACAAGAAACTGAGCTTGGGTGCTCTTTTCCAATAGCAGGGGAGCCAAGCCAAAGAAGGTGGTCAGGGAGGTGAGTAGAATCGGGCGAAAACGTGCAATACCCGCGCTACGCACGGCTTCAGATACAGCCATACCTTCCCGACGTTGCCGATTAATCCAATCAACCAACACCAAGCTATCATTGACTACCACACCCGCCAGCGCCAACATGCCCATAATGCTGAGCAAGCTGATATTCATCCCCAATAATGCATGACCAAAAATAGCACCCACCAGGCTGAACGGAATGACCATCAGGATAATCAGCGGCTGTAGGTAGGAGCGCAACGGGATAGCAAGCAGCACATAGACACTAAAAAAGACAAACAGGATGCCATAGATCAGGCTACCAAAGGATTCACGCTGCTCCCGCAACTCCCCCTCAAAGCTGTACCGAACACCGGGGTATTGTTGCAGTAGCTGATCCAAAAACAGCCGCAACTCTCGTGTTACCTGCGGAATATTTATGCGCTCCCTGTCTGCATCAGCTGTCACATTAACAGCCCGCTGACGATCTATTCGACGAATCTTGGAGAACCCCTTTCCCATCTTGATATCAGTCACATTGCCGATAGGCACCTCTTGCCCATCAGGTGTGCGAATGCGCATGGAATCCAACGTCGCCAATGAACGGCGCTCTTCGCGTGGGTAGCGCACCATGACACGCACATCATCGCGCCCCCGCTGAATGCGTTGCGCCTCTGCACCAAAAAAAGCCTGTCGCACCTGCCGCCCAAGATCAGCCGAAGATAACCCCAAAAGTTCAGCCTCTGGACGAATAGCCAGCGTAATTTCAGGTTGTCCCTGTTCAAAGGTATCCTGAATATCAAACACTCCATCGTACTGTCTTAGTTGCGCTTTTACGGCCAAGGTAATCTTGCTCAACACCGCAAAATCCTGCCCCATCAACTGTATATTGATAGGATCGCCCCCACGGCCAATCTCAGCACGGTAGTTAAGCTCTTTGGCTCCTGCAACAGAACCAATAGACTCTCGCCACTCTTTGACTAGCTCTGTTGTCGTGATCGACAATGTGCGCTCTTCAGGCGGCATCAGCTCAAGACTCACCTGCCCCAACTCTGGATTCCCATTGCGCGGTTTGCGACCCGCCCGCCAGCCCACACTGGTAAGAATATTGCGAATCACCGACTCTCCAGTCACAGGATCGGTATATTTCTGTTTCAAGTTTTCCGCCATCGCTGTCATACGGTGAATATGCTTGGCGGTTATCTCCTCAGGTGTGCCGGTCTGCATGAGCAGGGTGGCACGCGCTGTTTCACTCTGCACCCGTGGAAAGAAGGTAAAGCCATAGCGACCACTAATAACGTAACTCATCACCACCAACGAAAGGCCAATAAAGAGTGCCAACGTCAGATAGCGACGATTGAGCATCCACTCCAACAGTGGGCGGTAGTAGCTTAGAATAAATCGCTCAAGTCCATCCGCTGTGGCCTGCTGAAAGCGTTGGAAGCGTCCCTGCACCTCATCCTTACCTATCCTGACATTAGCCATATGCGATGGCAGTATCAATTTGGACTCCACCCAGGAAAAGACCAGCACCGGTATTACAACCAGTGTAATTTGAGCAAAGATAGGCCCTCGATACCCCCCCAGATACATCAACGGCATAAAGGCCACCAGGGTTGTAAGCAAGCCAAAGGTGACAGGGACGGCCACCTCCTGTGCGCCATTCACCGCAGCAGAGATACCGCGCTCACCTCGTTTCAGATGCGAGTAGACATTTTCACCTGTGATAATGGCATCATCCACCACAATACCCAGCACAAGAATAAAGGCGAACAGGCTCATGATGTTGAGCGTGACTCCAAGCGTTGGCATCAGGATCAATGCCCCCATAAAGCTCACCGGAATGCCAACACAAACCCATATTGCCACCTGTAGCCGCAGAAAGAGTGCCAAGCAGAGAAAAACCAACAAACCACCTTGCCAAGCATTGTTAAATAGCGTCTCCAGGCGTAGCTTTACAATGCGCGAACGGTCACGCCAATAGCCCAGTGCAATACCCTCTTGCATACGCTCTTTGCTTGCCGCCACGTACTCCCGTACAGCGCGCGCCACCTCAATCGCATTCTGCTGCCCGGTACGGTAGACCTCAATAAAAACCGCAGGTCGCCCATTGAAGATAGAGTAGAGAGGATCTTCTTCAAATCCATCATGGATATGTGCGATCTCCCCCAAGGTCAGGCTGCTGCCATCAGCTGCTGTCACGATGCGAATACGGGCAAAGTCATCGGCAGTATAGGCCTGCCCCTTGGTGCGCAACATGATTTCACCGCCTTCGCTTTTGATAGCGCCCGCAGGCAGATCAATTGATGAGCGGCGAATTGCGTCCGCCACTTTAGAGAAAGTCAAACCAAAACGTCGCAGGGTCTGCTCTTTTATCTCTACCGAAATCTCATAAGGCCTCACCCCCATCAAATCAACAATACTAACTTCTGGCAGTGCCACCAGATCATCTCTTACCTGCTCGCCTAATCTTCGTAACTCCCGATCGGGTAGATCTGCAGAGACGGCCACACTAATCACCTCACGGTGAAACTCCTGCAAGCTGTAGATGGGGCGTTCTACCTCATTTGGAAATGAGTTGATGGCATCCACTTTATTCTTTACATCATTCAGCAGTTTCCTGGGGTCATGCCCTTTACTCACCTCAATCTGTACCATGCCAGCGCTTTCCATAGCTGACGAGTTGATCTGCTCAATACCGGAGAGACCCGATATGACCTCTTCAATACGAATGACGGCGGCCTCTTCAACCTCAGCGGGCGTAGCGCCACGATATGAGACGGCAATATTGATCATATCGCGTTCAAATGAAGGGAAGACCTCTAGCGGGATGCGCTCCTTAACAGACCAAACACCCAAAATTAAAATGACGGCCATTAAGATATTGGCCGCCACGCTATTACGGGCAAACCATGCAATCATTCCATGCATGTTATTGCACTCCAGCGGGCTTTTGATCTACATGCTTGGAATCGCTTATTTTGACTTGAGAGCCATTCGGAGCATAAGGCAACTGCGTTAGAGAGACTCGATCACTCGCACTTAATCCAGTGCGTACAACCACATGCGTCTTATCTCGCCATACAATCTCTAAATGGCGACGTTCAATGCGATTATCGGGCGTTATCACCAACACCTCATCACCCGCACGCACCACCTTACGTGGCAGCATGATCACATCATGTAGCACTCGCCCAGGGATCACCGCTTCTACAAACTGCCCTATCATGAGGGGTGGTCGATTATCTGAGCTAACAGCATAAGGATTATCCACCTGTGCAATCAGAAATAGCTGCCGAGTGCGGGCATCCAGCATCCCTTCCGTCCGCATAATGCGGCCACTCCACTGATAATGATGACCCGCAATTGAAACTGAGAGAAGCACCTCCTGCTGTGATTCATCGCTCCTACCCTCGGGTAAGGTTAAAAAAGAGGCCTCCCAATCAGATATAGGCAAATGCACGAGAACATAATCCGTCGCATAGAGGGTCGCCAATACAGAACCTTTGGACACGGATTCCCCCAAGCCGACTCGCTGCTCCAATACCCTCCCCGTATAAGGTGCTTTGATCTGAGTACGATCCAAATTCAATTGAGCCAATGCAAGCTGCGCTTGTTTCAGCTTTAGCTCTGCCTGCAAAATCTGTTGCTGAGAAGGGATCAATGCCAGGCTATTTTTTAAACGCTGCAATGAAGATTTGCGCAGCAGGTATTCCCGCTCATGCTGATCCAAGTTACTACGAGATACTGTGCCTTGCTTACGCAATTTACCGTGACGTTTAAACTGTTTTTCAGCCAATGCCAATTGCTGGCTTTCGATTGCCTGGCTTTTCTTTAGGTTATCCGCCGTTGTATCTAGCTCTACCAGACGCGCATTAATGCCAGATAGAGCCGCTTTAGTATTTGCCACAGCATATTGATATTCCGCCAGATCAAGCCTTATCAACAACTCACCCTGCTCAATAAAGCCACCATTGGTGAAGTTAGGGGACACATAAACCACGCGACCCGCCGCCTCAGCCACCAAATTGCTCTCGGTATGAGGCTTAATGATGCCGGTGGAGACCACAGAGATCTGATAGTCACTCTTCTGAAGCTGCAACACATCAACCACGGGGATCAGCGATTTTACTGGCTTGCGTTTTGCTTCAGGGGCTGTCTTCATTAGAAAATAGGCAACACCAATACAGAGCACCAATACGATAATCGGCATCAAAAAACGGAGTATTTTTCTCATTAACTTCTCATTATTTCCATCAAAAACAACACCATTCAGCAGACTCAATAGAGGTTGGATTATATGCCCTCTGAGGATACAAATGTATAGTAGTGAACAGCCCCCCTAAATCCTAAATAATTCCCCGCCAGCCATGATCAATCTTAGGTATAATGCTGCGCTCTCAAATTGAACCTCCAGCCTCGAGTACAGAAACCATGGAACTCTCCAGCCTAACTGCAATTTCCCCTGTTGACGGTCGCTATGGGAGCAAAGGCATTGACCTTCGCCCTATATTCAGCGAATTTGGTCTGATTAAACACCGAGTACTGGTTGAGGTTCGCTGGTTACAAACCCTGGCTGCACATGAGGGTATCACTGAAGTTCCCGCACTCAGTGAGCATGCCAATAACATCCTGAGTGGCATCTCTGACAACTTCAGTGAAGAAGATGCTCATCGAATTAAAAATATCGAGCGCACCACCAACCACGATGTAAAGGCAGTAGAATATTTTCTGAAAGAGAAAATCGCAGGAAACCAAGAGCTAGAGGCCATCAGTGAATTCATTCACTTTGCCTGCACCTCAGAAGATATCAACAACCTCTCACATGCGCTGATGCTACGAGAAGGCCGAGGACAGGTTCTGCTACCTCAAATTGACGACATCATCAACGCTATCAAGCGACTGGCTCACGAAAATGCCGACAAACCCATGCTCTCTCGTACCCACGGTCAACCAGCCTCCCCGACAACATTGGGCAAAGAGATGGCCAATGTGGTCTTCCGACTACAGCGTCAACGTGAGCAGATCGCATCGGTTGTCATGCTGGGCAAAATCAACGGTGCTGTGGGTAACTATAACGCCCACCTTTCTGCCTACCCTGAGGTCGATTGGGTCAGCCTGGCAAACAACTTCATCACCTCCCTGGGGCTTGACT
>JAJRWL010000038.1 GCA_024276875.1 Gammaproteobacteria bacterium
AGAGACCAGCTTTCTAACAATGCTTAATCCAAGACCTGAGTTCTCTTTACTCTTGGTGCTGGTGATGGGTTTGAAAAGATTTTTCATGATGTCATCAGGTATGCCGTGGCCGCTGTCAGCAATGGTTAATTCGATAAAGAGTTGCCCGCCAACATTAATCTGATCGCGTGTGCTGAGTGTAATCGTTCCTCCCTCTGGCATGGCTTCAACAGCATTTTTGACTAGATTGGTGATGATCTGTTTTAGACTATTTTTGTTGCCCAATACGGGCGCTAGCGTACTGTCTAAATTTATAGTTTCTTTAATTGAATGGCTGGTAAAAAGAGAGGTGCGAAAGATTGAGAGTAGATTTTGAATGAGTGTATTTAGGTCGACCTCACCCTGCGGGGTCTCTTCTGTTTGTGGCAAATGTTTCATTCGAGCCAGGATACCTGTGACCCGCTCAAGTTCCTCTTTGAGAATGGTGAGTTGTGATTGGGCTATGTGATCTTCCCCCAGCTTTCCGGCCAGTAGCTGTAGATAATTGCTAATGATGGAGAGTGGGTTGTTCACTTCATGCAGCAGTTTTCCTGTCTGCTCTTGTTGGCGTGCGTGTTCAATTGCAAGCAGTTGCTGTTGCTCCAAGAGGCGCTGTTGCCAGTGCTCAATGGCCTGTGCTGCCTCATGAGCAAAATGGGTTATTAGGTTTTGTTGCTGCTCTAATTCAAGTCGCTGTTGCTGGCTTATGCCCGTGGCGAGTACACCAATGATCTGTTGCTCGGTGATTAGTGGGATGCAGAGTATGCCATCCCCTTTGAGCCGACGGACAAGCTGTTGGTCGATGACTGTGAGCTTCTCTTGAACTGATGGTGTTAGTGAAAAATGGGGCTGCTTTTGTTGAACGGTGTCAGCCAGTAGGCTGCGTCCCTGTTTAACGGGGATTGAGAATGTGTTCTGTTTTTCGTTGTTGCCAAGGTGCGTTGTTGTGGCGATGAGACGATGCTCTGTTTCGTTATAGAGAAAGCAGAGGCTATGAGATAGCCCAAACAGAATTTTTAGATCTTGCTGAATGATCTGTAGTGTGCCTCCCAGATCGCTGCCTGTACTGAGGTGCTGCCGAACGCTGTCGAGCAGCGCAATACGGCGTACTTGGCGTGCAAGCTTGAGATTGATCTGTTCATTTTGTTGAGCTGATTCAATCTCACTCTCTGATGCCACTGTTATGCCTAGCCGTTTGATGCCTTGTTTGACCTCGTTGTCTGCTTCGTCCAACACCTCATCCAACTGGGGGCGACTGAGGCCAAAGAGCCGTTGGCCGTCATTAGCGAGTTGTTCTATCGGTTGCGTGCGACTGCTTAGTTTGCAGGCATAGTTGATCAGTTTGATTAGATGGGGCGTATCGAGAATTGACTCGGTTGTGGCTTGCTGGTAGCGCACGGCATCCTCCAGAAAGGGGTGAAGTTGCCACTTGCTGATTAACTGTATGCCCGCTTCAATATGGGTGTTGTTAAATGCTTTCTGCTCTTCAGTTGCTGTATGGGAAGCTGTCTTCTGTAATAATAGTAACTGCCCAATATTGTGTAGCAAGCCCGCAATATAGGCCTCATCCTCTGATGAGTAATGAGTGAGCTGGGCGAGTGATTTGGCGATATGAGCTGTCGTTAATGCGCGATGCCAATGCTGTTTTAGGGTGCGGTTGCACTGCTCATCCTGTGCTGAAAAAAAGAGTTGGACGGCAGCGGTGACTGCGATAGTTCGGATGGTGCTCAGCCCAAGTTCAGCGAGCAGGTGACTAAAATCTGCTGTTTTAAGCTTGGCGCAGCTAGGAGTGCTGGCTGTTGAGATGATCTTTGCAGTGAGCGCAACATCCATTTTAATGATCTCAGCCAGTTCATGAAAGCTGATATCAACTGGATGGCATTTTTCGATAAGTTTAAGCAATATCTGGGGGATGGAAGGGAGTTTTTCTACATCAATGGCGTGCACAATTTTTCCTTCTGGGGTGCTCATGCAAGAATTACATTACAAATCGTGCTGATTATATACTGGATAATTGTTCCAGTCGGGATTAAATAGCCTGAATTTTTCTAGATTTAAGCAATGCGGAAAATAGTGCCGTTTATGGATGAGGCAGATTGACTATTTGCAGTGTAGGTTCACTTCGTACACAATTCGCGGGCTTTGTTTTTTTATAGGTTTGAATATCCATCTTATGAGTAGCAGCTCTTATCAGTCATCCGATATTGAGGTACTGAGTGGCCTTGATCCGGTGCGGAAACGCCCAGGCATGTATACCGACACCTCTCGCCCTAACCACTTGGCGCAGGAGGTTGTTGATAATAGTGTAGATGAGGCCATCGCAGGCTATGCGTCCAAGATTGAGGTCGTTCTTTATAAGGATGGCTCGCTTCAAGTTAAGGATAATGGGCGGGGCATGCCGGTCGATATTCACCCCAAGCAGGGCATACCGGGTGTTGAGGTGATCCTGACCAAGCTGCACGCAGGCGGTAAATTCTCTAATAAAAACTACAAGTTTTCGGGTGGCCTGCACGGTGTGGGTGTCTCTGTCGTTAATGCCCTATCCAAGCATCTGGAGGTATGGGTTCGGCGTGATGGTGTTGAATCTAATATCGCTTTTGCGGGCGGCAATAAGTCCAGTGAGCTGGAGTCAGTGGGTAAGGTGGGGCGTAATAACACTGGCACAACCCTGCGTTTTTGGCCTGATCCCAGCTATTTTGATACATCTAAATTTTCTGTGCGTCAGCTGCTGCATGTACTGCGTGCTAAGGCGGTGCTTTGTCCTGGTTTGCAGGTCAAGTTTTTGGATGAAAATACGGGTGATCAGCATGAATGGTGCTATGAAGATGGCCTGAAAGATTATCTGCTGGATGCCCTGCAAGAAGCCCAACTTGTACCTGAATCGCCTTTTATTGGCAGCCTGCAAGGCAATGATGAGGCGGCAGATTGGGCGATTGTCTGGTTGCCCGAAGGGGGGGAGGCGGTAACGGAAAGTTATGTTAATCTGATCCCCACGATTCAGGGTGGCACTCATGTTAATGGTCTACGCACAGGTTTGACAGAGGCCGTCCGCGAGTTTTGTGAGTTCCGCAGCCTGCTGCCACGGGGGGTCAAATTGGCGCCAGAGGATGTCTGGAATCGCTGTAGTTATGTTTTGTCGGTCAAGCTGCTTGACCCACAATTCTCTGGGCAGACCAAAGAGCGACTCTCATCGCGTGAGTGTGCCGCTTTTGTCTCTGGTGTAGCGAAAGATGCCTTTAGCCTGTGGCTCAATCAGCACACTGAGGCCGGTGAGCAGATTGCTGATTTGGCAATCAATGCGGCACAGGCTCGCATGCGGGTGGGGCGCAAAGTCGCCCGAAAGAAGATCACTCAAGGCCCTGCATTGCCAGGGAAATTGGCAGACTGTAGCTAGGTTGATCCACGCCGTAGCGAGCTGTTTTTGGTAGAG
>JAJRWL010000039.1 GCA_024276875.1 Gammaproteobacteria bacterium
CTATGCCAAGGCCGCTGCTACTGACTGTGTGGGTTAGAATAAGTGCAAAGAGGCCGATAGAAAAAACAAGCAGGGTCGCTAAGGTTGCTAAGCCTTTGGCTTCGGGGTGTTGTGGGTCTGCCAGTGCAGCAGCGATATCTTTTAATTTGGGATGATCCTGGCTCCACTTAAAAGCGGCCTGCACCCAACGGGTTGCACGGGGGTGGAGGAAAAAAAACAGCTGCTTAACACTCCAGATTAATAGCCAGATGAGTATAATTAATAGCAGCAGGAGAACGACCAGTCGGACCGCTACCTCTGAAGCCAATCCTAACGATGCCCCCAGCACCATGCCAGGCAATAGATAGAGAGGCGCCCACGCCAGTGCAGAGAGGACATTGGCGATAATAAATCGATGGGGTGGCATGCCCATTATGCCCGCTACCATGGGGATAATGGCGCGGGTGGGGCCGACAAAGCGACCGATGACAACACTCTTTCCGCCATAGCGGTGAAAGAATGCAATGCCACGTTCAAGTGATTGTGGGTGTTTGTTGAATGGCCAGAGTTGGGGCAGTTGTTCACGGTAATGCTGACCCAGTAGAAAACTGAGGCTATCACCCGCAATCGCACCGGCAACCGCCCAGCCACAGGTCGTCCAGAAGTTGAGCTGCCCCGTGCTGATCAGTGTGCCAAAGCCGATCATGAGTGCCGCACCGGGTATTAGCATGCCGACAACGGCTAGCGATTCGCCCATGGCAATGAGAAAGATGACAATGCCCGCCCAAAGTGGGTGCAGAGAGATCCAATCCAGGAGCTGCTGCAATAGCTCAGTCATAGTGTGATTGTCTGCTTCAGGTTGTGGAGGGCGTTAGTTTTCTATTCCTGCAACCTGAAGCGTTTTTAGCTGAGATGATCTTTAGTTGATCTCAGCAAATGCAGTACCAGCGGCCTCCAGTGTGGCTTTAATGTCATCATCGCTGTGGGCGGCGGAGACAAACCCTGCCTCATAGGATGAGGGAGCCATATAGATACCATGATTCAGCATGCTGTGGAAAAACTGTTTGAAGGCCTCTTGATTGCAGGCGGTGGCTTGTGCAAAATTCTCTACGGCTGGGGCATCGGTAAAGAAGATGCCAAACATGCCGCCGACTTGGTTGTAGGTCAGTGGAACACCGGCCTTTTCTGCTTGGGCGAGCAGTCCGGCTGCCAGCTTTTCTGTAATGGCAGAGAGCACATCGTAAAAACCCAGTGTGGCGATCAGCTCTAGGGTTTGTAGCCCAGCGGCCATAGCGACTGGGTTGCCCGAGAGCGTACCTGCTTGGTAGACCGGCCCTAGTGGTGCGATCTTCTCCATGATTTCACGCTTCCCGCCAAAGGCTCCGACAGGCATGCCGCCGCCGATCACCTTGCCTAGGGTGGTGAGATCTGGGGTGATACCGTAATAGCCTTGAGCACCGCCCAGGGAGACGCGGAAGCCGCTCATCACCTCGTCAAAGATGAGCACTGTGCCGTATTGGTCGCAGATTTCACGCAGTCCTTCCAGAAATCCAGCGACGGGTGGAATACAGTTCATGTTGCCTGCGACAGGCTCTACGATAATGCAGGCGATCTGCTCGCCGATCTTGCCGAACAGCTCTTGCACTTGCTCCAGATTGTTGTAGTCCAGTGTAAGGGTGTGCTCGGCCAGTGAGACGGGGACACCGGGGGAGCTGGGTTCGCCTAGCGTGAGTGCGCCGGAGCCGGCCTTGACCAGCAGTGAGTCGGAGTGGCCATGGTAGCAGCCCTCAAATTTCAGAATATCGTCACGACCGGTGTAGCCACGTGCCAGGCGGATGGCGCTCATGGTGGCCTCGGTGCCAGAACTGACCATGCGTACCATATCCATCGACGGTACGAGTTCACAAACCTTGTTGGCCATCTCGGTTTCAATCGCGGTGGGTGCGCCAAAGCTGAGGCCATTCTGAACAGTTTTTTGTACAGTGGAAATCACGGTAGGATGGGCGTGTCCCAGAATCATCGGCCCCCAAGAGCCGACGTAATCAATGTAACGGTTGCCGTCTGGGTCATAAAAATAGGCGCCAGAGGCGCGTTCGACAAATATAGGATCGCCGCCAACGCTACGGAAGGCGCGCACGGGAGAGTTAACGCCGCCTGGAATGTGATGCAGGGCTTGTTCAAAAAGTTCTTGGGAACGGCTCATTTTTGGGGATCCTCAAATAGTTTGGCAAATTGATGGCAGGCAGCTTGAATGTTTTGCTGTGTAAATATGCCCTGAATGACCGCTAGCATATCAGCTCCTGCCTGTACGAGTTGGAACCCATTTTCCGAGGTTATTCCGCCAATGGCAACCATTGGAATATGAAGCGCTTTTTTTGCCTGCCGCAGAAGGTCAATATCAGCTTTAACGGCCTGGGGTTTGGTGGCGGAATTAAAGAAGCGGCCAAAGGCTACATAATCAGCGCCGGCAGATTCTGCATCAATGGCATGTTGGAGATTGTTATAGCAAGATATGCCGATGATGGCGGCTGTTCCCAGCTCATTGCGTGCCTGTTGTAGAGAGGTGTCATCCCGTCCAAGATGCACCCCATCGGCATTGATTTGACGGGCAAGCGCGAGATCATCATTGACGATGAGTGGGATATTATGGCTTTGGCAGAGGCTGAGTAGTGCGGTTGCTTCATGTAATCGCTTGTGCTTATCGTCGCTTTTATCGCGGTATTGGATAATACGAGCGCCGCCTAAGATCGCTGCTTCTACCTGGGCGCAGAGTTCGTTGCCTTGCCCTAATGCCTGATCGGTAATGGCATAGAGTCCGCTGAGTTTTTTAGTCATGTTGGTATCGGTAGAGTCGATGGGGGAGGGCTTGACCCCGTCCTAATTTATGGGCGTGAGCCAATGATTGCCAGGCAAAATCCTGGGCATTGTAGAGTGACTCTGTAAGACTTTGTCCTTGCGCCAGCAAAGCTGCAATAGCGGCTGCCAGGGTGCAGCCAGAGCCATGGTATTCATCGGGCAGGCGTGGCCACTGCCACTGGTTGATTAATCCTGCTGCGCTATAAAGCGTGTTGGTGACCTCGACACTCTCTTCGTGAGTGCCGGTAATCAATAGATGCTGACAGCCTTGTTGCAAAAGTATCTCAGCACATTGATCTAATTCGTTGGCTCCTGCCAGGATGCGTGCCTCCTGAGAGTTGGGTGTCAGCAGGTAGGTGAGCGGCAGTAGCTCCTGTAAAAGTGTCTGTTTGAGCGTATTGCTGGCCAGTGGTGTGCCGCCGCCAGCAGCCAATACAGGGTCAATAATTACGGTGATGGTGGGGTGCTGTCCCAGCAGTTTTGCCAGTGCATGAGCGGTAGCAGCATCACCGATGAGGCCAATCTTAATAGTGCTTACGGGGAGGTCTGCTAATACGGCTTCCACCTGATCAATCACGGTTTTGGATTCAACAGGAATCAATTGTTGAACATTGCAGGTGTCCTGTACTGTCAGGCAGGTGATGGCACTGGTGGCATGGCCGCCCAATGCGGCAATGGCCTCGATATCGGCCTGGATGCCTGCACCACCGCAGGGGTCATGTCCGCCAATAGCCAGTGTTATGGCCAGCGCTGTATCGGCTACAGGTTTTGTCATTGTGAGTATTTACTCTAAAATATATATGCGTAGAACAGCATGTTGGTTTATTTAATGGGATCAATGGCTTGCATTATATCTTTTTTTATAATGCGATTTTTGTATAGATTTAAGGCACTAAATTCAGTTTTTAATCTTACCAGTATTGGTTTTTTGACTAAAATTGTCTTGTAGTCTTTAAATTAATAAGGCTGGTAATATGATTCCTCATAATGATTTTGTTGAAACGGCACGGGTTTATTGCGATCTAATTGACCACTTGGATGGTAATGACACGGTTTGGTTGGAGCAACTGGCAAAACTTTTACCGCGTCTGCATGCGGCTGTGGCTGAGTTAGACCCGTCAAAAGGTGATCTAATGAGTTGCTCTTTGGAGCAAGATTTAGATGATCGTTTTGAGCTGTACAATCGTCTGCATCTACTGCTGGGCGAGAGAGATCCCTATTGGCTAGAGTTTGATATGTCTTCAGATGGCCAGTTTATGACGGGTAGCTTGGCGGATGATCTGACCGATATCTTTTGTGAATTGAAGGTTGGCCTAGAGATGCTGGAAGGGCATCCAGAGAAGACGCATAAGGTGCTTCGTCGGTTTTGTAGTAGTTATAAAACACATTGGGGGCAACATCTTATCGATGCCCAGCGGCATATCTATGAGCTGGATGCCCGAAATCAATTGCACTCCTAACTTTTTTTGCCCCCTCTCTCAGCATGGTTTTAGTACGAGTTTGCTGAAAAATAGTCCTCCAATGTGTTGAGAGAGGCGGGTCAAAGCTATTACCCCTCCGCTTTAATGAGGCTTTTAATCCCTATTTTGGTGTGTGGTATTGGGATATACCAGCCCCAATGAGTTTGAAACGCAATGGGTGAAAGTGAAAAAAGTAGCTTAACTGGGGTGTCGCAAATACCTTGACCATGTCACGCAAATCACCCGACCAATAAAGCGGCGCGATGATATTGAATAAGCACACCAAGACCAAACACCTCTTTATTTAGGTCTGAGTGCATTTGCATTGTTATATGCCGGTTCAACTAACCACCTTAGCTATTTTCATTAACGTTTCTTTACTATAGCCAAATGTACATATTGCATCACAATGTTTACGCAAGACAGAAAATAGAATGTAGTGAATCTCAATACTATTAATCGCTGCATAAGTATTCGCAGTAGCAATTATGCATTTAGCACTATTTATCGTGTATTTTGACAAGTGCAGAGCGAGAACTTATGCAACGGTTAATATTGTTTCTAATTGCCGGCCTACTTAACTGCATTACTAATTCTTTTTCTCTGTTGTCAGGGATAATAAGAAACCATGAAGATGGAACTTCTAGAAAGGAAAAATGTAGGTCAGTCAGCCTAAGTATTCCGGAAAGTAAGGAAAGGGGTCAGGTGTCATATTCACGCCTTATAGCCCCCGCTTTTTCTACGATTGAGCCTCAGTATAGGAGGATATGTTCTCAAAAGAATAAACCAGTTGATATGATACTTGACCCCTTTCCTACTTCAGATGTGGATTGCAATGTGTGTTTACCTGCTTTTGGCATTTTTGAAATGCCAGTCGAAGCTAAAAAAAAGCATGCAGCAAATACTTCGTTTATTGCAACTCAATCTATTTGAAAAAAGAGATTTGATGGCCTTACTGCGAGGCGATCCCATGCGTGATAAACGATTCAATATAAATCAGATGGCTTTGCTGTGAAAGTTAACGGGACAGCAGTGTGTTTTAATAGTAAAAAGTGTGCTGCTTGTATTTA
Source organism: Gammaproteobacteria bacterium (assembly GCA_024276875.1). Lineage (GTDB taxonomy): Bacteria > Pseudomonadota > Gammaproteobacteria > Chromatiales > Chromatiaceae > WFXD01. The sequence goes on from JAJRWL010000039.1 coordinate 5,366, forward strand.
AATCCAGTGCTAAGTTGCTTAAAAATGGCCTTGCTTTGAGTTTTGGCGATTTATAGACTATCTATTTTAGATGTGATTTTAATATTAGCTCTATTATTATCTGA
>JAJRWL010000040.1 GCA_024276875.1 Gammaproteobacteria bacterium
CTTTGTTGTCAGGCAGCCTGAGGGGGTGTTCGGTTGCCATGCTGACGGATGGCGCACTGTTTCGTTTAAAAAAAGAAGATTTTATTACCTTTATAAAGCGCCCGTTGACTAAAGATGTTGATTATAATGAGGCCTGCAAAATCATTGAAGCGGGCGGAATATGGCTAGATGTGCGGGATCAAGTTGATCACCAAAACAACAACATAGATGGCAGCATAAATATACCGCTCCATTCATTAAGATTTCAGGTTGATACACTAAAGCAAGATCATCAATATATTGTTTATTGCGCTGATGGTACTCAAAGTGCCGTTGCCGCCTTTCTGCTGCTTGAGCGTGGTGTTGATGTTGCCGTGCTGAAAGGTGGCATTAACAGCCTGTCTAAAGTGAAAAATGTTCTTCATGAGCCAACCACATCCCCACAGAGTGTTGCTACAGCTGCATCCAGCTTAATTCAAGAGCGTGATGAGGCACAAAAACAGGTAAAATTACTGGAACAGAATCTAGCTGAAATAGCGCAAAAATATGAGCAGGTACAGAGTAAGCTTGTCGCGAATGTTGCCACATTGAAACAGGTGATACAGGATTTAAAGTCAAAACTTGCATTGGCTCAGGCAGATGGAACAGTTCAAAATGGCAGTGTTGGAGATGCAGCACTGATGCAGAAAGTGACAGAGCTGGAAAATGAGAAAGTAGAGCAAAACAGACAGATTAAAAAACTGGAATCTAAACAGAGACAGTTAAACGCCGAAATGGAAATTCTATTAGAAGCCTCAGAGGAGAATGACAAGGCAGGGCTTGCAGAGGTGACTCAGCTAAAAGAGCTGGTCAAAGATCTTCAGCAGCAATTACAAATTGCAAAAAAGGGTGGTTAGACAGTAGCTACCCTATCGTTAAGAAGAGGGCGGGCTTTTGCATCTCCTTCTTAATGGCATTATTCATTTCAATGTAAAGTTATTTTTGGTGTGTTATATCTCTATGGAATGAAATGCTCGCTCTATTCAAATCATGAAATCATCTATTAAACAAAACGACAGATCACCAGCAAACCAATCCATTCAGCATCAACGATTAACGCCAAGTTCAAAAGAAGATTTGACTGGGGGTGGCGTTATAAAAAGGTTTTTGCAAAACCCACTGAAGAGGCTTTTCACCTATAGTGAAACATGGTTCAACCTGGCTTTTGGTACAGCCATGAATCCATTTTACTACTTAGGCTCACTGGCTTTTTTTTTCTTGTGGGTGGTTCTGTTTAGCGGTATCTACGCCTATATTTTTTTTGACACAGGTATTCAAGCAACCTACCAGTCTATTGAATATATAACGCATGAACAGTGGTATCTGGGGGGTGTCATGCGAAGCCTTCATCGTTACGCATCTGATGCGGCAATCATTGTCGTTGTGGTACACATTCTCCGTGAGTTTGCATTAGACCGTTTTCGTGGTTTCCGTTGGTTCTCATGGTTTACGGGTATGGCACCGCTTTGGCTGATGGTGATGCTTGGCATTACAGGATATTGGTTGGTGTGGGATCAGATTGCACAATATGTTGCGCAGAGTTCAGCAAGATTGCTGGATGTATTGCCGTATCTTGGTGGAGGGATGGCGCGCAATTTTTTAGGAGAAAATATAAACGATCGTTTTTTCACCTTAATGACACTGCTTCACATGGTTGGTGGCCCCATGGTGTTAATATTTTCTCTATGGATACATGTGAAACGGATCTCAAATGTCAGCGCCATGGGGCCGACAGGTTTGGCTATCAGTAGTTTTTTGGCGCTTCTTCTGCTTGCGTTAATTAAACCTGCCGTGAGTCATGAACCTGCAGAATTGCTACGCATACCTACAGCGCTTGATATTGATTGGTTTTATCTCAATGTTTTTCCGCTGCTTCAGTATTGGAGCGCAGAAGCCGTCTGGGGCTTGATTTTAGGGGTGACATTGCTACTCTCATTTTTGCCTTGGCTACCCTGGCGCAGAACACCCCATGCAGCGACCGTTCAGTTGGATCATTGCAATGGATGTGGGCAGTGCCTTGATGATTGTCCGTATGATGCTGTGTCAATACAAGCGCGTAGTGATGGCGCTCGGTGGATAAATGAGGCCGTTGTAAATCCAGATTTATGTGCTGCATGCGGGATCTGTGTGGGCTCATGTCCTTCATCGAACCCTTTTCGGCGTGTGGATGAGCAGTTGACTACGGGTATTGATATTCCAGCCAGCCCAGTGTATGCCATGTATGTAGCTGTTAACAGCGCATTGGCTGCGCTTAATGGCTCAACGAAAATTTTGGTTTATGGTTGCCAGCATGGTGTTGATGCTTCGGTTATAGATCGGCCTGGGGTGGCTAGTGTTATCTTCCCATGTACAGGAATGTTGCCCTCAGGATTTGTTGATTATGCCCTTAAAAAGGGTGCTGATGGTGTCATGATTTCAGGCTGCCGCTCTTCTGATTGCCATTATAGATTTGGCAATCAATGGGTGAAAGAGAGGCTACAGCGTAAACGAACCCCCAGCCTTAGAAAAAAAATAGATCGGCAACGAATTGAGAGCTGTTGGCTAGCCGATATTGATGGTGGCAAGCTGGTGAGTGCTGTCGATCTTTTTTACCAAAAGATAGCAATAGAGAAGAACGAAGATAGTACAGGAGATAAGTAAGAGGAGGTCTATCTCACGGGTTACTGAGCCATTATGTATGCAAGGTAGGATACAGCATAATGAGTAGAGAAATTATAAAAAACAGTATCCCGCAAAGCGTCCGGAAAAACCCACACTTAATAAAGTTCGTTGATTTCATTTTTGATCTCACAGTGCGCTAGAGAGAGTGAGCTGGATTGGCAGCTTGCTGTGCGTATCCTAGTGCTATAGTGTGATATTAGCAGTGGGGGGGGTGTGAAGTTTGTGTAGGCGGATTCTTACATGTGGATTAACCGCTTCTCTATTAGGCTGTTGCTATAAATCGAATGTGCACTAATGACTGTTATAAATCGTACCCTCTCTATTGCTCCCATGTTGGATTGGACGGATCGTTTTGATCGATATTTTTTGCGTCTGATTTCAAAACATGCATTGCTTTACACCGAGATGATCACTACAGCGGCGTTGCTGCACGGTGACCAAGATTATCTGCTTGCATTTGATTCATTGGAGCACCCCGTTGCCGTACAGCTTGGGGGGAGCGACCCTGTTGCGCTTGCTGAGTGTGCAAAGCTATGCGAGAGACGAGGTTACGATGAGATAAACCTCAACGTGGGATGCCCGTCTGACCGGGTGCAGTCTGGTCGCTTTGGTGCTTGCTTGATGATTGAGCCAGCATTAGTTAGTGACTGTATTAGGGCGATGGTTGAATCAGTTAAAATCCCAGTGACGCTCAAATCTCGTATTGGTATTGATGAACACGATAGCTATGAAGTGCTGAGTCAACTGGTTGAGCAAGTGTCAGTGGCCGGTTGTAAAATATTTATTGTGCATGCCCGTAAGGCTTGGTTGAAAGGATTGAGTCCAAAGGAAAATAGAGATATTCCCCCCTTGCAATATGATCGGGTGCATCGTTTAAAAAAGGATTTCCCCACGTTAGAAATTATCATCAATGGTGGCATCAAAACATTGGATCAGGTTGCAGCGCAGCTACAGCATGTTGATGGTGTAATGATAGGGCGAGAGGCTTATCATAACCCGTGGATTTTGGCTGAGGCAGATCGGCGTTTCTACCAAGATGAGCACCTGATACCCCATCGCCATCAAGTGCTTGAGCAGCTTATGCCATTTATTGAGTATGAACTCGGACAGGGGGTTCGATTACATCAAATTACCCGCCATATTCTCGGGCTATTTCAAGGGCAACCGGGTGCGCGCGCTTGGCGACGGTATTTAAGTGAAAATGCCCATTTGAAAGGGGCTGGAATCGAGACTGTTCAGCGGGCCGCCGCATTTATCGCCTGATTTTAAAGAGCAAATTGAGTAGACAATGAGATTAAAAACAGAGCAGTTTGAATTGATGACATGGCATGACAATACCTTGCACGGCATCTCATGTGTAGATGAGAATTTCAGTAATGACCTGGTATTGGATATTGACTACATTGAGCAGTGGCTTAATGAAGCGGGTCTCTATCGATTTAAAGTAGCGCCTGCCAAGTTGGTGTTTCACGAGGTTAGTCAACTCAAGATAAGCCTGTTGAATGATGGCCCGCGCACCATGTTTGCTTATATGGCGACCATTAACGGTATTGGGCGGGAGCAGTTGAGTGAAAATCGCTACAAATGGGTGATTGACCTTTTAGGTTGCCAGGAAAACAAGATCACCTTTGAGGCCGCAGGTTTTACTCAAGAGAGCTATAAAGAGGCCATTATATCCACTTCACAGCATCTAACGGTTGATCAGCGTGCCTAAATAAAAATTTTATTTCTTGCTGCAAGCCTTAGATAATAGCCCCCATATTTTGCCAATTAATTCACTGGAGAATTCTCATGCCTCAATACCGCTCACGTACCACGACTCATGGACGCAATATGGCTGGCGCACGGGCACTGTGGCGCGCCACAGGCATGCAGGATGGGGACTTTGAAAAACCCATCATTGCGGTCGTCAACTCCTTTACCCAGTTTGTACCGGGGCATGTCCATCTCAAAGATATGGGGCAGATGGTAGCGCGGGAGATCGAGAAAGCAGGCGGTGTAGCGAAAGAGTTCAACACCATTGCTATCGATGATGGTATTGCTATGGGGCATGGCGGCATGCTCTATTCATTGCCTTCACGGGATATCATTGCTGATTCTGTTGAATACATGGTCAATGCCCACTGCGCGGATGCCATGATCTGCATCTCGAACTGCGACAAAATCACCCCCGGCATGATGATGGCCGCGCTACGGTTGAATATCCCTGCTGTGTTTGTGTCGGGTGGCCCGATGGAGGCAGGTAAGGTCAAGTTGGGTGGCAAAGAGGTGCATCTGGATCTGGTCGATGCGATGGTGGCGGCGGCTGACCCAAATGAGAGTGATGAAGATGTTGCGTCTATTGAGCGATCAGCTTGCCCCACTTGTGGCTCATGTTCTGGCATGTTTACCGCCAACTCGATGAACTGTCTGACAGAGGCTTTAGGCTTGAGCCTGCCGGGCAATGGTACCTTAGTGGCAACCCATGCTAATCGTCGCGAGCTGTTTCTTGAAGGTGGGCGACTGATTGTTGCATTGGCGCGTCGCTACTATGAGCAGGATGATGAATCAGCATTACCCCGTTCGATGGCCACTTTTGAGGCCTTTGAAAATGCCATGTGCCTGGATATTGCGATGGGCGGATCAACCAATACGGTACTGCATCTGCTGGCTTGTGCGCATGAGGCGGGCGTGAAATTTACGATGGAGGACATTGACCGTCTATCACGTAAAGTGCCCAATCTCTGCAAAGTAGCCCCTGCAACGCCAGAGTATCATGTAGAGGATGTGCATCGTGCAGGAGGTATCACGGCTATTCTGGCGGAGCTGGATCGAGCCGGTCTGTTGCACCGTGACATACCAACAGTACATTCAAAGACGATAGGGGCAGCGATTGATGCGCTGGATATAATGCAAGGTGGAGAGACGGCTGCCAAGCTCTACAGTGCCGCACCAGCCGGTATCCCAACCCAAACAGCCTTTAGCCAGGAGGCGCGTTGGCCATCGCTTGATACGGATCGAGTGGCGGGCTGCATCCGTGATCAAGCACATGCCTATAGCCAGGATGGTGGGCTGGCGGTGCTGTTTGGTAATCTGGCTGAGGAGGGCTGTATCGTAAAGACAGCCGGTGTGGATGATTCAATCCTGACCTTCACAGGGCCAGCCCGCATCTTTGAGAGCCAGGACGATGCTGTAGCCGGTATTTTAGCTGATCAGATCAATGAAGGTGATGTCGTTATCATCCGTTATGAGGGTCCCAAAGGTGGCCCCGGTATGCAAGAGATGCTCTACCCAACCAGCTATCTGAAATCTAAAGGGTTGGGCAAGGCCTGTGCGTTGATTACCGATGGGCGTTTTTCAGGAGGCACATCGGGTCTCTCTATCGGTCATTGTTCGCCTGAAGCGGCTGAGGGCGGTAATATTGGATTGATTGAAGAAGGTGATCTGATTGAGATTGATATCCCCAATCGTCGTATTAATATTGCGGTTAGTGAGGCGGTGTTAGCTCGCCGCCGCCTGGCCATGGATGCAAAGGGGGGGGCTGGTTGGAAGCCAGCAGGGCGTGATCGTGTGGTAAGCCATGCATTGAAAGCCTATGCAGCGCTGACGACCAGTGCGGCTCGTGGTGCAGTACGAGACCTGTCTCAATTAAAGCAAGATTAGTTTTCAGTAATGGTTTGGATTAGTGGGATGGTAAAGGAGAATGTTGCGCCACCTTGGGTGTTGTTCTCTGCCCAGATATCCCCATGATGTCTTGTAATAATCTGTTTACAGATATTAAGACCTAAGCCGGTGCCACCGGCACCGGTTTTTGTTTTTGTTGATTGTACAAAGGCATCAAATATACTTTCCAATTCATCTTCTGGTATGCCGACCCCTTGGTCTGTGATGCTGAAAGTGATGGCCGTTACTGTATGTTTATTGCTGTATTTTAATTCAGCTGGAATTAAATATAGGGTAAGCTGCTGCCCATTTTCTGCATAGCGTATGGCATTACTAAGCATGCCATTTATGACCTGCATTATTTGAATTGTATCAAATTGAACTACATGGCGCGGTTCTTCTATCTTGACCTCAAGTGTGAGTGATTTGTCTTGAAGTTGTAATGCATTATCTGCAACTACTGCGTCTATAATTTCTAGCAGGTTGCCCTCCTGCATATCAAATTCTCGTTGCCCAGAATCTAGTTCGGCAAGATCTAGCAGGGCTGTAATGAACTTCATTAAACGGTGGCCGCTGCTTGTGATGTGGGAAAAATATTGGCTAAGGTTTTCTCTGGCTGTGCCATCAATATCTGATGAACCTAACTCAGCATAGCCCAGAATAGCATGCATGGGAGTACGCATTTCATGTGACATGTTGGATAAGAAATCAGCTTTTGCCTGGGTGGCAGTCTCTGCGATCTTTATGGCAGTAACTAGATTTGCCTCTGTTTGCTTGCGGGTTTTGATTTCCGCTTCCAAGCTGTTTTTTGCTTGCCCCGTTAAGATAATGATAGGCGTGTGGTATTTGATTTTGTTTGCATACTGTAATAATTCCAAGCCAGTGTTTTTCCCGAGCCTGTAATCTACTAAACAAATGTTGTGTTGGCTTGTTATTAATGCCTGTTTTGCTTTGTCAAATGATGAAATCCAATCAAGAGATATTTTTATTAGGGATGTAGTGAAGAAATTTTTTTGTAATACAATAGTCATTTTTATTATCTTCAATGAGTAGGATGCTGAGTTTATCTGATATATTCATTTGATTATTAAATATCTTTAAGTAAGTTTAATTTTACTGATGCTGTTAAAAGTTAAGGTTGATGGGTAAGTGCTTTTTTCTTATAAAATATAAAGTATCCGATATGTTCTTATTGGTGGTAATTGTAAACTAAAGAGTATGGAAAAATGCATGCTGGTTAAGAGTGTATGTTTGCTAATTGATTGAGTCGGTGTTTTTATGTGGTTTTGTTATAGGTTGTTTAAAGGTATAGTGATTTTTTATCTCCATAATCCACTTAATTATAAGCAATATAATTATCTTTACTAGCCTTGGCGGCCAATGTTATTTCGTTATTGTTTTTGCTTTATAAAGAGGCGCAATAATTTAAAATAGCTGAAATTTTTTGGCCATAATATTATCACAAGACAAACTGTGAACTGGCAGGCTGTATTCAACGTATATAATTTTTTTGGGAATTTTAATGGCAATAGTTGATGTATTTAATGGTGATGCAGATGGGATTTGCGCTTTGTTGCAGTTGCGCATGGATAATCCTCAGGAATCCAAGTTGGTTACGGGGGTAAAGCGGGATATTAAACTGTTGGATAGAGTTGACGTGCAGCCAGGTGATGAGGTTACGGTGCTGGATATTTCTCTCGAAAAAAATTGCAGTCAGTTAGAGAGGGTGCTTGCTCAAGGAGCCAGGGTTTTTTATGTTGATCATCATATGGCGGGGGATATTCCAAATCATCCAGGGCTAACCGCGCTGATTGATACCGATCCTAACATTTGTACAAGTCTTTTAGTTGATCAGCATTTAGGTGGGAAATATCGTGCTTGGGCCGTAACGGCTGCATTTGGTGATAATATGAATCAAAGTGCTGAGCAGGCGGCTAAACAGCTCTCTATATCAGCTGATCAGTTAGAGGTATTAAAAATTTTAGGCATTTGTATTAACTACAATGGATATGGTAGTTGCATTGATGATTTGCATTTTGAGCCGGATCTACTCTATCAGGAATTGGCTTCTTATGGCACGCCTTTTGATTTTATAGCGGATAGCCGATCAGGCTATAAAAAACTGCACGATGGTTATTTTAATGATCTGCTGCTAGCAGAGCAGACGGAGATCGAATACCAGAATGAGCATGTTGCGGTCATTATACTGCCGGATAAGGTATGGTCGCGGCGTATTAGTGGTGTATATGGCAATCAATTGGCAAACCAACACCCTGACCGTGCGCATGCCATATTAAGTAATCATCCAAAAGGAGGCTATGTTGTAAGCGTTCGAGCGCCATTGAACAATAAAATGGGTGCGGATGAGTTGTGTAAAGATTTTCCAAATGGCGGGGGCAGGAAAGGTGCAGCAGGTATCAACCAACTGCCAATAGATCAGTTAGGTCACGTTATAGATAGAATGAATCATAGATATTTTAATGGCTAAAAATAGGCATTTTTGGATGTATGATCGGTTCAGTATTTTCCAATTAACAAATGAGTCTGAAACAGCCCAAATCATTCAACCTGTTTTATTTGGCTTGAAAATCAAGCTGAATAGCTGTTGACGTGCTTTTGCAGACAATCAGCTGCTTTATTATCACTCATTTGCAAGGCGTATTCATCCAATGCCTCAAGCGTGATTTCTGGCGCCCATTTTTGTGGGATATGTGTATATATCCAAGGCTCTAGACTAGGAGATTAACTTTGTTAGGCTGGAAAGATGATAAAGAACAGCAAGTTAAGTGACTATAAA
>JAJRWL010000041.1 GCA_024276875.1 Gammaproteobacteria bacterium
CATACCGGCGGTCGCCGCCAGGATGCGGCTCAGCTATTAGGCTGGGGACGTAATACGCTCACCCGAAAGATCAAAGAGCTTGAATTGGCGCAGGAGTGATCCCTGCTGCTTGACCTTTATCCATTGCATGCCTAGTCTTCCTTATTCAAAAGATTGTGGAGATTATTTATGCGAGGTCATTGGTTAAGCCTCTCCTTTCTATGGGCATTCGGGTTACTGAATGGCAGCGTTTTAGCTGCAGAGCCTAAGCCATTGGCGCAACCCGCTGCGCTTGAGTCATTTAATATTGGTGTTGACCACGTCAAGGTATTAGAAAGCGCAGGTGCAAAACTATACCTGGGTACCTCGGATGGTTTTTATATTCTGGATACCCTCACCAATGATGCACTCCTGCTTGATTATGACAACGGCCTAATTAGCAAATCTATCCACTCTATAACCCAAGACCCAGATGGCAAAACCCTTTGGTTGGGTACATACGGCGGCGGCTTGGTAAGATTGGTAATGCAAGATGGCCTGCCAAAAACACAAATCTATAATGTTCGACATGGCTTAAATGACTCCTTTGTTTATGATGTTGAATTTGATAAGGCAGGCGATATGTGGGTGGGCACTTGGAGTGGTGTCAACAAGATCAGTGGTGACATTAATAAAAGAGCCAGTTGGACAAAATATACAGTAAAAAACACCCATAAAGGGCTTTCTGATGACTGGGTCTACGCGATAGAGATTGATTCAAAACAGCGTAAATGGTTTGGAACAGAAGTGGGGATTTCGCTGCTGGATAAGGGCGCATGGAAAAAATGGGATCATAACAATGGCTTGGGTGCGGGCATCGATATTGTTCGAAAAGATATACATGATGTAAAAACAGCGCTGCGCGGTGATCACCATGAAGCGCAGATTTTAGCTCAAACGGCAAAAGGCGCTAACTATAATTACAACCCAAACTACGTTGTCTCCATGACGCTTGGCCCAAAGGAAAATCTTTGGCTGGGCACTTGGGGTGGTGGCCTGTCGCTGTTTGATGTAGAGACAGAAACATTTACCAATTACACAACCCGTGATGGTCTGCCCAGTAATTTTGTGCTGGCTCTTGAATTCGATAAAGACGGCCTGCTGTGGATTGGTACCATTAAAGGCCTGGCCAGTTTTGATGGAAAAGTGATGAAACAACACTATCAATATGAGGGCTTATTGAGTCGATTTATCTACAGCATGACATTTTCAGAGGATGGCAGCCTCTGGGTTGGTGGAAGGAAAGGCATAACACGCATACCCGTGATCGCCCATGAATAAGATGATATCGCTATTATTATCGCTACTGCTTTTATTTCCAGTGCTTGCCAGTGGTGGCTTGTCAGAAAGCCTAAAGAATGGAAAGATCGTCTATCAAGCATACTGTAGTGTTTGCCATGGCGATAAAGGTGATGGACAAAGTTTTGTGCGTAATGTAATAAAAACCCCGCCGCTGGATTTCACCCATAAAGCGCTAGCCGATCAATTTAGTGTAGAGAGAATGCGTTGGGCTATCCTGCTGGGTAAACCTGATACCGCAATGCCTGCATGGCGTTTCGATCTTACTCCGTTACAGATCAGCGATGTTATAACCTATATTAGAAAAGAGATAATGGGGCTTAAGGTGGTTGAGCCTGTCTCACCAGAGCCTGCTATCTACAAATAATGTAGCCTTGGGGTTCAATTAGAATTGTAAATCGGCCGGCTAATTTGATGTTTACCACAGCAATAAAAAACAGAGTAGAATTCCTTAATCTAGCCGCACTTGGTACACCATGATGTTCTCTTTTATAAAAATGCAGGGCCTGGGCAACGACTTTGTTGTTTTTGATGCGATCAATCAAAAAATCAACCTCACTACGCAGCAGATCCAATTTATTGCTGACCGCCATTTTGGTATTGGTTGTGATCAAGTGTTACTGGTTGAACCCCCTCGTTCATTGGACACCGATTTTTACTATCGGATATTTAATGCGGATGGCTCTGAAGTTGAGCAGTGTGGTAATGGTGCGCGTTGTTTTGCCAACTTTGTAAATATAACGGGTTTGAGTGATAAAGAGATCCTGCATGTGGGAACACTTTCAGGCAGCCTTCATCTTCGACATGAGGATAATGGCCACGTTAAAGTCAATATGGGAATGCCGCAGCTAGAACCTGCCTTAATCCCCTTTGAAGCGGAGAGTCAGCTAAAACATTATTCAATTGAGGTTGATGATCAGCGCTTCAAAATTGCAGCTATCTCCATAGGCAATCCACATGCGGTCATACAGGTAAAATCGGTGGCTGATGCGCCTGTTGAGCGGATTGGGTCATCATTAGAGAAGCACCCCCGATTTCCTCGGCGGGTTAATGTGGGCTTTATGGCAGTAAAAGATCGTGGGCATATTGATCTGCGCGTCTTTGAGCGCGGTGCAGGGGAGACATTAGCCTGTGGCTCTGGTGCCTGTGCAGCCGTAGTTGCTGGGCGAATGAATGGGTTATTAAATGAACAGGTAGAGGTCAATCTGCCGGGTGGTACGCTTATGGTAAGCTGGGCAGGAGATGATGCGCCGGTGTGGATGAGCGGGCCTGCCGTCCAGGTATTTGAGGGTAAGATTAAATTATGACCGTACAAACAGAGCCGCTTGATAAATCATTGAATATGGAATCTAGCATTGCTGAATATTTAGCAGCCAACCCTGATTTTTTTGAGCGCCATGAATCACTGCTGTTGACATTAAGATTACCCCATCTGAATGGTGGCAGCGTCTCACTGCTTGAGCGCCAACTTGCGGCACTGCGTAAAGAGTGTGCAAATTATCAACAGAAATTAGATGAGTTGGTTGAAGTTGGACATAAAAATGACCTGCTTTTAGAGCGCCTGCACCAGTTGACACTTGCGCTAATTGATACAACTGACCTGGATGAAGTGCTTAATGTACTGGAGGATCAGCTACATGATAAGTTTAAGGCCGATTGTGTCGAACTACGGTTATTCACCCCTGCCGAACTGGAAGACCCTTCCGTATTAGACCCCTCAGAACAAAAAGAGGTTACTCATTTTCAAGCCTTTTTCCATAAAAATAGACCACAGTGTAGCCCGCTCACCCAAGAGCAGTATGTTTTTCTCTTTGGCTCCGAGGCTAAAAAGATACACTCCACGGTATTAATTCCAATAAAAAATGAGAGCATTATTGGCATACTGGCTATTGGCAGCAGTGATAAAGAGCGCTTTCAGCAGGATATGAGCACAGAGTTCCTTAATCGATTAGGTGGGGTGGTTAGCCAAAGGCTAGGGATGCTCTCCGAGCCAGGCGCATAGGCTGAGTTGTTATGGATACGCCGCCAGATACGCAACTTCAAATCTGGCTTGAGCGCTTTTTTAATCATCTACAACATGAGCGGTTGCTATCACCCCATACCCTGAGCAACTACCGGCGAGATCTGCAACGCATCAAGGCGTGGTGCCTGGCACAGAAGATCACCACTTGGGCGAGCCTCAATCAACCGCATGTGCGCAATTTTATAGCGATACGCCACCGCCAAGGCATTTCAGGTAAAAGTCTGCAACGGGAACTCTCTTCCCTGCGTACCCTCTTCCGTTATCTACAGCGTGAAAAACAGCTGGAAAATAATCCAGCTCAAGGTGTACGCCCACCGAAATCAGAGCGAAAATTACCGACAGTATTAGAGGTAGATCAACTGAGTTGCCTGTTAGATCAACCCAGTGATGAGCCGCTTGTTATAAGAGACCTGGCTATAATGGAGCTTTTTTACTCTTCAGGTTTGCGCTTGAGTGAACTGGTTTCATTAGATCTGAGCAGTATAGATTTAGCTGATGGCATTGTTGACGTTACGGGTAAAGGCAATAAAACGCGGCGTATTCCTATCGGTGAAAAAGTACGACAAAGCCTAGATCGATGGTTGATAGTACGTGCTGGGATGACATCTTCTGATGACTGCGCCCTGTTTATTAGCCAGCGAGGCAAACGTATCTCGCCCCGAACAGTGCAGCAGCGTGTGCATAAATTAACGCAAGAAAGGGGCGTGCCAACGGATGTTCATCCTCATATGTTGCGGCACAGCTTTGCGAGTCACCTGCTTGAATCATCTGGTGATTTACGTGCTGTGCAAGAACTGTTGGGGCATGCAGATATCAGTACGACCCAAATCTATACACATCTAGATTTTCAGCACCTTGCTAAGGTTTATGATAAAGCTCACCCAAGGGCGCGGCGTAAAAAATAATTAAACGTAAAAATAGTGACAAACCCACCTATATTATAGGGTAATTATAAGTTTTTATAGAAGTGTAAAATTGCATGCAAAAACCAACAATTAAACGCATCACTCTGAGAAATCTAATGGCTTTTTTGATGATGCTATCATTGGCTACGCTGGTTATTCTTACCATAAATTTTAGAGATATCTCAGTCAGGATCATGGAGGACAAAGCGCTTGCTATTTCAGAGGTGGTAAAGGCAGGGCTTACCTCACACATGCGTGCAGAAATCATGGGAAAGCGGGATTATTTTCTAGCTGAGATTAATGCGCTGACACTGGTTGATAATGTTGCAATTATCAGATCAAAAGAGGTAATAGAGCAATTTGGCGCAGGGCATTGGCGGGAAAAAAAGTATGACCACGTTACTGAGCAGGCTTTTAAAAGTGGCCGCCCCGTTTTTATCCTTAATGATATTGAGATAAAGCCTTATTTAAGGGCTATTGTACCTTTTATTGCCTCAACGGATGAGCGGTTAAATTGCCTAAAATGCCACGAAGTGAAGGAAGGTACAGTGCTAGGTGCCGTAGATTTAAGGCTTGATCTTACAGAGTATAGAAATGTAACGGCTAAACTATTAGCGGCTATTGGCGTGGTGACCTTTACCTTCATTCTTTTGATTGTGATTAATAATTTCAGAATCATTCAGCGCTATGTGCAAGAGCCATTAAACAAGCTGATTAAGCGGGGTGAGGATGCTTACTTTTCCCACACCCCTATCAATGCAGATGAGTTTGAGTGCCTGGAATTTGAGCATGTGGCTAAGGAGATCAATCTATTTACTGAAGATGTTATTCACCGGCAAGAGATTATTGAAGCGAAAAACCTTGAACTAGAGGCAATGTCAGATGAAATTGAAAGCACCCTTCAAGAGACCATCTTCACGATGGGTGTTATTGAGGAACAACGATCTAAAGAGACCAATAATCACACGCTACGTGTGACCAAATATAGTCAACTGTTAGGTTGTCTGTATGGATTATCAGGAAGGAAACTTGAGCTTTTGAGCATGGCTGCATCACTCCATGATATTGGTAAATTAGGGATACCCGATGCCATTTTACTGAAGCCAGGTAAGCTGACTGAGCAAGAGTATGAAGTGATGAAACATCACTGCTTGATGGGCTATAACATGTTAAGCCACTCAAATCGGGATGTGCTTCAATCAGCTGCAATCATTGCTCATCAACATCATGAACGATGGGATGGTTCAGGTTATCCACAAGGCCTTGCCGAAGATGATATTCATATCTTTGGCCGCATTGTAACCTTGGCAGATGTCTTTGATGCCTTGGCGGCCAAGCGCGTATATAAGGAAAAATGGGCAGTACCTGAAATACTTGCCTATATTAAGGAAGAGCAAGGCAAGCAATTTGATCCTACGCTAGCAGAACTTTTAATAACAAATATTAATGAATTTCTTAAAATCAAAAACCGTTATCAATAGCAACCGCAGCTAATTTCCTATGGAATTATTAACAATATCAGAACTGTTTGTCATGCTGGTGGAGCCATCAAGCACCCAAGCGCGTATTATTTGTGAGCGTTTAGAAGAGGCTGGAGCCGTCAATCCATCATGGAAGGCGGATGGGAAAAGCGCACTTGCGGCTATGCCAGAAGAGCAGCCAGATTTAATCATCAGCGCCATGTACCTGCCTGATATGACAGGCATTGACCTGGTTCGAGTCATGCGAGATACCTCAGAGCTTACTGAAATCCCCTTCATACTCATCTCCAGTGAAACAGATGAGCACTATCTTGATCCTATTCGACAGGCGGGAGCCATTGCACTACTGCCAAAACCTTTTGCAACAGCGGATCTAAAGCGTGCGCTTAATGCCACATTGGACTACATAACACCCAACACCGAGCTATTGGAGGAGCTCGATCTAGCGGCTATTAAAACGCTGGTGGTGGATGACAGTCTGATGGCGCGCAACCATATTTCCAAGATTTTAAGGAATATGGGCATTGAAAATATTATGCAGGTTGAAAATGGCAAAGAGGCCATTAAGGCACTACAGGCGGACTACTTTGATCTGCTATTTACCGACTACAACATGCCAGAAATGGATGGCCAAGAGTTGGTTAAATATGTACGGAATAATAGCACACAAGGCTCTATTCCTATCATCATGGTGACCAGTGAAAGTAATGAGAGCCACCTCGCTGCTGTGCGGCAAGCAGGGGTTTCAGCTATCTGCGATAAGCCATTTGATGCCAATTCAATTTTGGCACTGCTGCAACAGATTCTAAGAGATATGTAATTTAGCAGGCTACTGCACCCCTGACAGATAACGGAAAAAATAGACATTCTTTGCGATATTGGCAGGATAAAGCTCTATACCCAATTGATACTGTGCCTGATCAGCCTTAGCTGTTTTAGTGGGTTCAGAGTGCTTGTGCCATGCAACAATGCCAACAACCGCAAGCACCAAATCAGCCTCTTCATCCTAGAAAAATCAGTTGAAAAAGGCATTACACTACTAACCTTTTGAAACAACGGCTAAAAACATGGTTCTCCCACCAAAACATAATCACCCAAAGGGTGATAAGCCAATACCTGCTAAAAACCACCTCCTTGAGGC
>JAJRWL010000042.1 GCA_024276875.1 Gammaproteobacteria bacterium
ACCCCTGATTTGCTTTTCACATATTTTAGACAATAATATATATTCTGATTGTGGCATATTTTCATCTAAGAACCATTCTTTTACTTCTGCTGTATGAGGTTCTTTTAAATAACGATCAATAAGTAAGATAGATTTTTACCCTCTGAGAAAAATCATTAAATGCTAAATCATAGTTAGCGCCCAACAATTCGTTATTACACTTTTTGCAGAGGGTTCTAAATTCAACACCGTTTTGGGATACGCGACCTCTAGCACCAGACTTTTCTGCACCTACCGAACTAACTGCGTGATGCATTTCAACTTGTGTAAAATGTTTTTAATGCCAATAGTTAAAGTCAGTTTACATTACTCAAAATCCGGGTTTTTCCATTTTATTGATGATGCCAGCTTCTCTTTGGGGGGTTTAAGGCGGGATACATAATCGATAACAGCCTGGGCATCTCGCTGTGTAAAATCTAAAATAGCACTCAGCATGCCTGGCTGAACATTGGTGCGCTCTTTACGGTAGATCCATTTAAACTGCCGCAACAGGTACTTGTAATGTTGCCCTTGAATACGTGGATAAAAATGATCGTTATTTCCTTCACCATTCTCTCCATGGCAAGCCGCACAATATTGACTAAACAGTTTTTTGCCATGCGCCAAATCTGTACCCGCCCCCACGCCTGGCTCAGGGGTCATAAGTATAGATGAAATGTAACCTGCAACATCTGCCATTACTTGAGGCTCACCCATCTCCTTTAACATTGCAAAGTGATCCATTCCCGCCGTTTCACGATTATGATCCCGCACATCTACCAGTTGTTTAATAATAACCTTGGCATGTTGCCCCGCAAGTTGCGGAAAAGCACCATTGCGTTGCCCCCAACCCTCTTTATAATGACACTTGGCACAGAGACGAAAAATTACCAGGCCATTGTACATATTGGGCTTGAGATAAATCGCCATGGTCATATCCTCATTTGATTCACTCCAGACTTGACCAACCCACCCAAACACACAAATCACTATTAGAATAAATATTCTTAACATGAATAATTTTCACTTCAAAAATTATTATTAAACCGGCGAATTAATAGGTTATGTCAGAATGCATAAAAGCATCTGATTCACTGCGTTTTTGGAACGATAATCCACAATTAAAATATACCGCGTAGATAGCTCTATTGAATACCAAATAATAGTGCAGCAAACTAAAGTATTTTGGCCATCAAGATAGCATCCTCACGTCCTTTTTTTGCTGGGTAGTAATTCTGACGCACCCCCATCTCATTAAAACCCATCGCATCATATAAAGTAGATGCAGCTCTGTTAGAAGCTCGCAATTCAAGGAAAACCGTGTCAACTTGCTGCTGATGAGCAAGCATCAACATATGCTCCATCAGCCTTCGCCCCAAACCTTGACCCTGCATATCAGGATGAATGCAGAGGTTTAAGATATTTGCTTCACCCACTGCAACGGACATGATGGCGTAACCTATAATTCCACTGCTCTGTACATAAACACAGCAGCAGTATTTAGATTTTAGGCAATCACGCATGTTTCCTAATGTCCATGGAAATTCATAGGCTAGCAGCTCTACTGCCATCACCTCATCCATATCACTCTCTTGCATAGGGCGCATATGAAATCCTGAATCTTTCAAAATGACACGCTATTTTTGCAGCAATGAGAGGGTCTGCTGTAGATCCTGCCAAGATTTAGCTTTTTGCTCTGGGCTGCGCAGTAGATAAGCCGGATGATAGGTCACCACCAGAGGGATGTTGTTTGCGCCAAAGTGGTGTACTCGTCCACGCAAACGACCGACCGCATCTGTCGATTTCAGAAGGTTCTGGGCGGATATACGACCTACTGCCAGGATAACCTTGGGAGCAACCAGCGCTATCTGCCGCAGCAGATAAGGCTCACAATGCAATATCTCTTCAACATGAGGGTCGCGACTACTCGGCAAGCGACACTTGAGAATATTGGCGATATAGATTTGGTCACGTTCAAGGCCAATAGCCTTCAGCATGGCATTGAGCAGTTTGCCTGCCCTGCCGGCAAAGGGTTCGCCCTGGCGATCCTCATCAGCGCCTGGAGCCTCACCAATAATCAGCAGGTCAGCACGCTGATTGCCTACGCCAAATACTGTTTGAGTCCGTGTACGATGCAGCTCGCACACTTTACAGGCCGCAATGTACTGCCGCAATGCATCCCAGTCTAGATCAGCAACAGCCGACCGAGGGGCATGTTGCCCTGACTCATCGGACACGATTTCACTGGAATACCACTCATCATCTGATGGTGGCACATCAGTCAACCAAGATGGTGGCTCTTCACTGTGGGGTAATTCAATCTCTGGCTGCAATACAGTGTTAGGTTTAGTTGGCGATACCTGTTTTATCACCGATTTAGCAGGTAGCAGCGGCTGCGCAGTCGTCACTGCAACAGCCGCTGGCATCTCACTTTGTAGTATTTCTGGTTGCCGAATAATCCAAGTGGTTATTCCCATCGCCTCCAGATAGTCTTTGCGCAGCTGATTATCCACTTTTAGCTCAGTCGTTATATTTTTATACAGGAGCGATCAGACTTGCGGTTTCTCTTTACCCGCCACCTGCATCACCTTATTACAACCGTTGACATAAGCCTTGGCTGAGGCAATTACAATATCGGTATCTGCACCCTGACCATTAACGATACGCCCTCTCTTTTCCAGCCGCACAGTAACTTCACCCTGGGAATCTGTACCACTAGTGATGTTATTCACCGAGTAGAGCTGTAGCTCCGCACCACTCTCAACCATGCTTTCAATGGCGCGATAGGTTGCATCTACGGGGCCGCTCACCGTGGCGGAAGCCGAGCGTTCCTCACCATCCACCGATAACACAATAGTGGCCTCAGGGGTCTCACCTGTTGCCGAACAGACTCGCAGTGAAATCAGTTTTACCCGTTCATTCTCTGCGGTCAACCCCGTGTCTGTTACCAAGGCCTGGAGATCTTCATCAAAGATCTCATGTTTTTTATCCGCCAACTCTTTGAACCGAGCAAAGGCGGCATTTAGCTCCTCCTCTGATTCAAAGATAACACCCAGCTCTTTAAGGCGGGAACGGAACGCATTACGACCTGAATGTTTACCCAGTACCATACGATTCTGCGACCAACCGACATCCTCTGCTCGCATGATCTCGTAGGTTTCACGGCTTTTGAGTACACCATCCTGATGGATGCCCGACTCATGGGCAAAGGCATTGGCACCGACAATAGATTTATTAGGTTGCACAGGGAAGCCAGTAATGCCACTCACCAAACGAGAGCAGACCATAATCTGCGTAGTATCTAAACAGCTGTCACACTGAAACAGATCTCGGCGAGTGCGCACGGCCATCACGACCTCCTCTAAGGCAGAGTTACCCGCCCGCTCACCCAGTCCATTAATGGTACACTCAACCTGTCGCGCACCATTCATCACCGCAGCCAAGGCGTTGGCCGAGGCCAATCCCAAATCATTGTGACAATGGACTGAGAATACCGCTTTATCTGCATTAGGGATGCGTTCCATAAGATCCGCAATCAAAGCACCAAACTGCTCGGGCACAGCATAGCCCACCGTATCAGGAATATTGAGCGTAGTAGCGCCCGCATCAATCACGGCCTCTAAGATACGGCAGAGAAAATCAGGGTTGGAACGACCGGCATCCTCTGGAGAGAACTCGACATTGTCGGTGTACTGCCGCGCATGTCTTACCGCTGCAACAGCGCGTTCAACTACTTCATCTGGCTGCATGCGCAATTTTTCCCGCATATGAATGGGGGATGTCGCAAGAAAGGTGTGAATGCGAAATGATTCAGCCGGTTTCAGCGCCTCTGCGGCTCGATCAATATCCTTCTCTAGCGCACGGGCTAAACCACAGACGGTGCTCTCTGTTACCGCACGAGCTACCGCTTGTACCGCCTCAAAATCGCCTTGGCTGGCTACCGGAAAGCCCGCTTCAATAATATCTACCCGCATCTTCTCTAACGCTTTGGCAATCCGCACCTTTTCATCCCGTGTCATAGAAGCGCCGGGACTCTGCTCGCCATCACGCAAAGTGGTATCAAAAATAATTAATTTATCTGGGCTGTTCACTGTTCTGCTCCGATCAATTGCCGCAATGTGCTGCCTATCTGGCAATGGTGTTCAATTTTTTATGGTGCGTACTTGCTAGCCCTCGCCAGGGCAAGTGGATTATGTGCCCATCAGGGCAGCAGTCGTAGCAGAGGTAGGAGGTGGGATATAAACAAACAGACATGCACATTCTCATCACGGAGAGTGTTTGACTGCATCAGTCTGTTTTGAAAAGTGTTCATTAATAAAAACTATAACCTACGATCAGCAACTTGCCAACTACTCATCATCATTCTCTGCACTTATCTCTAGGCGCTCCGCCCTACGTTGTTTCAGTTGAGTCAGTGTCAGAATAGGACCGGAAACGGCATAACCCAAAAACATGAGAAACAATACTAACGATGGCTGCCACAGGATAACGGCAAACCCCAGCATCACAGCCACTAAAACAATAAAGGGGATCTTGCCACGAAAATCGATCTCTTTAAAACTGGAGTAGCGAACATTACTCACCATCAGCAAACCGGAGGCCAGTGTAATAAAGCAGGCAACCCAAGCGACATCTTGCCCTGCAATATCATGCTCGACGCCCACCCAGATAACACCGGCCATAATAGCCGCAGAGGCGGGACTGGCCAATCCTTGAAAATAACGTTTATCCGCCGTTCCAACCTGGGTATTAAAACGTGCCAAACGCAGCGCCGTACCAGCGGTATAGACAAAGGCAGCCAGCCAACCAAACTTGCCCAAATCGCTCAATGCCCAGAGATACATCACCAAAGCGGGAGCCAAGCCAAAGGCCACCATATCAGCCAAGCTATCGTACTCTGCACCAAAATCTGATTGAGTATTGGTCATCCGTGCAACGCGACCATCCAGCCCATCAGCGATCATAGCGATAAAGATGGCAATGGCGGCGGCTTCAAAACGCCCACTCATGGCCGCCAGAATGGCATAAAAACCACCAAATAGGGTCGCCGTGGTAAATAGGTTGGGCAGCAGATAGATGCCACGCCGTCTGTATTTGCTTTTTCCGCTTAACTCTTCACTCATTTCCAATCCTGGGACACAACAATTCAGTCAATTATAACGCCCGCCATGGCAGATAGTCATATATAAAAAAGCCCCTCTTTCCACTATGGGAAGAGGGGCTATCATGCTAGAACTCATTCAAACTTAGTTCTTAGCTTTATCTACGATTTTATTGGCGGTGATCCAAGGCATTCTTGAGCGCAAGCCCTCACCCACCTGCTCAATCTGGTGAGCCGCATTCTGACGACGACGGGCTGTCATCTCAGGATAATTAGCCTGGCCTTCCAAGATAAAGCGCTTGGCATATTCACCACTCTGAATGTTTGCCAGCGCCTCACGCATGGCCCAACGGCTCTCTTCGTTGATGATCTTAGGGCCAGTCACATACTCGCCATACTCTGCATTGTTAGAGATGGAGTAGTTCATGTCGGCGATGCCACCTTCGTACATCAGATCAACAATCAGCTTCAATTCATGCAGACATTCAAAGTAGGCCATCTCAGGGGCATAACCGCCTTCTACCAATGTCTCAAAGCCTGCCTTGACCAGCTCAACACAGCCGCCGCAGAGTACGGCCTGCTCACCAAATAGATCGGTTTCTGTCTCATCTTTAAAAGTGGTTTCAATGATACCGGTACGACCACCGCCCACACCTGAGGCATAAGAGAGGGCAACCTCCTTAGCCTTACCCGACGCATCCTGGTGCACCGCAATAAGATCAGGGATGCCGCCGCCACGAACAAATTCACTGCGCACGGTATGGCCTGGTGCTTTAGGTGCAATCATGATGACATCCAGATCGGCGCGGGGCACAACCTGGTTGTAGAGGATGCTAAAACCGTGGGCAAAAGCCAGGGTTGCACCCTGCTTCAGATTAGGCTCAACCTCTTCACTGTAGAGCTGAAACTGAAACTCGTCAGGAGTTAGAATCATCACCAGATCAGCACTGGCAACGGCATCAGCAACAGAGGCCACTTTCAGACCAGTATTTTCAGCTTTAACCACAGAGGAAGAGTCCGTGCGCAGACCCACGGTGACATCAACGCCTGAGTCCTTCAGGTTATTGGCATGGGCATGTCCCTGAGAGCCATAGCCGATAATGCTGACCTTCATACCCTGAATTAGAGAGAGATCCGCGTCTTTGTCATAGTAGATGTTCATGCTCATGAAGTTTGCCTTTTGGTTTTGTTTCAATAATCAAATTTAAAAAATCTTAAAGTGACAGCCCTTTAGCGCCACGGGCGATACCGGAAGAACCCGTGCGAACCGTTTCAACGATTAGATCCTCGTGAATGGCCTTGATAAAGGCATCCAGCTTGTCGCTATTACCTGTCATTTCAATGATATAACTGGAGTCAGTAACATCGATAATATTGG
>JAJRWL010000043.1 GCA_024276875.1 Gammaproteobacteria bacterium
AAACCAGAAGCCAAATGACCCTGATGATGATTTTAGTGTGCTGTAAATCGCCTTAAGGCGAAATGACCGGCTTTCAGCCGTATTTGAAGCCACCGGCTTTAGCCGGTGGAGTATTCACTTTTTTTACGCGGCTTGCTTTTCCTCTATCTCCTCTCGCTCAGGGTTTAGTGCTACAGATTTTATCATGGTGCTCTTTCCACATGATAAATTAGCCGCTTTGGTTGCACCAAATACTGCTGTATCAAATGGCTGGCAGCGATAGAACCAAGGCCCTGTTTCAAAAAGTAATATGTTGAAAATTACTTAATCAATAAGGCTTTATTCTAACCTCTCTCTTGCTATTTTAAGCGCATCTTCCAAGCCCAGATTTAGCTTTTGATTGGCATAACTGACCAGTGGCAAAATAGAGCGCATCAGATTATTTAGCTGGTCTGAGCCAATGGCATTTCCCACACCCGCTTCAATCTGGGCAATGGCTTGAAGGATCTCCATACCGAGTGGGCTTTCATCCGCCACTTTTTGTGGTTGTTCTGTAGCGGGGGCTTCTTGAGCAGAAACGGCCTTGGCGTTAACGCCGCCACTCAGGGGGCGAACCGTATTATCACCCGCTCCTGCCAGGCGGCTGCCACCGCTGGCAATGGCCTTGTTTAAAGCGCCCGCCGCCTGTTCAACCAGCAGGGAAAAGCTGGCGCAACTCTGCTCAGGGTCAACTCCAGCCACACCGGAACTGATGTGAATATCCAGCGCTTTGCCCTCCACAGTCAGTCCCAGTGAGTTGATCTTGTGACAGATGCGTTCAATAGAGCGCAAGCTGCCCACGCGATTGGTCAGGGGTAAAATAAGGGCAAACCGAGCCGTGCCAATGCGGGCACAAAGATCCTCTTTTCGCAGGCAGCCGGTGATGATTTGACTGATCTTACGCAATACACGCGCTGCATTCTGTTTGCCAAAGGTGTTGATGAGATCCATAAAGTGGTCAATCTCAATCAGCGCCACCGTCAGCTCTGTCTCATGTCTTACTGCCAGTGAGAGATCCTTTTCACCGTGGGTAAAAAAGAACGATTTATTTGCCAGGCCGGTGAGTTTGTCTTGTTCCAGCTTGTCCTCTATATCTGCCAGTTTTTGGCTGTAGCCAATGTAGGCTGCCGCTCGGTTTTTCAGGGTGACGGTATCAAAGGGTTTGATGATGAAATCAGTGGCTCCCAGGCTCAGCACTTCGGCTTTGGTGTCATCATCCTCATCCTTGCCGGTGATGATAATGACCGGCAGATTGAGCAGACGTGAGTCATCTGAGCCACGAATCAACCCCAGCAGCTCGTAGCCATCTAACCCTTCCATTTGAAGGTCAGAAAAGACTGCGGCGATATTTTTATTCTGCTGCAGTAGCTCCCAGGCTTCCTGGCCATCACAGGCTTCATGCACGGTGTAGTCGTTTCTTAGAATTTTAGTCGCTGCCCAACGGATGACCTTGGAGTCATCGACTATCAAAATCTCTACTTTTGAAGCTTCACTGTTCACGGGTTAGCTCTCTTTTTTATAATGACCTTAAAAGTATAGTCGGCCGCTTTTCCCTTCTCTCAAGTGTTTCTCTTTTGTGCCGTCTCTACCATCCGTCGAATATAGCGTACGCCAACGGTGACAAGCAGTGCTATTACAGGGATGGAGATGCCAATCACCAATGCCGGTTTAATCGGCAGACCCATCTCTTTGCCCGCTTTGGCAATATAGCCCACCAAGCTGGCTGCATAGTAGGTAATTGCGGCAACAGAGAGCCCTTCCACCGTCTCTTGTAGACGCAGTTGCAGCTTGGCACGACGATCCATTGATTCCAGCAGGGTTTGATTTTGACGTTCCAATGCTATCTCTACCCGCGTGCGCAATAGCTGGCTGGCGCGAGCAATGCGTTTAGAGAGTGTGATTTGTCGCCGCTCAATGGATGCACAGGTGTTCATGGCGGGTTCCAATCGCCGATCCATAAACTCAGCCAGGGTTTGGATGCCTCGGATGCGCTCTTCTCTCAGTTCACTGATGCGCAGTACAACCAGGCGAAAATAGGCCTGTGAGGCACAGAGTCGAAACTGGGTTGATGACTGGCTGTGTTCAACCTCAGCCGCCAGCATGGTGAGATTATCCAGTAGATCGGCTTCATTACTGCTGGCCTGAGACATCTCTGTGGTAATACACAACAGGCGCTGGTCGGCATCACTCAACTGGGGTATCAATCTTTTGGCAATAGGAAAGGTCAATAGCGCCATCATGCGATAGACCTCTATTTCAAACATGCGTTGCAGCAGACGGCCTAACTGGCGGGAGCGCAACCGACGATCATAAATAAGGATACGGCCAAAGCCATCGGCATGGATGCGAAAATCAGTAAACACCTGCGCCGCCCCCCCAGAGACCTCCGCCCCAATCAGTGTGTTATCACTGAATAGAGGCGAAATATCATCCAGATCTGCACCCTCTTCATCACTCTGAACAATCGCCGCATGGCAACCAACAATCAGCTGCCCAGGCAACGATTGCAGCCAATCACTGGGGACATCATCCAGCGCTGTTTTGGAAAAAGGCTCGCCATAAGCGCCATGCACATAGAAGGTGTAGGTACTGAACTCACCGTGCTGCTCCCAACGCAGACGGAAGGCACCAAGATCTGTAAAAAAATGGTTGGCTCCAGGGGCTGGAGGTGACTGAATATAACGCTCACACAATATAGCCAGCGACTCCCGCTCTTGCGCCTGCTGCTCTGGTGTCATCATCAATGCAAGATGACTGGTACGCTCTGGAGCATAGAGCGAGGTACAGGGTCGCGCATGCACCTCGTTGTTCAGTAGATAACGCTGGGGGTGGTTAGCTGGAAGAGAGAATGTAGTCATAGGCGGTTTATAACATTACCGATGGGTTGGATTTTTTAATAAGAAGAGCTTACCCTCATCTTGATTTATATCAATATTAAAGTGGTTTAGAAAGCTCAACCCTAACAGACCATCAAAGCCGTTCAGTTCATCCAGCACGACGGCTGGCACTTGCTCTACTAAGGCTCCCTGAAGATTAACGGCATTTAATGTCACCATGGGTGCTTGGATCAGGCCGTTGGCTGTACTGATCTGAATCCTGGGCTGATCCGCTGAAACAGTGATACCCAGTCTCTGTGCCACATCCATTGAAATTGCAGTAAATGAAGCCCCTGTATCCAAAATGAAATGGAAACTCTGGGAGATATTATTTAGCCTTACATCCACATTGATTGCTCGGCCATGGGATGAGATAGGCAACTCAATCATCCCTGGGTTCTCCAACCGCTGTTTGGCCGCATCAATCAGAGGTTGGAGCGTTGCGTACTGGGTATAATCTAGCTGCAATGCATACTCCAGATTGGTGATCGCATCAGGGTAATTTTCATGTGTGTAATAGAGTCGCCCCAACAGCATGTGGTAGTTGGCAAAGCCAGGGTCATTGATAATCTCTTCTGAGAGTATCTGTACTTTTTCACTAAAGCCCAATGCATCCATCTGCTGATTAATAAGGGCGGTAACCACCTGCCGAATCATCAAATAAATCTGTGCGGTAATCGTCGGATCAGCCTCAAGTGCCTGATATAAAGCGGCTCTGGCCTGCTTGAAATTTTTACGTTGCTGGTGAAGTTCGGCCAATAAAACCAAGCGAGGGGCACTGATGCCAAACCACTGCTGTGCCTCTGCCAGCAGATCAAATGCCTTATTGAGTTCTTTATTTGATACCGCCTCACGAATCAATAGAAGATAACGGGGTTCACTCTTAGAAAGTGGCTCACTTTGCTGAGAGATAAACCCTGGCTGGGTTGAGATGGCCTGATAGACTGGCTGCTTATGCATGCCCGTCATTGACACTGTCAGCTGAACAATCTCCGTTTTTACTGACTGAGATTGAAGATAGAGCGCCACCCCATAGCCCACACCTGCACCCAAAATAAAGATGGGCAGCCAACGAAGTGAGATCAATTTTTTAACCTAAGTTCAGTCATATAAATGAAGATCCATATATTTTAGCTTAATACCGTTAAACCTAAAATCCTCAGTTGACCGCTTGTAGGCATGCGTAACACAATAAAGTCATGGGTATTATTAACTGCGCCACCGTTCATTTGTGGAGTGAAATAGTCGAGACAACGACAGGCCAGTGATGCAAGTAAACTGAGTGATGGCTTATCTATTTTGCCAAAATTAGAGCCGATTAAGAAAAACCACTCAGGGGCGCAGAGAGTGACAGTCGCCACTCTCTGCATTTCGGACAGATACTACTTGGCGCTCTCTTTTGCTACCAATGCATTAATTACCTGCATCAAACGCGCTTCGCTGCCTGCTTTATGAGCGCTGGTACGATACTTACCATTTATAATCAGCGCAGGCACGCCCGTGATGCCATAACGTCGTGTCATCTGTTTTGCTCGATTAGCCTTGGTAGTCACCGCAAAGGAGCTATAGGTTTTTAGAAATTCAGCACGATCCACTCCCAACCCAGCAAAAAAATCAGCAATGGCTTCTTTGGTATACAATTTACGCTTTTGGACATGCAACGCATCAAATAGTGGCTTATGCACTTTATCTAAAATCCCCATCGCTTCTGCTGCATAAAAGGCCTTCGCATGAATCATCCAGCCGGCACTGAAGACGGCGGGTAGACGAATATAAGTTGCATTAGCGGGCTTCTTTTCCAGCCACCGCTCAATATAAGGCTCAAGCTTGTAGCAGTGTGGACAGCCATACCAAAACAGCTCCAGCACTTCGACTTTTTCACCCGTTTGTGTGGGCTGTGGTTTGCCCATCACCTCATATTCAACACCTGCCTTAAAATCCCCCGCATCATTGGAACCCGCAAAGGCAAAGCAAGGCAACAAAATCAGCAGAAACCAGCCGTGACGTAATCTCATATTTTCTCCATTAATTCCAAGTTATAAATTCTTTATAATCTAAAGTAATGATGTACCATTTCAGCTCTCTCTGTGACATCACTAATACGATATTGGTTCAGGTTAGATCAAGAGCCTAGGAGTCTGTTGGATTTAGGTGATCGTAGCGAGGGAAAGCCATTTTGAGTTCATTTGTTTAATCATTTGAGGCAAATATTGGGCATATTTAACGAAAATGATCGGAAAAATGAGCCAAAATAGATTTTCCGCAGTAGATTCATCCTGAATCCGACAGGCTCCTAGCTTAGCTATCCTGACCGCTTTTTCAATGGGTTTATCCAGGATAATTGTGCAAGACTGGCGAAAAAAACGATTTTCGGCTAGGCTATGCGGTTCTGTGTGGCCTCAGTATCGAGGCCAACCTAACGGGATATCTTCCGTCTAGCCTTGCTGGACGATGCACGAAGTGGATTTTAAAAGTCCACTCATGCTTTCCAATCCCCATGCTTTATTAATGAGGTCTGTATGAGCCAAGGGGCTTTACCACCCAAACAGGGACTTTACGATCCCCGTAATGAACATGATGCCTGCGGTATTGGCTTTATTGCTGATATCAAAGGGCGTAAAAGTCATAAAATCATCCGCGATGGACTCACCATTCTTGAGCGTCTCACTCACCGTGGTGCCGTGGGCGCAGACCCCTTAGCGGGTGATGGCGCTGGCATTCTGCTGCAAATTCCCGATACCTTTCTACGCGGTGTAAGCGGTTGTGAACTACCCGCAGAAGGCGAATATGCCGTAGGTATGCTGTTCCTGCCACGTAATGAAGACTCCCGTACCGAATGTGAAGCAACGGTTGAGCGTTTTATTGCCGCAGAAGGGCAAAACCTGCTGGGCTGGCGTGATGTGCCAGTAAATAATAGCGGCCTGGGTGAAAGCGTCCTCCCCAGCGAACCCTTTATCCGCCAGGTATTCATTGGCCGTGGCAACAATTGTACGGATCAAAATACCTTTGAGCGCAAGCTGTTTATCATCCGCAAACAGATCGAAAACAACATTAAAGATGCCTCTCTTGAAGGTGAGAGTGCCTTCTATTTTACCTCCCTCTCCTCTCGCACCTTGCTCTATAAAGGCATGTTACTCGCGGGACAGGTCGGCGATTATTACGATGATCTAGCCGATGAGCGCATGATCTCTGCGCTTGCTTTGGTGCATCAACGCTTCTCTACCAACACCTTCCCAACCTGGGATCTGGCACAGCCATTTCGCATGATCGCCCACAATGGCGAGATCAACACCGTGCGCGGCAACCAGAACTGGATGGCGGCACGTCGCCAAACCATGTCATCTGAGATCCTCGGGGATGACCTGGAGAAGGTCTGGCCACTGATTGCCGAAGGCCAATCTGATACTGCCTGTTTTGATAATGCCCTGGAGCTATTAGTCGCTGGCGGCTACTCCATGGCACATGCCATGATGATGCTGATCCCCGAAGCCTGGTCTGAAAACCCGCTAATGGATCCACAACGTCACGCCTTCTATGAGTATCACGCCGCATTGATGGAACCTTGGGATGGCCCGGCGGCTGTTGCCTTTACCGATGGTCGTCAAATTGGCGCGACACTGGATCGCAATGGCCTGCGCCCCGCCCGCTACCTGATCACCGATGACGATCAGATTGTGATGGCTTCAGAGATGGGCGTGCTGGAGATCCCTGAAGAGAAGATTGTCAAAAAATGGCGACTACAGCCTGGCAAGATGCTGCTGATTGATCTGGAGAAGGGCTGCATCATCGACGATGCCGAGCTGAAAGCCGAACTGACCTCTGCCCGCCCTTATCAGAAATGGCTGGACGACACCCAGATCCGCCTGCGCCATCTGCCCTCTGTCGTGCCGCCAATGGCTCCCGATGCCGACACCCTATTAGATAAACAACAAGCCTTTGGCTTTACCCAGGAAGATATCAAACACCTGCTAACACCCATGGCCGTCAGCGGCCAAGAGGCCATTGGCTCCATGGGGGGCGACACCCCGCCTGCCGTCTTATCAAATCACGCCAAGCCACTGTTCAACTATTTCAAACAGAACTTCGCCCAGGTGACCAATCCACCGATTGACCCGATCCGCGAAGAGCTGGTGATGTCACTGGTCTCACTGATCGGCCCACGACCTAATCTGCTGGATCTGGAGCAGGGCGGTAGCCACAAGCGTTTAGAGGTCACCCAACCTGTTATTACCAATACCGGCCTGGAACGCATCCGTCGCATCCATGATTTGACCGGTGAGGCATTTCAAACCCACACAGTTGATATCTGTTACACCGCTGACCGTGGCGCAAAGGGCATGGAATCTGCGCTGGATGCCGTCTGTGCAGAAGCAGAAAAGGCCGTACGGAATGGTTTCAATATTTTGATCCTTTCTGATCGCAATATGGATGCCGATCACATCGCCATTCCTGCCCTATTGGCCACTGCGGCGGTACATCACCACTTGGTGCGCACTGGTCTGCGTACCTCAGCAGGTCTGGTTGTTGAGACAGGTGCGGTGCGCGAGGTTCACCATTTTGCGGCACTGGCAGGTTATGGTGCAGAGGCCGTCAACCCCTATCTGGCCTTTGATACGCTCTCTAATATGCGGCATCAGCTAGCAGAAGAGCTCACTGAAGATGAGATCCACTGGCGCTTTATCAAAGCCGTCGATAAAGGTCTGCTGAAGGTGATGTCCAAAATGGGCATCTCCACCTATCAATCCTACTGTGGCGCACAGGTCTTTGATAGCATCGGCCTCTCCACCGATTTTATAGCGAAGTACTTCACCGGCACAGCAACCACTATTGAGGGTATTGGGCTGCGTGAAGTGGCTGAAGAAGCCGTACGTTGGCATCATGATGCCTATGGTGAAGCACACATCTACCGCAAATACTTAGACGTTGGTGGTGAATACGCGGTACGCGCACGCGGTGAAAGCCACATATGGACAGCTGATACCATCTCCAAGCTACAGCATGCCACCCGCTCCAATGATGCTAAAACCTATGCAGAGTATGCCCGCATCATCAATGAGCAGAATGAAGAGCTACTGACCCTGCGTGGTCTGTTTGATCTTGATTTCAGTGCCGAACCTGTACCACTGGATGAGGTGGAGTCGGCCAAAGAGATTGTCACACGTTTTGCTACTGGCGCGATGTCTTACGGCTCTATCTCCCACGAAGCGCACTCATCCATTGCTATTGCCATGAACCGCATGGGCGGTAAATCCAATACCGGTGAGGGGGGCGAAGAGCCCGCACGTTTTAAGACCCTGGAAAATGGTGACTCCATGCGCTCTGCCATCAAACAGGTGGCCTCTGGACGTTTTGGTGTCACCACTGAATATCTGGTCAACGCCGATGATATCCAGATCAAAATGGCACAAGGTGCAAAACCGGGAGAAGGGGGGCAACTACCCGGCCACAAGGTCAATCAAACCATCGCTCGGGTGCGTCACTCCACCCCCGGCGTGGCGCTGATCTCACCGCCACCCCATCACGACATCTACTCCATTGAAGATCTGGCTCAGCTGATCCATGATCTGAAAAACACCAATCCCAAGGCACGTATCAGCGTCAAGCTGGTCTCAGAAGTTGGCGTGGGAACAGTAGCCGCCGGTGTCTCTAAGGCACATGCAGATCATGTCACTATCTCCGGTTATGACGGCGGTACGGGTGCTAGCACACTCACCTCCATCAAACATGCCGGCTCACCCTGGGAGATTGGCCTAGCTGAAACCCATCAAACCCTGGTAATGAACAAGCTGCGTAGTCGTATCTCTGTACAGGTTGATGGCGGGCTACGTACCGGTCGGGATGTCGTCATTGGCGCACTGTTGGGCGCGGATGAGTTCGGTTTTGCCACCGCCCCACTGATTGTGCAGGGCTGTCTGATGATGCGTAAATGTCATCTCAATACCTGCCCCGTCGGCGTTGCCACGCAAGACCCTGAGCTACGCAAACGCTTCTCGGGTAAACCCGAGCATCTGGTCAACTTCTTCTTCTTTATTGCTGAAGAGGTGCGCCAACTGATGGCCAAGCTGGGTTACCGCTCATTCAATGAAATGATCGGCCAGCGCACACGTCTCAATACCCGTGAAGCGATTGATCACTGGAAGGCCAAAGGGCTGGATTACTCCCGCCTCCTGCATATGCCGGAGGCCGCATCCGGTGTCGGAATCTACCACAGCGAAGGACAGAATCATGGTTTGGAGCAGGCATTGGATAATCAGCTAATCGAACAGGCCATGCCGGCACTGGAGAATGGCACACCCGTGCGCATTGAAACCGATGTACATAACTATAACCGCACCGTTGGCACCATGCTTTCCGGTGAAGTGGCTCGTCGTTATGGTCATGCCGGTCTGCCGGATGACAGTATCTACATCAAGGCACAGGGCACAGCAGGGCAAAGTTTTGGTGCATGGCTGGCCAAAGGTGTCACTATTGAGATGTCAGGTGTCGCCAACGACTATGTAGGCAAAGGGCTGTCGGGGGGGCGCATTGTGATCTACCCACCCAAGGCAGCACCCATCGTGGCAGAAGAGAATATCATCGCAGGCAACACGGTACTCTACGGTGCCATCTGTGGTGAGGTTTATCTACAGGGTATTGCCGGTGAACGCTTTGCGGTGCGAAACTCGGGCGCCACGGCCATTGTTGAAGGCGTGGGTGACCACGGTTGCGAATATATGACCGGCGGTGTTGTGGTCTGCCTTGGCACTACGGGGCGCAACTTTGCAGCAGGCATGAGTGGCGGTATCGCCTATGTATGGGATAGTGCGGGTGATTTTGAACAACGCTGCAACCTGGCCATGGTAGAGCTGGAACCCATCACCGCTGAAGATGATGCACTTGAAACACTAGGACATCAGGGCGGTGATCTTGAGGCGCATGGCCGAGTCGATGTCAGCCATGATATGACCCGTTACGATGCCATTCGTCTTAAGCAGCTAATTGAGCAACATTTGCACTATACCGGCAGCCAGCGGGCTAAAGAGATTCTCGACAACTGGGATCAAAGCCTGCCGCAATTTGTCAAGGTTATGCCAGTAGAATATCGCCGCGCACTGCATGAACAGCAGGCTCAGCAGCAAGCAACAAACAGTATTGAGGAGGGTTGTAATGGGTAAGCCCACAGGCTTTCTGGAGTTCCCGCGTCAGGATCGAACCTATGCACCGACCGCCGATCGGGTGACCCACTACGATGAATTTGTTATCCCTCTCACTATTGAGACAATCACCCAACAGGGTGCTCGATGCATGGATTGTGGCATCCCTTTTTGTCATAACGGCTGTCCCGTTAATAACATCATCCCAGACTGGAATGACTTGGTTTATAGAGGTGAGTGGAAGCAGGCAATGGGTGTATTGCACTCCACCAATAATTTCCCTGAATTTACGGGGCGCATCTGTCCAGCACCGTGCGAAGCCGCCTGCACCCTGAATATTGATGACAACCCTATCACCATCAAAACCATTGAGTGCGCCATTGTTGATCACGCCTGGAAAGAGGGCTGGATTGTCCCTCAGGTACCTCCTCATAAAAGTGGCAAACGGGTTGCCGTTATTGGTTCTGGCCCCGCAGGTCTGGCCTGCTCACAGCAACTGGCTCGCGCCGGACATGCCGTCACCCTGTTTGAGAAAAATGACCGTATTGGCGGCTTGATGCGTTATGGCATCCCTGACTTTAAACTCAGCAAACACCTTATCGACCGCCGTATCGGCCAGATGCGTGCAGAGGGCGTTGAATTTCGCCCTAAGGTGCACATTGGCGTAGATATCCCAGCCTCACAACTGACCGATGAATATGATGCAATTGTGCTAACTGGCGGCTCTGAAAAATCCCGTGACCTGCCTATTCCTGGCCGCGATCTGGAAGGCGTTCACTACGCCATGGATTTTCTACGCCAAAGCAATAAACGCGTCGCAGCAGATGAAATCCCTGCAAATGAGGAGATCATTGCAACAGACCAGCATGTTATCGTTATTGGTGGCGGTGATACCGGCTCTGACTGTGTCGGCACATCGAACAGGCAGGGCGCACGCTCCGTGACTCAGCTTGAGCTAATGCCTCAACCGCCCGAAAAAGAGAACAAATCCACCACTTGGCCCAACTGGCCACAAAAGATGCGCACCTCCTCTTCTCAAGAAGAGGGCTGTAAACGCATGTGGAGCATCGCCACCAAAAAATTCGCCGGCAAAAATGGCACACTTAAAGCCATTCACTGCATTAAGGTTGAATGGACTCAGGATGAGGCTGGCAAATGGAACATGCAAGAGATCGCCGGCTCTGAGTTTGAGCTGCCCGCAGATAAAGTATTTTTAGCCATGGGCTTTTTACACCCTGTACATGAAGGCATGCTAAAAGAGCTTGGCGTTGAATTAAATAGCCGAGGCAACGTGCAGGCAAACGATAAAAACTACAGTACCTCTGTTGAGAAAGTCTTTGTTGCAGGTGATATGCGTAGAGGTCAGTCCCTTGTTGTATGGGCCATACGCGAAGGCCGCCAATGTGCATGCGCCGTAGATGAATTCCTTATGGGAACAACCGATCTGCCTCGTTAACCTACTATGCACTAAATACTATATAAACAGACAGGGTGGCTTATCTGCCCTGTCCGTTTGATTGTTCTGCAAGAGGCACTTCAATCCAAAAGGTACTACCTACCCCCTTTTCACTCTCTACACCCATACGCCCCCCCATAAGTTCTAGCAAGTTACAGGTAATGTTCAATCCAATACCGGTTCCTTCAATTTTTGAATCATGCTCAACCACGCGATTAAAGGGCAGAAAAATATCCACCATTTGTTGCTGTGAAAGCCCAACACCTGTATCTGTAATAGCAAGATAACAAACACCATCTCTTATTTCTGGTGTCTCCAAGGTTAAACTCCCCCCCTCCCTGTTATATTTGATGCCATTAGACAACAGATTAATCATCGCCTGCTTCATGTGCATAAAATCCACAACAACCGCAATATCACAACAACTCGCATTATCATTAACCGTGATACCTGACTTTTTAGCTAATGGAGAAACGATCATCGTGCACTCACTGATAATATCCCCTATGCAAACAGGCATTGGAAAAACAGGCAGCTTATCTGCCTCTAACTTAGCAAGATGCAATACACTATTAATAAGTTCGAGCAAATGCCATCCTGCTCTTTTAATTTGCTTTATATATTCCCTCTGCTCTCTATTAAGCGCGTTATCTTCATCATCTTCCATCAATTGGGCAAATCCAAGAACCGCATTCATGGGGGTACGTAATTCATGGCTCATACTGGATAAAAACATAGATTTTGCATCACAAGCCGCTTCGGCTGAATCCCTTGCCTCCATAAGATAGGTATTAAGTATCTCATTTGAAAACTGTAACCTTAGCGCATTTTCCAAAGTGTCCGCATAATGGCGACTGGAGCGCACCATCAATAGTGCAAACAACAATAATACCAGACCACTGATCACATGATACTGATCACCTTGATACAAAAAATAGATACCTGGCATTACTGTTATTGGGAGCAAAAAAGCGGTAAACATTTTTATTAAGGGTGCATGAGTAGAGAGCCCCCCCGCACATAAACCCGCAATTGAAAATAAAATAAAACTTTGAAGCTCTACCGAAGTGGAAATGGCAATGATAGGTACAATACCCACCAAAAAACCGCCTAATAATGCACTAACAAAATAGATATTTACCCAGTATTGGTAATCCTTATTTAGCGCATTTTCATACTGTATAAGCAGCCAACAACGAAACAGGGTAGATGCAAAAAACACCACATACCAAGTAATCAATACTGCATTAGATATTGCTCCAATTAATATGAAAGCCATACAGCTCACAATGGCGAATGAACCCATCACCGCAATAGGAAATTGCCTATAAAGATGTTCAGCCTGAGAAGCAAACACTTTTTCTGCAACGGCATTACTATCTTCTAAATTTAAATCGTCAACTTGACTCTGCATAACACCCCATCACAGCAAGCATATCGAAAACTGTTGCTAGTAATAAAACACAACCTAATAGAAACATAAGACCAAATCACCTTCCATTTTCACTGGCCACGCTATCACTGATAAATTACCAGCATGTTAAAAACATCCTATACGCCTCACTATTCATCTATTTTCATTGTGGTTTTTATACCTAAATCTGGCCAATCCAATCATGACTAATTGAATTCATAACCCATTAATTAGCATTTCATTAATCTAAATTATTATTTGCGGCAGCACCCACAAGAAACACTTAACCTCGTGTTTAAGACATAGATACCGTGTACAATTGACCCTTATTTTCTGAAAATTATAGGAGCTTTTCCGTGCCTGTGCTGAAGAATGACCGTTTCCTTCGTGCCCTACTACGCGAACCTGTTGACATCACCCCCGTCTGGATGATGCGCCAAGCCGGACGCTACCTTCCAGAATATAAAGCAATTCGCCAAAAAGCCGGTAGCTTTATGGATCTGTGCCAAAACCCAGAACTGGCTTGTGAAGTCACCCTTCAGCCACTGGAACGCTACCCACTGGATGCCGCTATTCTCTTCTCTGACATCCTCACCATTCCTGATGCCATGGGACTGGGACTCTACTTTACGGAAGGAGAAGGGCCTCGATTTAAGCACCCTATTCGCGATGCAGCTGCCGTTAAAGCCTTGGGCGCTCCTGATCCAGAACAAGAGCTAAAGTATGTCATGGATGCGGTACGCACTATCCGGAAAGAGCTGGACGGGCGAGTTCCACTGATTGGCTTTTCAGGTAGCCCATGGACACTGGCCACTTATATGATTGAAGGTGGCAGCACCAAAAATTTTGCAAAATCCAAGGGCATGATGTTTGAAGACCCTGGATTATTACATGACCTTCTTGCCAAGCTGGCCGACTCTGTCACCTCCTATCTCAATGCTCAAATTGCTGCCGGTGCTCAAGCTGTCATGATCTTTGATACCTGGGGGGGCGTACTAAGTCCACGTGATTACGAGGCTTTCTCCCTTGCTTATATGGAACGGATTATTCAAGGGCTGACGCGTGAAAATAATGGCCGCCGCGTACCTATCATCATGTTCACCAAAAATGGCGGACAATGGCTGACTCGCATGGCCGAGAGCGGCGCTGATGCCCTTGGGGTCGATTGGACAACTGAGCTGGCCGATGCACGCGTACAAGTACGAGATAAGGTTGCTCTGCAAGGCAATATGGACCCTTGCACCCTCTATGCATCCCCTGAGCGCATTCGCGAAGAAGTGGCCCATGTCCTGAGCAGTTATGGGCACGGTGCTGGCCACGTTTTCAATCTAGGGCATGGGATTCATCCTGAAATTGACCCAGAGCATGCCGGTGTTTTTATTGATGCCGTACATGAACTGAGTAAGCCTTACCACTCCTGATCCCATCAATACCAACAAAAAAGGCGGCCATTGACGGCCGCCTTTTTTGTTTATTGCATAAATAGACACTCCATTTAAAAAACAAAACACACCTTAAAACAGCCGGTTATACACAGTATAAATTTACGCCATCACTTTAGTTTCATTATTTATTTATTTATAACCCTCTTATCATAAACAACTCCAACCGACTGTTTTTATTGTTAAAAACAAGCTCTAGTCCATTTTTAACAAAAATCAAGAATAAATTTTAATAAAATTTAGTACATATAATGCCGTTATTTTTCCACAAAGTTATCCACAGGCCAGGATACACAGGAATTTACTTACTTTACCAATGGGTTACAGCCACATCCTCGCCTCAAGCAATAAAAGCACAGCATAACTAACCTTTTGGGGAACCCCCTACAAATCAGGTAGAGTTGCAGCATGCCAACCCAATCTATTCTTCGTGTTGCAGTACCCGCACCACTCTATACCTGCTTTGACTATTTGCCGCCTGAAGGGGTAGATCCAACCACACTGTCATGCGGTATTCGTCTGCGTGTGCCTTTTGGGCGAGGTGAGCGCATCGGGGTGCTAGTTGAAAAGATTGCCACGTCTAGCTTTAAAAAAGATTCACTGAAACCAGCCACAGCCGTACTGGACAGTGATCCATTACTAAGCGATGAAGATCTAAAATTACTGCTTTGGGCGGCGGCTTACTACCAACACCCCCTGGGGGAGGTCATTGCAACAGCACTACCCGTACGATTACGCAAAGGGGAAGAACCTGTAAAACTTGAAGCCGCTGGCTGGCAGCTCACCGCCACCGGAAAAACCGCCCAGCCAACCCAAGCACCACGACAGCTAAAGATCATTCAAACACTAGCAGAATATCCTGGGGGCATTACCCAGCAGGCACTTTATAGCCTTTGCGGCAACTGCCGTCCCATCTTGCACACCCTTGAAAAGAGAGGCTGGGTAGCAACCTGTGAGATTAAAGTTCAACACATCCCTGCTGCACTGGACAAAATCAGACTCACACTGAACCCCGCTCAAACCCACGCCATCTCTGCCGTATCAGCCAATATGCAGCAGTTTAATGCCTTTCTACTGGATGGCGTGACAGGCAGCGGCAAGACAGAGGTTTATCTCAGGTTAATAGAGCAGGCTGTAGCGGCAAACCGCCAGGTTTTAATTTTGGTGCCTGAGATTGCACTAACTCCCCAATTGATGCAGCGATTCCAGTGCCGCATCAGCTCACCCATCGCCCTGCTTCACTCCGGTCTCTCTGATCGGGAAAGGGAGAAGGCCTGGCTAGCGGCAAGCCAGGGTGAAGCCTCAGTAATACTGGGCACACGCTCTGCCATCTTCACCCCTGCCCCACAACTTGGCCTGATCATTATTGATGAAGAGCATGATCTCTCCTTCAAACAGCAGGATGGTTTTCGCTACTCAGCCCGTGATCTGGCCATTGTCAGAGCACAACGGCGAGGCTGTCCTGTACTGCTTGGCTCCGCCACACCTTCATTGGAGAGCTTGCACAATGCCACAACCGGCCGCTATAAAAGACTTGAACTGCCCGAACGAGCTGGGGGTGCAAAACCACCCAAAATTGATCTGCTTAATATCCAATCTGCCCCACTAAAAGGAGGGCTCTCTCCTGCACTTTTAACGATGCTTGAAAAAGCATTATCTGCCGGAAATCAGGTGTTACTCTTTCTCAATCGCCGAGGCTATGCTCCCGTTATCACCTGTTATCACTGCGGCTGGCTATCAGAGTGCCCCCGATGTGATGCCCGCATGACCCTGCATCTCGGTACAAACCTTTTATGGTGTCACCATTGTGGCCATCAACACCGCGCCTACCATCACTGCCCAAAGTGCAATAGTGAGGCACTACACCCCGTAGGGCAGGGTACTGAACAACTGGAAGAGGTGCTTTCACAACACTTCCCTGAGCAACCCATTGCCCGTATTGACCGAGACAGCACCCGCCGAAAGGGGGCGTTGGAAAAGATACTAAATGAGATCCACAGCGGCCACTACCGCATCCTATTAGGCACGCAGATGCTAGCCAAAGGACACCATTTTCCTGATGTCACCCTCGTTGGCATTCTGGATGTAGATCAAGGTCTATTCAGTGCCGACTACCGTGCCGCAGAGCGCATGGCTCAGCTGATCGAGCAGGTAGCTGGGCGCGCGGGGCGTGCCAGCAAACCTGGCCGAGTACTCATCCAAACTCGACACCCTGACCACCCACTGCTGCAAACCCTGGTACATCAAGGGTACAACGCCTTTGCCCAAATCTGTCTCGATGAACGACGTGATGCTCAACTACCCCCCTTCAGCTACCAAGCACTGCTGCGTGCTGAATCCCCTTCAGCGGAGGAGTCACTGCGCTTTTTGGAGGATGCCACAGCACAGGCAAAGGCATTTGATGCACGGGGCATCGAATTTTGGGGCCCCGTACCTGCACCGATGGAACGACGTGCGGGTCGCCTGCGCGCCCAACTGCTGATTCAAGCCGATCATCGCAGCATACTGCATAAGCTACTGAGCCAATGGATTCCTGTCCTCTGCAAACTCAAGCGCAGCCGCCGTGTGCGCTGGTCAATTGATGTTGATCCACAAGAGATGTTGTAACCAGATAAAATATTTATATTTTTTCAAAGATGCATGCCCAACACTTTATCTATTCCTGCTATCCTTGGCGGTTATCCTCGACCCAGCATAGCAAGTTAAATGAAAGCCCAAATCCAACAGCTTATCTCTCA
Organism: Gammaproteobacteria bacterium; assembly: GCA_024276875.1. Taxonomy (GTDB): domain Bacteria; phylum Pseudomonadota; class Gammaproteobacteria; order Chromatiales; family Chromatiaceae; genus WFXD01. Next base: position 17,078 of record JAJRWL010000043.1, read on the forward strand.
GTCACTTGATCAACTCGTGACGGATGGCACACTCCCTGCCGATCAGATTCCTCAACCGGTTATTGAGCGCGCCCGCGATGCCTCTCACGGTGATTTCGCCTGCAATATTGCCATGGCATTGGCCAAGATTGCCCGCTGCCGCCCACATGATCTGGCAGAAAAGGTGATCGCCAAGCTCCCTTCATCACCGCATGTTGCAAAGGTTGAAATTGCCGGCCCTGGGTTTATTAACTTCACCCTCACCACTGATGCTTATCTGACACTGATACCTGAGATTATCAAGCAGGGTCATAGCTTTGGCCGCAGCAATATCGGTGCAGGCAAACAGGTTCAAGTCGAGTTTGTCTCTGCCAACCCCACCGGCCCCCTGCATGTTGGGCACGGCCGTGGTGCGGCTTATGGCGCGACCGTGGCCGATCTGCTAGAGGCCGTTGGTTTTAAAGTACACCGCGAATACTACGTCAACGATGCCGGTCGGCAGATGGATATCCTGGCCACCAGCGTCTGGCTACGCTACCTGGGACTGTGTGGTGAGGATTTTATCTTTCCCACCAATGGCTACAAAGGTGATTACGTGCTGGATATTGCCGCCACCCTGCATCAAGAGCACGGTGATACCTACTGCCAGAGTGCCGATCGGGTGTTTGCTGATCTGCCACAGGATGAGACCGAGGAGCAGCCCGACGGTGACAAAGAGGCCTATATTGATGCCCTTATTGTCCGCGCAAAAGCGCTACTGGGTGATGTGCGTTACCGTTATACTTTTGAGCTTGCTCTAAATAATATTCTGGATGATATCCGAGAAGATCTGGAAGGCTTTGGGGTCTGCTACGACAAGTGGTACTCAGAGCGCACACTAATGGAAAGTGGCGCTGTCAATAAGGCGATTGAACGTCTCCGTAGCTCAGGTTATATGTACGAAAAAGAGGGTGCACTCTGGTTTCGCTCCACCCATTTTGGGGACGAAAAAGATCGCGTAGTAGAACGGGATAATGGTCAAACCACCTACTTTGCCTCCGATATTGCTTACCATACTGAAAAGCTGGAACGCGGTTTTGATCGCATCATCGACGTGTGGGGCGCAGACCACCATGGCTATGTCCCGCGCGTAAAAGCAGCGCTAGCAGCACTGGGGGACGATCCCGCCAAGATGGATGTATTACTGGTGCAGTTTGCCAATCTCTACCGCGATGGACAGAAGGTACAGATGTCTACTCGCTCCGGCTCCTTTGTCACCCTGCGTGAGCTGCGGGAAGAGGTAGGACGCGATGCTGCCCGTTTCTTCTACGTTATGCGCAAATGCGAACAGCATCTCGATTTTGATCTGGATCTGGCCAAATCCCAATCCAGCGATAATCCCGTCTACTATGTGCAATATGCCCATGCACGGGTCTGTAGCGTCTTCAGACAAGCCATAGAAAAGGATATTTCGGTGACACTTTCATCAGATAGCACCCATCTGAAGCAACTGTCTGAAGAGCACGAACAGGCGTTACTGAGCACGCTTGCCCGCTACCCTGAGGTCGTTGAAACCGCTGCACTCAATGAAGAGCCACACCAGCTGGTGCACTATCTGCGAGAGTTGGCGCAGGATTTCCACACCTACTACAACGCCCATCAATTCCTGGTTGACGATACCGCCCTGCGCGATGCTCGGTTAAAATTGATTCTAGCAACACGACAAGTCATCAAAAATGGACTCAATCTGCTGGGTGTCTCTGCACCGGAGCAGATGTAAATGGCTCGCGATTATAAAACCCGCGCTGCCCCAAAACAGAGCAAGCAACAAACATCAGGCTGGATCTGGTTTTTTGCCGGTCTATTGGTTGGCCTTTTTGCCGCGGGGCTAGCCTGGCTAAAATTTAGCCACCAAACCACTGATTATGCAGTGACTTCCAAGCCAAACAACACCCAAACTCATCAGCAGAAACAAACCAAAACAGCATCCAAAAAACAAACGTCACTGCCCCCAAAACCCCGCTTTGATTTCTACACCGTTCTGCCTGAAATGGAAATTGTGATACCCGACCCAGAACCCGATCCAACACCAAAGCATACACCCAAAAAATCAACCACTGCCAAGACAATGCCCCCAGCTACTCATACAGCTAATGGCACAACCTATATGCTCCAAATGGGGTCATTCCGTAAATATGGGGATGCCGATCGGCTAAAAGCCAGCCTGGCACTGATCGGGATACAGGCTGAGATCCAAAAGGTCACTATCAACAACAAAGATACCTATCATCGGGTGCGAAGTGGCCCATATCATAGCCGTCAACAGGCGAATCAACTCCGCACTCAGTTGCAGAAAAACAATGTAAATACCCTACTGATTAAGCTAAAGAGGTAACAAACAATAGCGCTCAATACCCACATAACAACCCGAGGTATTTCCACACAAATTTGAGGTTTATTAATTGAAGCGATAGACTATGCAGTCAAACGGTTGTATCTATTGAATAGAGCACCACTGAGTACTAGGGTTACTTAACATGGATTGCAAATCATTCTACCTGAGCCTGCCAATCATCACATTGGCTTGCTGCTCTTTCACTCACGCTCAAGAGACGCTTACCAGCCCCGTGCTGAATGAGCAGTTTCTCAACGCCATCGAGCTGCGCGATAGTGGCGACCTGTTTCAAGCCATTGATATCTTAGAGCACCTGCTCAATACCTCGCCCCGCCTGAATCGCGCCCGATTAGAGTTAGCCGTTGCCTACTACCGCGCGGCTCTTTTTGAAGATGCCCGTAAGGCAGCCGAAACCGTGTTTAATGCAGCTGACACCCCAGGGCAGGTCAAAGATACCATCCAACTTTTTCTATCTGAAGTAGCCGCATCCAAAAAAGCAGCCGCCCAAAGCCGCCACAGCATAAGCGGCATCATGACGGCTGGGCTTGGTCATGATGACAATGTCAATGTTGGCTCTAATAGCAGCTTTATAAATCTCAACAGTGTGCAGTTTACATTGCCCCCTGAGTCAACGCCTCAATCTGATCTATTTGGCTTGATGAGTGCGCAACTCAACCACACCTACCGCATACCTGGCTCCATTAATCTAGCAGGGAAGCCTGTTCAGAGCCTCTGGCAATCCGTTTTTAGCCTCTATCGTAAGCAGTATGAAACAGAGCATGATTTTCATATCGATGTCATTAGCGTTGGCACAGGCCCTGCCCTTCTCTCCCAATCAAACTGGTGGGCAAAACTGAATCTTCAGGCCGACTATATTCGCTTGGGCGACCATACCCTGGGGCTCTACACCACCCTCTCACCCTCCTACACCTTTCTTCTGAATCAGGATGAAATAACCTTAAAAGCCAGCTGGCGGCATCGGAAATTTTCTGACCGCAGCAATGAAGATATGGATGGAAACCGTATCAGTTTAGGGGTGGAGCTCATGCACCCCATAAATAACAAATGGACAACCCAACTCAATGCCGACATCTATAACCAAGACTCACGCGATGAGGCCGAATCATATGATGCCTACAAACTAGCCACTGGACTCTTCTGGCAAGGATGGAAGGACAGCACCCTCTACACCAAAGCCAGTTACACCCAAAGCGATTACGCGGGTGATGTGGTGCTCTTTGCCCGCTCACGCAGTGAGCATGAGAATAAGATTGAACTAGGCTTTAACTACGATATTAGAAAGGGTGAATGGACAAACTGGGGGCTGAGCACACAGATCAGCTACACAGAAAACCATTCCAATGTTGACCTCTATGATTATGACAGAACCATTTTACTCATTCAGGCAATCCGGAAATTCTGACCGATGAATACGATAGATTCCGCTATGAATAAGAGATTCACTTTGAAGCTTCTTACTACCACAACGCTCCTGCTCACAATAGGGGCCTTCAGCAGTGCCCATGCCCAATCTAAAATCTGTGACACATCAAACAACATACAGGGCTGTGGCATCTGGTGTGGTGTTGAAAGCTACGTTACCCAAATAACCGCTAAAAACCCGACGGCCGCAGGGTCATTGCCTCTCTCACCAACCCCGCTAAAACTTGAATCAGCCATCGACCCGAATTGGCTCAGGCAGCCAGACCCAGCAATAGATGGCGGCTCTAATACTGGTTCACCTAATGCGCCTGATTTAATCATTGCGCTTTCTGAAACAAGCGACTCAACTCAACTGATAGGCTACACCCGCACCGCGACCCATAAAAAACCAGGCACATCGACCTACCAATTAGGCGCACTCACCTTAAAATTAGAAACGGCCGGCACAGTGATCACCGGTGGCAGCATTCAGATGACACGATATGATCATGCAGGGAAGGTAGAGGCCATTATTGACCTGTCTGGAAATGACCCCCTTTTTGGCTCACCCAGCAATCCCCGCAGATCGACCCAAGTAACCACCAGCCCTGACCCAGAAAAACGGGGTCATGCCTCTGCCATTCAAACCAACCGAGGAGCAGGCTACTACAAAGAAGAGCGCTTCACCGCCAATGAAGCAACCCATGCTAATCCGAACCAACCCAGCAATCCCCGCATTTTAAAGGCGTACTGGATCGGCACACACAGCCTCTACTCAGCCTCAAATGATGCCATTTCAGATGTTAACACCCACTTTATCGCCGGCAGATTGACACCCTTATCCGACATTGAAAAGCTCACCGCAGGCAACGTAACCGCAACGTACACCGGCAAGAGTGCATTTTGGCGGTGGGATGTCAATATTGATGTCAATTTTAAAAACAAAACATTTGATGGCCGCTGGGGCCATTATGGTGCCAGCGGTATTATCAGGGGACAACACATTATCTCTAATGTCATAACCGGCGCAGACAGAGGCACAGTCCAAGCCTCATTTTTTACCCCCAATGCCGAGGCATTAGGCGGCGCAGCTGAATTCACTACCAACGAAATAACCGAGGCCGATATCTTCTCCACCTTGAAGCAACCACAGTAGCAATCAGGCTACCCTCCCTTATCACCCCAAATTCACTTGTTAGACCAGCGCAAGCCCATCTTCGCCCCCAGCCTAACCCCGCAACACCTCACCCTGGATTAATAATACCGATTGCTGATTCCTGCATCACACTCATATCAGGTAATATGCCCGAATGGACGTCTCCTCTATTCTCAATGATTTAAACGACGCACAACGCGAAGCAGTCTCCGCACCAGCAGGTGGCATGTTGGTGCTGGCAGGTGCCGGCAGCGGCAAGACCCGCGTACTGGTACACCGTATTGCCTGGCTGATTCAGGTTGAACAGGCTCCTCCCTGGTCAATCATGGCCGTTACCTTCACCAATAAAGCAGCGCGGGAGATGCGGGATCGCATCGAAAATCTGCTGAATATGCCGGTCGGCGGCATGTGGGTGGGTACCTTTCATGGCCTGGCACATCGGCTGCTGCGTGCTCATTGGGAGGATGCCGGTCTGCCGCAGAATTTTCAAATTCTGGATTCCGATGACCAGTTCCGCCTGATCAAACGCACCATGAAAGCACTCAATATTGATGATACCCGCTGGCCACCACGGCAGGCACAGCATTTCATCAATGCCCGTAAAGATGAAGGGTTGCGCCCACAACATCTGGATGATGGCGGTGATCCCTACCAAAAGCAGATGATCCATATCTACCATGAATATGAGAAGGCCTGCCAACGGGGTGGACTACTCGATTTTGCCGATCTACTCCTGCGCGCCCATGAGCTGTGGCGTGACCGACCGGATACTCTGCAACACTACCAAACACGTTTTCAGCACATTCTGGTCGATGAGTTTCAAGATACCAATGAGATCCAATACGCCTGGCTACGACTGCTGGCGGGCAGCCGTAATAACCTATTTGCCGTGGGTGATGATGATCAGTCAATCTATGGCTGGCGTGGTGCTAAGGTTGAGCATATTCAACAATTTCAAAGCGATTACACCGGCTCAAAACTGGTGCGACTGGAGCAAAATTATCGCTCCACCAGCACCATTCTCAAGGCCGCCAATGCGCTCATCGAAAACAACCCCTCTCGACTTGGCAAAAACCTCTGGACGGATGGCAAAGAGGGTCAACCCATCCAGCTCTATGCCGCCTTCAACGAGGTGGACGAGGCACGTTTTATTGTCGATCGCATTCGTGATTTCATCCAGCAGGGACATCAGCGCGCTGAGGCTGCCATCCTCTATCGCTCCAATGCCCAGTCACGGCAGTTTGAAGAGAGCCTGATTCAGGCTCAAATCCCCTACCGTGTCTACGGTGGCTTGCGCTTTTTTGAGCGTGCTGAAATCAAAGATGCCATGGGCTATCTGCGCATGGTCTCTAATCCAGACGACGATGCGGCCTTTGAACGCTCCGTCAATATGCCACCGCGTGGCCTCGGCCCACGCACATTAGATGCGGTACGCGCCCACGCCCGTGATTTTCACTGCTCCCTATGGAAGGCGGCACATGCGCTACTCAAGGGTGGCGGAATGACCGCACGGGCAGCCAATGCCCTGCGGGGATTTCTTGAGCTGATCGAAGCACTACAGGCTGCCACAGCAGGATCAACCCTGGCAGAGATCACCGAGCATGTTATCGCCGCTAGCAAGCTGGTCGAACACTTTGAAAAAAACCGCGATGGCCGTGGTCAAGATCGCATCGAAAACCTGCAAGAACTGGCCAACGCCACCCGCCAATTCACCCATGAATCAGCCGATGATGAGCTGGATGATCTGACCGCCTTTCTCTCCCACGCCGTACTGGAAGCGGGTGAAGCACAGGGTGATAAGTTTGAGGATTGTGTTCAGCTGATGACGCTGCACTCGGCCAAAGGGCTAGAGTTTCCACTGGTTTTTATCAGCGGACTGGAAGAGGGACTCTTCCCCCACAGCCTCTCGGCCGATGACCCGGAACGACTGGAGGAGGAGCGCCGCCTCTGCTACGTCGGCATGACCCGCGCCATGCAGCAGCTCTATCTCAGCCACGCTGAAACCCGCCGCCTGCACGGCAAAGAGAACTACTCCCGCCCGTCCCGTTTTCTGCGTGAAATCCCCGCTGAGCTGATGGAAGAGATCCGTAGCCGACCCCAGATTTCTCAACCCGTGCGACACAGCAACAGTAGTGCATTTCGTGCCGACCCCTCTGGCTTTCAATTGGGTCAGCGAGTCATGCACGCTAAATTTGGAGAAGGGGTCGTACTCAACGCCGAAGGTCAAGGCAATAGTGCCCGTGTACAGGTCAATTTTGAAGATATTGGCAGTAAGTGGTTGGTTACCGCCTATGCCAATCTCGAAACTGTTTAGGTTTAATTCTTAGGAGAATAGCTGCATGCAACGTCGTGATTTCATCAAAAAAGCCGGAGGCGCATCACTGGCCGTGGGAGCGGGACTGGCCGGTGCAGGTGCTGCCGATGCTAAGACACAATATAAATGGAAGATGGTCACCACTTGGCCAAAGAACTTTCCCGGCCTCGGTACAGCAGCCAATAAACTGGCCGCACTGATTGGTGAGATGAGCGGCGGACGCATGCGGATCAAGGTCTACGGTGCTAAAGAGCTGGTGCCTGCTTTTGAGACCTTTGATGCCGTCTCGCGCGGCACCGTTGAGATGGGGCACGGCTCCGCCTACTACTGGAAGGGTAAAAGTGAGGCTGCCCAGTTTTTCTCCACCGTCCCTTTTGGTTTGACCGCACAAGAGATGAACGCCTGGATGTACTTTGGCGATGGGCTAAAACTCTGGACAGAACTCTACGACCCATTTGGACTGGTGCCTGCCCCCGCTGGAAATACTGGCGTGCAGATGGGGGGCTGGTTCAACAAAGAGATCAACAGCCTGGCTGATATGAAGGGACTGAAGATGCGCATCCCAGGCCTGGGGGGCGAGGTATTGAGTCGATTAGGCGGCACACCGGTTAATCTGCCAGGGGGCGAGCTTTTTACCTCCCTGCAATCCGGTGCCATTGATGCCACCGAGTGGGTCGGCCCTTATAACGACCTGGCCTTTGGCCTCTACAAGGCCGCCAAGTATTACTACTATCCTGGTTTTCATGAGCCTGGCACGACGCTCGAAGCCATCATCAATAAAAAGGCACTGCATGCACTGCCAAAGGATCTGCAATCCATCGTGCTCAACGCCTGTCGAGTGGTGAATCAGGATCTACTCTCAGAATATACCGCACGTAATCCTGCCGCATTGGATACCCTATTGAACAAACATAAGGTCAACATGCGAATCTATCCGGAGGATGTATTGAAGCAACTGCGCAAGGTCTCTGAAGAGGTCGTAGCTGATCTGGCCAACAAGGATGCCTTTACTAAAAAAACCTATGCCTCCTATGCTAAATTTTATAATCAGGCAAGACGCTGGAGCGACATCTCTCAACTGGCCTTTTTACAGGCACGTAACCTCTCCTGATAACAGATGAGTGGGGGCAGAGGCTCATATTTCTGCCCCCCTTTTACACCCCATGTCTACTCCCCCACTACCGCCACTCTCCCTCTATATCCACATCCCTTGGTGCATTCAAAAATGCCCCTACTGTGATTTTAACTCTCGTACGCTGAAAGGGGGATTAGACGAAGAAGCCTATATCAACGCCCTATTGGCTGATCTGAACAGTGAGCTGTTCCAGGTTTATGACCGCCCGCTGCATAGCATCTTTATCGGCGGTGGCACGCCCAGTCTCTTCTCCGGTGATGCCATTGAAGCACTGCTAAAAGGTGTGCAGCAGCGGATTGCCTGCCCAGCCAATATGGAAATCACACTGGAGGCAAACCCGGGCACACTGGAGGCTGGACGCTTTGAGCATTATCGCACTGCGGGGGTCAATCGACTCTCAATCGGCATCCAAAGTTTCAATGATAAATGCCTGCAACAGCTGGGGCGCATCCATGGATCAGCTGAGGCCATTGCCGCCTTCCACTCAGCCAGAGCGGCTGGTTTTGAACGGATCAATCTCGATCTGATGTTTGGTCTGCCAGGCCAGGATATAGCGCTGGCTCAGCATGATACTGAGCAAGCTATTGAACTAAAGCCTGAGCATATCTCCTACTACCAACTGACACTGGAACCTGGCACACCCTTTTACCATGCACCGCCCCCCCTGCCACTGGAAGATGGCCTATGGGAGATACAGCAACAGGGGCAGGCACTGCTCAGCCATCATGGCTACAACCAATATGAGATTTCAGCCTATGCCCAACTCGGTGAGCAGTGCCACCACAATCTCAACTATTGGCACTTTGGTGACTATCTGGGCATTGGAGCCGGCGCTCATGGCAAATCCACCATGCCTGATGGGACGATAACACGTCGCTGGAAGCTTGCTGAGCCAACGCCATACCTTGCAGCCGCAGGAACAGATCATGCCCTGTCTGGCCAAAAAACATTGGCTGTTGATGAGATCACACTGGAATTCATGATAAATGCCTTAAGGCTAAACCAAGGATTTACTCAAGCGTTATACGAGCAGCAAACCCACCTCTCTTTCACCACCATTGCAGCACCTATTAATAAAGCCATCCAAGCTGGGCTACTAAAAAGCCATAACACCAGATTCATGCCCACCCCTCTTGGTCAACGCTTTCTTAATGATCTGTTAGCACAATTTCTCTAAATTATAAGGGCGTTATTTAATGCGTTTAATTTGCATACTCTAAAAGGCGATTAATTCCTATGAACCTTGCTCCTAATAATATTTATTACTGTAATTTCAAATGGTTAAATGCATATCTATTTTTTCAGATATTTTATTCTACAAGACAAAAACAGGCACTCATGCTAGGGTAGAATCGTAAATTATTTTTATGGGCGCATTGTTTTGTGACAATATAAAGCAATGTTAAAGATGTGATGGCAGAAGAGAACAACACCCAAGAAAACATTCGCACGCTAGATTTTGAGCTATGGTCTGATTTAGCCCAAAAAGACAGTGATAGCTTTGAATCCATGCGTCTTGCCGCAATCGAAGTCTTTATTGAATCAGCACCAGAGCCACGAAAGCAGCGTTTACGCCGTCTCCAATGGCGTATTGACCAAGAACGCCGCCTCTCCCACTCACCTATGGGAGCCTGCATCCGCATCTCCCGCATGATGTGGGAAACCCTAATGGGCAAAGAGGGTTTAATCGAGCAGATGCATCTGCTCAGCGGAGTAGATAAAGATAAAAATGTCTCAAGAGCCCCCCCTTCATACCCAGCAACCGTAATACCCTTCAAAACCAGGCATTAAGCCTCCTTTGGGGTTTATAGGTCTATAAGGCCAGAGAACACTGCCAGGGCAAACTCCTCACATGTTCATCCTCCGCACTGCAATAAAAAGTCACCCATCCGGAGAGCCTTACTATACCCATCGCCTAGCAGAGACCGTCCAGGCCAACCCTGCATGGGTGCGTCAAAGTGAAGGGGGATTACGGCGGCTCATTTATCATCCCAAGAAAGGGCAAGTGAGGGGAACCCCAAGTTACCTCCAAGGGCGGGAGATATCCCGAGCTTCGTCAGGAACGAAACAGAGACACCCGAATAACCGAATGATTAACGTCGCTGGCTCGCACCTCTTCTAGCCACCCCCAACCCTGCAAGGCCAAGGCCAAAAAGCAGCATAGTGGCGGGCTCAGGTACGCCGGCGACATCACCGGAATGAACGGCCCAGGCCTAGAACTCAA
>JAJRWL010000044.1 GCA_024276875.1 Gammaproteobacteria bacterium
GAAGAAGACATGTAGAAAGCAGGGGGTCTCTTTCTGGCAATATCTACAGGATAGGTTGGATGCGAAAAAACATCAGATACCTGATTTATCAGAACTTTTAAAGCAGCGGGCTGTGGCTGCCACAGGTTATTGAGAAGTTACGCACAAAGCGAGTAACCCTTTGTTATTTCAATAATATTTTGCTTAGATGCTTCATTGCCTATAACAGCAATCAAGGCAGAGGTATCTACTGTAAGATTCATTTAATGACATCGTTAATGTACATATGTACAAAGCATAGCCAAGATATGCCGTCTTGTACAGCCTCAGCCTTGTCCAATATGAAATGAGTCTTGCCCCCTTCTTGCGCGGCTGGTATTGTGTGGCGCGATAGGGTCGGGCGTAGAACTTCTTGTAATTTGCTGCAATATCAACGCATTTCTTCTTTCCCATTTTATTTGGCAGTAGAAGAAATTCTAGATTTATCCGTAGGTTGCAACTGTCAAAATAGCGTCTAAATAGTTAGCCAGTAAATGAGGAGGAAATTATGACAACAGTTACATTAAAAGGTAATCCCTGTGCTCTGAGCGGCACTGAAATTAACACGGGTGATGTTGCTCCACAGGTCACCCTGGTCAATTCAAAAGGATTGGCAGATAAGGTTGTCGGTGGTGCTAGTGATAAAGCACAGTTGATTGTGGTCGTTCCTTCACTTGATACCGAGGTATGTGCAGCAGAGACCCGTCGTTTTAATCAGGAAGCATCAAAGGTTGAAGGGGTTGAGGTTATTGTTGTCTCTATGGATCTGCCATTTGCAGCGACAAGATTTTGTACAACAGAAGGTATTAACAACCTGACCGTTGTCAGTGATTTCGTCAATAAAAGCTTTGCTAATGCCTACGGTGTTTTGCTTGCTGATGGCCCGCTGGCCGGCCTTACCTGTAGAGCTATCTTTGTTGTGAATAAAGATGGCCGAATCGCGTATAAAGAGATTGTATCTGAGATCACAGAAGAGCCTAATTATGATGCGGCTATTGCTGGAGCAAAAGAGACCGGCTCTTCGGGCGCTAGTTGTTGCGGTACTTGCCAGTAAACGTTATTTAGTATCATCAAAACACAGCACTGCGTGAACGGTGCTGTGTTTTTTTATGTCTGGCATTTGGTGTCCGCTTATTTTATGTGAATGACAGGGCCTTTGTCGTTTATCAATTTAATTAAAGCTGGGCTATTTAGTACCTAGTTTAAACTCAGGTTGACTTTAAACCTATGACTCGCTTGTTTACTCATCTCTCTTCAAAACCCCATAAGCTTTTCTTTCTTGGCGGCATTACAAATGCTGTTGTCTACATGGGGCTTTTGGTGGCGCATTATACAGGCGCGGCTTCTGCTCTAATTGCGCTTCCTGTCTATCATGCGTACGCCATGCTGTTTTTAGTGTTTACGCAGTTTTTTACCGCATTTTTATTTACCATGGCTCCTCGGTTTTTTGCAACGCCGCCTGTGCCTTGTCCTCAATATGTGCGGATTTTTCTGATTTTTAATCTCTCTTCTTTGCTGTTGATCTGTTCATTGTACAGTTCAACAGCCATGATTGCTGTTGCAGGGGTTGGGGTGTTTGTCGCCTATCTTTTGGTATGCAAGATATTTATTGCGGCGCATCTTCAAAGCACGGTTGAAAATAGATATGACACTAATTGGATATTGGTGGCTCTTGCTATGGGTGGGTTATCCCAGTTGCTTTTTTTGCTGCCTTGGTTTGGTGTGACAGGGTATCTATTGCAACGATTATCTATAGATGTTGGTTTTTTCCTCTACCTCTTTATGATGGTGTTGACGCTGAGCCAGAAGATGATCCCTTTCTTTACCGAAGGAAAGGTGGAGGGCTATAAGGCAAATAAAAGCCGATTTTTTTTGGGAACTATTTTTGCGCTGCTAGCGATTAAGGTTTCATTGGGGGTTTTACAGCTGGGTCACTATTGCTGGGTTATCTATTTTTTCCTGGCGGCTGTTACGTTATGGGAAATCATCAAATGGCGACTGCCCTTTTTGAAAGTGGAACCCATTTTGTGGGTTTTATATCTATCGCTCATGTGGATTCCAGTGGGATTTTTCCTCTTTTTTCTGGAAGGGGTGGCACACTATTTTATGGAGAGTGCCCCGCTGTTTTTTGAGAAAACCCCCCTGCATGTGCTTGCGATAGGTTATTTTACAACCATTGCCGTTGGTTTTGGATCAAGGATTATTCTGGGGCACTCGGGTCGAAAACCTAAAGCAGATGCTTATACTGTCGGGTTATTTATGCTGGTGCAGCTGGTTGTTGTCGTTAGGGTGTTGAGTGGCTTAAGTCTAAATTTTAATGCTGCCTGGTATGTTAATCTAATTCTTCTCTCTGCTGGTTTGTGGGTTGCGCTCTTTCTGCTGTGGTCACTGCGGTATGTAAAGATACTCTGTGAGCCATAGCGGAAAAAGGCAGTATGGATTGCACTATCTTCTTCTGCGGGGGGCTTTTTTTAGGGATGCTCTCTTTTTGACCGCTGCCCTTCGTTTTATTGTGGGCTTCGTTTTGCTTGCTGTATTGCGGTCGTGCTTGGTCTCTCCGGGTTGCCAGGAGGGCACAAGATGACGTTTACCGTTTCCGATAAGATCAGCTCGCCCCATATCTTTGAGTGCTTCGCGTAACATGGGCCAGTTTTTGGGGTCGTGATAACGCAGCAGGCCTTTTTGCAGACGACGTTGGCGCAGGCCTTTGGCTGTAAATATCGGCTTACTATCCTTGCGTATGGCTTTTAGGGTGTTAAAACCGGTGTAGTACATGTCTGCTGCGATAGCGAGAGGTGTGGGTAGAAAGGCCTGTACCTGATCCAGTCGAAACCCATTCTTTTTGAGCCAGAGGGCAAGTTCCAGCATATCTTTGTCGGTTGATCCTGGGTGTGCAGCCATGAAATAAGGGATGAGGTACTGCTCTTTGCCTGCGGCCTTGGAGTACTTGTCAAACTCACGCTTGAATTTATCATAGGTTTCGATGCTGGGTTTCATCATGGTGTCCAGCGGCTCTTGCTCGGTATGTTCAGGGGCGATCTTTAGGTATCCCCCCACATGATGTGTGATCAGCTCCTGTAAATATTCAGGGGAGTGAATAGCCAGGTCATACCTCAGCCCAGATGCAATAAATACTCTCTTGATGCCCTTAACCTGCCGAGCGCGGCGATAAAGGTGGGTCAATGGGCCATGGTCTGTTCCCAATATTTTGCATATTTTGGGATAGACGCAGGAAGGTTTGCGGCAGATGGACTCTATTTTGGGATCTTTGCAGCGCAGGCGATACATGTTGGCAGTGGGTCCACCGAGATCCGAGATGGTGCCGGTAAAGCCAGGTGTTTCATCACGGATGGCCTCCATCTCTTGAATGATGGAGTCTTCGGAGCGATTTTGTACAATGCGCCCTTCATGCTCAGTGATAGAGCAGAAGGTGCAGCCACCAAAGCAACCGCGCATGATGTTGATGGAGAAACGGATCATCTCCCATGCGGGGATTCGGGCTGTGCCATAGGCTGGATGGGGTTTGCGTGTATAGGGGGGCGTATAGATCTGATCCAGCTCGTGGGTTTCTAATGGAATGGGAGGGGGGTTAATCCAAAGGTCGCGTTTGCCATGCTGTTGAATAAGTGCGCGGGCATTGCCTGGATTGGTCTCTAAATGGGCAATCCTGGCGGCATGTGCAAAAAGTATTTTGTCGTTAGCGACCTGGCTGTATGAAGGCAAACGTAATACGGTATGGTCACGGTCAGCATGGGTTGTTGTTTTTTGCTTAATGGGTAAGGTCTGTTCCAGGCTGGCTGCGTTGCCACAATCAGGTTTAGATGCGTAGGGGTTGGGCGGCTTAACAATAGCGACGGGTGCATCGGGTAATGTGTGGTCGATCTCTGCCCAGCCATCGGGCACGCCGTGACACATGATGCAGCTGCCTCGGACATGTCGAATATCACTGATTTTTTCACCCCTGGCGAGTCGATGTGTCACCTCCACAATGGCGCGTTCCGCGTTACCAAATAGCAGCATATCGGCTTTAGAGTCAGGGAGTATCGAGTGTCTGACCTTATCTGACCAGTAGTCATAATGGGCGATACGGCGAAGACTGGCCTCAATGCCGCCGATGATAACAGGTACGCCTTTGTAGGCCTCTTTGGCGCGTTGAGAGTAGACAATAACTGAGCGGTCTGGCCTTAGACCTGCGACCCCATCAGGAGAGTAGGCATCATCGCTGCGAATGCGTTTGTCCGCAGTGTAGCGGTTGACCATGGAGTCCATGTTGCCTGCGGTGACACCAAAATAGAGATTAGGCCGGCCAAGCTTTTGGAAGGCCTTTTTATTCTGCCAGTCGGGTTGTGAAATAATGCCGACACGGAAGCCCTGCATCTCCAGTAAACGACCAATCAGCGCCATGCCGAAGCTGGGGTGATCCACGTAAGCATCACCTGTGATAAGAATGATGTCACAGCTATCCCAGCCTAGTTGATCCATCTCCTCTTTTGACATGGGTAATACGGGCGCTGTACCAAAACGGTGAGCCCAGAATTTGCGGTATGAGAAGAGATCGGGAGCAGTGTTAAGCATGGTGTCGGCTATATTTATTGAAACAGCAATTAAACCATGAAGTCGCTTGTTGCGGTGCATTTTGCTGTTATTTTATGTAGAAAATAGACAGGAAAAGACTAAAGTAAGTAGAGAGATGGGTGCACATGTGGCAAAGCATCTTCCTTGACATGAAGGTTGCCTCTGAGCAGAATGAAAACCTTTGATTTTCCTCTAGTTGTGGGTCATATTTTAATGCTGAATCCAGCGGTA
>JAJRWL010000045.1 GCA_024276875.1 Gammaproteobacteria bacterium
CGGCCTGATGACTTCACTGATTTGGGCGCAGTGAAACAGATACATAGGCGCCATTACACCATCTACGCGCCCCGCTTGTGTAAAGGCGGCTACCTTTTCAGGGTCGTCCATCACCAGATCAGGTTCGGTTTTACGCCTTGCAGAGCGTCTAGAGAATATCTCGATGGCAAGTGCGCTGATTGCAGTAAAACTTGGCATAGTGTGACAAGTATGGCCTGTTTGAAGGCAAAAAAAAAAGGGGCGTTTCCGCCCCTTTTCTCTTAACTCCTCTAAAAAATCAGGCCGTACGACGCTTCCGTGCGGCACCAAACCCCAACAGAGCAATTCCAAGCAGCGCCAGTGTTGTAGGCTCTGGAACGGCCTGTACATCAGCAGTTGTTTGTACAGTGGCACTCAATGTGTATACAAATTCAGCAGACAGTGGACCGGTTACCAGATTAATAGCGATTGTTTCAGGGTTATCAACTCCCATGGTAGTACAAGGCGTCATCCCTATAATACAGCCAGTGTGAGCCGTACCATTATGCCAAGGCGATTGTGAGACTAAAGTCTGTTCCAGTGCAGATGTCCAGATACGCTGACCAGCATGATACAAATCCCAACTAACCTCGTATGAAGCATGAGCGTTTGTAGAGGCTAATCCGTCGATCGATACATAAGTCTCAAGGTAGTAGCTGAGGTTAAAATCTATATTAATAATGCCTGAATAATTGCTGAATTCCCATGTGGCACCAAGTACGTTATTGCTGGTAGAGCTGCCGACAGCGTCGGGATTTACGGCAGCTTGTGATGCGTTTCCAAGATTTGCGCCAGTAAGACCCATCCCCTCAATTGGAGAGCCAAGCTCATACTGGTCAGCAATTGAATAGTTGGTAAAAGGCACACCATCAGCACTTGATAGTATATTTGATGTGAACTCGTTGTCACTGTACAGGCTGCAATCACCGATACAATCGTAGAGATCCATTGCTATTGTGGGATCTGATGAGTTGCTAGTCGAAGATGCTGCTGCATACCCTGTAAGGAATACACTGGTGTCTGAATGGCTGCTATAAGTCAACGAGCTTTTGAAGTCATTTGTATTAAGGGTTGTTCCATCTTCTTTAGAAAAGAAGAGATCCTCAAGTTCAACCACAGAGCTAGCTAATGCTCCCGCTTGCGCAACGCTGGATGTACCGATCAGAATGGCGCCTGCCAGAGCTGATTTTTTGATGATTTGTTTTGTATTCATGTTTGCTTTCCTGAGCTATTGTGTTGTCGTTTAGTAAGACTGATTGCTGTCGCTGGTTTTGAATGCAGTTAACATGCCAACATAATAATTTAGATTAAAAACAATAGCATACAAACAGGCTCGCATACGAGGCATCTGCTTTTTCGCTTGAGTGTAAAAAAAACTGACAAAATTGCATTGAAATTCTGCTGATTGAGTGGTGAATCAGGCTGAGATTAGGCAATAACTCAAGCACGCGTGCCATCGTATATTTTGTAACCTGCTGATTATAAACTGGTAAACGCTAATCTTTGGCCGCCATTTAACAGAAGGCGATGCAGTGTAAAAAATCCTGACAGCTCACTGCGTAAAGAGATCCGCAATACTGAAGAGGGCAGACTGCAAATTGAGGCAACGGCGAGGCAAAAAGGCCGGGGTTTTACCACTACGCAGACCCCGGAAAAACCAAATCCCTAACCCATCTTTGAGTCACGCCGCACGTAAGTCATTGATTTTACCCTCTGAGCAAAAATAAACACATTAATAAACAATGGGATAGGATTTCAGTTTGAAATGTAGGGCCATAATCGACTGGCGAGGGGTTGTGTTGGCCATCAATCTGGGTCAAGCTCCTTGAATGTTCATTCGCCGCACCGCCATCAAAAACCGCCAATCTGGAGAACCCTATTATACCCACCGCCTGGTGGAAACCGAACGGGTTAACGGCCAGGTTAAACAGCACACCCTGCTTAATTTAGGTCGGCATTTTAGTGTACCTAAAGACCAGTGGCGGGATTTATCAGCGCGCATCCAACAGCTACTTGAGGCACAGGCCGGTTTCTTGTCGATTGAGCTGCCAATGGAGCTGGAAACTATGGCGCAACGCTATGCAGCCCAAATTATCGCATCACGCAGTGAGGCCGACCAACAGCACGAAGAGTTTCATTCCGTTGACCTCGACAGCATGGAACTGGTGCGCCCCCGCCGGGTTGATGTAGAGCAGCTTGCCTTGCACGCTGCGGAACAACTTAAACTGCAACAAAAACTACAAGAGTTGGGCTTTAACCGCCACCAACTGGCCGCAGCACTGGGCAACATCATTGCCTACAGGGACGTAGGTAAGGGGCGTGAGCAGGATGCGGAAGCTTTGCCCGCATGGCATACCCTGCCAGCGAAAGGGCCAGCCACCAGTGGTTGCAGCAGCGCAGTGGCCTGGGAGAGCTGATCGGTTATGATTATGAAGCAATGGGCCTGGAACGCCTGTATCAGGCATCGGATATGTTGTGGCAGCATCGGGAGGCGCTACAAGCGCACCTTTATGGTGAGGAGCGTTCCCTGTTTGACCTTGAAGAAACTGTAACGCTCTATGACCTGACCAACACCTTCTTTGAGGGTGCCGCCACCGCCAACCCCAAAGCAACATATGGGCGCTCTAAAGAGAAGCGTAGTGACTGCCCACTGGTCACTCTTGGGTTGGTACTTGATAGCAGCGGTTTTCCGCGTAAAAGCGAGATATTCTCGGGCAATGCTGCTGAGGCAAAAACACTTGAAGCAATGCTTGCAGGATTGGGGGCTGAAGAGGGAACCATCGTAGTGATGGATGCCGGTATCGCCAGCGAGGATAATATCCAGTGGCTGATTGATCATGGCTACCGCTATCTGGTAGTCAGCCGTAAACGCAAGCGGGATTTTGATGCCAACGAGGCCGTTACGGTTAAGAACACGCCTGGCCAGAGCGTCCAGGTGCAACGTATTGTGAATGAACAAACCGGAGAGGTTGAACTGTACTGTCACTCCGAGATGCGGGAGAAGAAGGAGCAGGCGATGCAAGACCGTTTTGCTGAACGTTTTGAAACCGCCCTGCAAAGTCTGTCCAATGGCCTGCATAAAAAAGGCACAACCAAACGCCATGAAAAGGTATTAGAGCGCATAGGCCGTCTAAAAGAAAAATATGCACG
>JAJRWL010000046.1 GCA_024276875.1 Gammaproteobacteria bacterium
CCAGGCTCGCGAGTCAAAGAAGTACGAAAACCCCATCCCCAGTCGGGAATTCATTCTTGATCTGCTTGCTGAATATGGTGCGCCACTGAGCATGGCCGTTATTGCTGAACAGCTGAATCTTTTTGAAGAGGATGATTTGGAGGCTTTGCGCCGCCGTCTCAATGCGATGGAACGCGATGGTCAGCTGGTGCGCAATCGTAAAAATGGCTTCTGTGTCGTTAATAGTAAGGATCTGGTCAGTGGCCGTGTTATTGGCCATAAAGATGGCTTTGGATTCTTAAAATCAGATGAGGGGGGCGATGACCTTTTTCTGTCGCCACGACAGATGCGCTCACTGCTGCATAATGATCGAGCAGTGGTGCGAGTTGTTGGCGTGGATCGCCGTGGTCGTCTGGAAGCTGCTTTGGTTGAAGTGCTGGAGCGCAATAATCATGCGGTTGTGGGTCGTCTTCATCATGAGGGGAGCATCGGCTTTGTCGTGCCAGACAATAAGCGCCTGCATCTTGATATTGTGATCCCTGAAAGCGATTTGGCCGGCGCGACACATGGGCAGATGGTGATAGCAGAGATTATTGAGCAGCCAACCAAGCGCTCTCAACCTGTGGGTCGTATTGCTGAAATACTGGGCGATCATATGGCACCGGGTATGGAGATTGATATTGCCATTCGCACCCATGAGCTGCCGGTTGAGTGGCCAGAGGCGGTGGCGGAAGAGATTGAAGTTTACGGGGCAGAGGTAGGCGAGGCGGCTAAACAGGGACGGGTGGATCTGCGAGATCTGCCACTGGTAACGATTGATGGTATTGATGCGCGTGATTTTGATGATGCGGTCTATTGCGAGGTGAAACCCAAAGGCTGGCGTTTGCTGGTCTGTATTGCCGATGTTTCCCGTTATGTTACCCCAGGCTCGGCCTTAGATAAGGAGGCGCAGGCGCGGGGGAATTCGGTCTATTTTCCAGATCGAGTCATTCCTATGCTGCCAGAGGTACTATCAAATGGCCTCTGTTCGCTTAACCCAGAGACGGATCGGCTCTGCATGGCCTGTGAGCTGTATATCGATAAAGAGGATGGGCGGATTATTCGCTCCCGCTTTTTTGAGGCGGTGATGCGCTCCCATGCGCGATTTACCTATGATCAAGTAGCGGCGATGGTGGTTGAGCGTGATCCAAAGCTGCGCAGTAAATATGCTCATCTTTTAACTCCTTTGCATGAGCTGTATGCCTTATATAAGGTACTGCATCAATCTCGAAGCCTGCGGGGCGCTATTGATTTTGATACGACAGAGACTCGAATTCAGTTTAATGATGAGCAGAAGGTAGAGCAGATTGTACCGGTCTACCGCAATGATGCTCATCGCATGATTGAAGAGTGCATGTTGATTGCCAATGTGGCGGCGGCACGCTTTCTACAGCGCAAAAAACTGCCAGCACTTTATCGCATTCATGCCGTGCCATCAGAGCAGAAGCTGACGGATCTGCGAGAGTTTCTCAATGAGCTGGGGCTGGGTTTGTCGGGTGGCAAAGAGCCGACCGCCAAGGATTATGCCGAACTGTTGGATTCTGTGCAGGGTCGTCCAGATCGGCGTCTGATTCAGACCGTGCTGCTGCGCTCAATGGCACAGGCGGTTTATGGTCCCGATAATGTAGGGCATTTTGGTCTGGCTTATCCTGAATACACCCACTTCACCTCACCCATTCGGCGTTATCCAGACCTGCTGGTGCATCGTGCGATTAAACATCTACTGGCAGGGGGTACGGCAGAGGATTTTGAGTACTCATATCCCAAACTTCAGGCACTGGGGGAGCAGTGCTCCAGTACGGAGAGGAGGGCAGATGAGGCCACACGCGATGCCACCGATTGGCTAAAGTGTGAATATATGCTGGATAAGGTTGGCGAAGAGTTTAATGGCATTATTACCAGTGTTAATTCATTTGGGATTTTTGTGGAGCTGGATCAAATCTACGTGGATGGTCTGGTGCACATCACGGCACTGGGCAGTGACTATTACCGCTTTGATCCTGTTGGCCATAGGCTGAATGGTGAGCGTAGTGGTCAGGTCTATCGGTTGGGTGATTCGGTTCGTGTCAAAGTGGCTGCGGTCAACCTGGATGATAAAAAGATCGATTTCATCTTGCCAGATAGCGATGTTACGGATGCAGTGGGAAGCCAAAAACCCAAGCGTAAAAGCAAACGACGTAAAAGGGCTAAAAAATAGATGGGCAATTTACAGATCACCTTTGGCTTGCACAGTGTGCGCACGGCACTGAAACATGAAGGCGCAGTAACCGAGCTTTGGGTTGAAGTCAAACGGCAGGATCGGCGTATTCGTGAGGTGCTGCAATTGGCGAAAGAGATAGGGGTGTCAATCAATAAGGTTTCCAAAGAGGAGCTTGGTACACTGGCCTCTGGGGGTAACCATCAGGGTGTGGTAGCGCGCACTCAAGCCCCTGCCGCATTGGATGAGGTCAGCCTGAAAGCCCTCATAAATAAGCTGGATGTGCCTCCATTTTTACTGATATTGGATGGTGTGCAAGATCCGCATAACCTGGGGGCTTGCCTGCGTAGTGCGGATGCCGCGGGTGTGCATGCCGTGATTGCACCCAAGGATCGTTCAGTGGGGCTGGGGCCAACTGTGTGCAAAGTGGCGTGTGGTGCAGCAGAGTCCGTCCCCTTTGTACAGGTGACAAATTTGGCACGTACCCTGCGCTGGTTGCAGAATGAAGCCGGGGTTTGGTTGATTGGTACGGCGGGTGAAACAGAGGCTAGCCTCTTTCAAACAGATCTCACAGGTTCATTGGCACTGATTATGGGGGGAGAAGAGAAGGGCATGCGTAGACTAACGCGTGAGGCCTGTGATGCCGTGGTCAAACTGCCGATGGCGGGCAAGGTAGAGAGCTTGAATGTCTCAGTAGCGGCGGGTGTTGCGCTGTTTGAAGCGGTGCGCCAGCGAGCGGGCTAAATATAAATAGATGAATAATGCATTTTTTTGATAGGCGGCCGTTTTGGTTGGCTTTCCTATCCTCTTATTGTGAAGGCCGGTAATTGCTTGTGCCCTTTCCCACAGGTAGAATGCGGCAGGTTTTGTCAATAGAAAACCTGATGGGGTTTTCAGATTCTAAATGCAGCCTGCTGGCTGCATAATTTTTTACACATTTTATTTTGGAGTATTTATTTAATGGCTATTGAGCGCACTCTCTCTATTATCAAACCTGATGCGGTGGCAAAGAATGTAATTGGTCAGATTTATACTCGCTTTGAAGCGGCGGGTCTAAAAATTATTGCCGCCCGCATGATGCATCTATCGCGTGAAAAGGCCGAAGGTTTCTATGCGGTGCATAAAGAACGTCCTTTTTTTAATGATCTGGTTGAATTCATGATTTCAGGTCCTGTTATGGTTCAAGCGCTGGAAGGCGAGAATGCGATTGCAGCACACCGTGAGATCATGGGGGCAACTAACCCAGCAGATGCCGCACCAGGCACTATTCGTGCGGATTTTGCCAGCTCAATTGATGAGAATGCCGTGCATGGTTCAGATGCAGTTGAAACAGCAACGGTTGAGATTGCTTACTATTTTTCAGAGGAAGACCTCTGTGCACGGACGCGTTAATAGCTAGTGACCCAGTTAGGTACGGTTAATCTGTTAAACCTGGAGCGTCAGGCCATGGAGGCCTGGTTCCAGGAGCTGGGTGAAAAACCATTTCATGCCCGTCAGGTATTGAAATGGATTCATCAGCATCAAGTCACCGATTTTGATGAGATGACCAATCTCAGCAAAAATCTACGTGCCAGATTAAAAGAGCAAGCAGAGGTGCGGGTTCCCACTATCACCTGTGATCAATGCTCCCAAGATGGTACGCGGAAGTGGTTGTTGGAGCTGAACTGTGGCAACCGTATTGAGACAGTTTATATCCCCGAGCCTGGCCGAGGCACACTCTGTGTCTCCTCACAAGTAGGTTGCTCTCTGGCTTGTACCTTTTGCTCGACGGCTCAGCAGGGGTTTAATCGTAATTTAAGTGTGGCTGAGATTATTGGCCAACTTTGGGTCGCAACCAAAGAGCTGTCAGATGATCAGCCTATTACTAATGTCGTGCTGATGGGAATGGGGGAGCCGCTGACTAATTTTGATAATGTGGTGGCGGCTACCCATATTATGTTGGATGACTTGGCATACAGTCGTTCCAAATATCGGGTCACAATCAGCACAGCAGGTATTGTGCC
>JAJRWL010000047.1 GCA_024276875.1 Gammaproteobacteria bacterium
GTAAGTTTTGCTGCTCTTGTTCGTCAGCTGCTAATATTTGAGCGAGCTCTTTTCGGGCCATTTGTGAGATGTGGATGCGCTTTTCCAATACATCTGTTTGATACATCTTTTGTAACAGTGTGGATTCGTGGTCGCGGAATCTGTTCGCCATCTGTTTTGCCTGAAAGGCTCCGTAGCCTAGCTGCTTTAAAGCATCTTCCCCCAGTAGTAGTGCAGATTCTTGAATCTCTCTTCGAAAGAGAGAGACATCCCGTTTTAGAAACTCAATGGCGATGGCTATGCCTCGGGCGCGGGCAAGAATTGTTAGCTGTGGAAAGTGCTGTTGTGCCAGATCAGTAATGGCAAGTGCCATATCTGGATCATCAACGGTGATGATGAGGAGTTTTGCGCTCTCTGCGCCTGCTGAGCGGAGCATATCCAGCCGACTGGCATCCCCATAGTAGACCCGATAACCAAAACGTCGGGCATCTTCTATTTGGTCTGGATTGTGATCCAATATGGTGGTGGAGATTTTGTTGGCGTGGAGCAGTCGCCCGATCGTACGCCCAAATCGGCCAAACCCTGCAATAATGATTGGCTGCTGAGGCGTGCTGATGGTGTCTGCAGGCTGGTCTCCACCCAAATGTAGAAAACGTGGCTCAATAAATTTTTCATTCAGTAGTAATAGCAGAGGGGTGGCCATCATTGAGAGGGCAACGACAACAAACAGCAGGCTGGCCCACTGTTGTTCTAATGCGCCAGCTGTTGCTGCTGCGGTAAAAAGCACAAATGCAAACTCACCGCCTTGACCCAGCAGGCAGGCAAAGAGCCCTTGTTGACTGGCAGGGAGTTTTTCGATGCGTGCAATGATGGTCAGCACTATCAGCTTGATCAGCAGTAATCCAAACACCAGGGCAATAATCAGCCCAGGTTTATTCCACAGCAGTCCAAAATCAATGGTCATGCCGATGGAGATAAAGAATAGCCCCAGCAGTAATCCTTTGAACGGTTCAATCTCTATCTCAAGCTCATGTCGATATTCCGACTCTGCCAGCAGTACGCCAGCCAAAAAAGTGCCCAGTGCCATCGACATGCCGACAGCTTCCATCAAAAGACCGATGCCAATGACAAGCAGCAGCGAGAAGGCGGTAAAGATTTCACGTAGATGGGTGGCGGCAATAAAACGAAAGATAGGGCGGGTCAAATAGTGGCCACCGATGATGATAAACCCGATAACAGCGGCAACCTTTAGTGCCTCTAATAGCGGCTCACTGCTCTGTGCCATGCTGCTGCCCAGGATGGGGATGAGTGCCAGCATGGGGATGACCGCCATATCCTGAAATAGCAGGATGGAGAAGATAGAGTGCCCCGTGGGTGTCGAGAGCTGGTTTTTCTCTTTAAGGCTCTGTAGTGCAATGGCGGTGGATGAGAGTGATAGCCCCATAGCAATGATTAAAGCGTTATGCCAAGACAGCCCCAACAGCATGCATACCGCAAAAATAATCAGTGAGGTGGCGATAACCTGAAGAGTGCCAATACCAAAAATGGGGCGGCGCATAGCCCATAGTCGTTTGGGATTTAGCTCAAGCCCTATTAGGAAGAGCAGTAGCACAACGCCAAACTCAGCAAAGTGCAGAATATCTCGGCTATTGGCAATCAGCGCCAGTCCCCACGGCCCGATGGTGATGCCTGCAATCAGGTAGCCTAGCACGGAGCCAAGTCCTAATCGTTTTGCAAAAGGGACGGCTATAACCGCCGCACCCAGGTAGATGAGGGTATTAGCTAATAGGCTGTGGTCATTCATTGTCTATGTTGCTGAGATAGCTGAGAAGGTGCTGTCGGTAGTTGCATGCCTGAATCGCGATCTCAGACTCAGTTATTCGGTGCGCGCTGTAAACCACAAAAGGTGGGAGGTATTGCATGCCGCAATGGAATGCCATCTGTTCGTATGGGAGCAAAAAATGGTCGATGGGAAAGCGATCATATCCATCCAATTGATATGATTGCTCGCTGTGGCCAACAGTGACCATAGACATGAGCTTTTTTCCTCGGAGTGCATAGCCACCTTCGTTGAGTGCAAACCGCTCTTCCAGCACCATATCCTGCCAATGTTTCAATAGAGAAGGTGCGCTATACCAGTAAAAAGGGTGGTGAAAGATGATGAGATCAGCCGTGGTTAAGCGTCGTTGCTCAGCAGGAATATCAATATAAAAATCAGGATATTGCTCATAAAGGTCAATAATCTCAACTTCTGGAATACGCTGAGCCTCTTCCAGTAGTGGTCGGTTTACCCGAGATTGTTGAGGGTAAGGATGTGCAAAAATAATAAGGATTTTAGGTTTGCTGTCCTGTTCTATTTCCATGGATTTAATGTTTAGTGTTGTCTTGATAGTAAAAAAGAAACCTGTTCCCAAAAAAGAGGGATACCCCAGAATATGGCATAAGAGAGGGGTGAGCAGGAGTATAGCGAGTATAGTTAGGGTGAGTCTACGCGCCTTGCACTACTAAAAATCACTCAAAAGCCAGGTGACGAAGTAACAACATATATGATTATATGTTGACTAGATGTGGGTGGTTTGTCAATATTAGGATGCGCAAAACATTTTTTATGCTACCAATTCAATGAGGAGGTTTTAAAATGAAAAAGTGGAAATGTATGACCTGTGGCTTTATCTATGATGAGGCAAAGGGTATGCCTGAATTAGGTATTGAACCAGGAACAAGCTTTGATGAGTTACCAGATAATTGGGAATGCCCAGATTGTGGAGCCACAAAGAGTGAATTTGTTGTACTGGGAGGTTGAAGTTGTAGGATTTTTCTTCCTGCTGCATGCAGTGGGGGTGCGCATAATTTTTTAGTTAAATAGTTTTTAGCTAACAATTGATTTATGTCAGCAGGCACGAAGGCTAATCGCATTAAATTAGGCGAATGCTCATGCACTAATCATTTAGAGGGGTGATTTTTTGGGAAAAAATGAAGTTAATGCAGTGTGACTGCAATTTAATCGGATTGGTTTTGAACGGGTGAAAAATGTGCATTTGATTTTGTGCATATTGTTTTCTTAAACCTATTTTTTTGCTATTATTTTATGCTCTTTAGCGGCTAAAAATTAATAATAAATAAAGCCAATCACCTCCCTCTTTAATAGCTTGATAATATGAAGATGTTAAAGATTATATGCACTTGGAATACATAATGAATGATTTGAAAAAACAAATTTTCTTGTTGTTACTCATTGTACTATTGTTACCTTTTAACACCTATGCAGAGCGTCAAGCTGATTTATCATCAGCAATCAATACTGCCGGTATGCAAAGGATGCTATCTCAGAGAATTGTAAAGGCATACCTATTTCTTGGTATGGGCGTTAGAACAGATAAATCACGTGGCCAATTAGAAGAAAGCCTTAAGTTTTTTAAAAAAAATCACGCTTACTTGAAGCGATCAATCTCAGATGCGGAAGTTCAAGATATGCTTGCATTTCTTGAACAAATGCTCGATCTGTATGCCAGTATTGTTTCTAAGCCATATGATAAAAAGGGGGGAGTTGAAGCGCTTGATTTAAGTGAGACAATATTAGAAAGCAGCAATGCTATCGTTAAAAAACTTGAGTCTATGTCAAAATTTAAGAAGGAAAAAATTATAAATATTTCTGGTCGGCAACGTATGCTCTCTCAGAGAATTGCAAAATATTACATTGCATATCAAGCTGGATTTAAAGATGAAAATACAGTCACCCAGCTTAAATTGGCGGTAAAAGAGTTTGAAAAATCACATAAAACATTAGTGCAATCAAAGCAAAATACCTCACAAATAACTAGCATGCTATCCAGAGTTGGTATGCTCTGGAAATTAGTGAGTAAATTCTTTCTTGATGTTGAGAAAGGAGGGCTTCCAGTCAGTGTATTGAGTATTACAGATCAGATATTAAAAAGTATGGATGAAATAACACGGGCATATGTCAATACGCGAATTAAAAACTAGGTGGATATGGGTGCTCCATCAAGATTATATTGGTGGAGTATTAGAGGCCTCGTAGTGTTGGCAAGGCCAACGAATAACAGTATATGGCAAACTTGAGACATTATCAGCGGTGGTCGATAAACGCTGTGTTGTGTTTGGTTTCCGTTGGTTTATCTGATTGAGCGTAGTATTTATGGGCTAAATGAGGCGCATTCATTAGCTAGAATTGGCTGTAATTCATTTCTATCCTCAATAGTGCGTAATACAATCCAATCCTTTTCACGATGCTCAGTAATTTTATAAGGGATATTTCGATTTGTTAATTCTTTGGCTATGCATTTAACCACGTCTTTTGTCTCAATCTCTATCGATAGCTCCACATCAAATGGAGGGCTTACTATGGCAGAGAATATAAGATATGCGGAGCCTGAAAATGCAAGAATAGAGAGTACGACGATGGAGATGTAGTTTGCCGTTGTTGAGTCTTCTTTTGGTTGCATGTTATTCATATTTTCTGTCCTGCTAATACGGTATTGTGGTGGGTTTACCCTAAGGATACAAGTACCTAAACAGAGGGTATGAATGTGGTAGTGTAACTTAATTTATTAGGCTTTTGGGCTGGATGTAATAGGTTGCCTATTGCCTCCTGCTGTTTCTATTTAAGCCATTTCCGTTGTTTGTGCAAAGAAAACAGATGAAAGAAGAAGTCCACTCTAACTTACTCTGTAGATTCCCTGAGGGCGTTACTGTATATGGATACGACGGTTAATTCTTTACTTTGGTTCTCAGGTTGGAATGTGGGGACAAAAAAACCGATAGTGATGTAACTCTCCTTACTTTTTAAGTGATAATCATCTTTTAGTTTTTAATGTACTGGTAAATAGTTATGCGCATTGGCCAAGGTTATGATGCACACCGTTTTTCTGCTGATAGATGGTTGGTGTTGGGTGGGGTTAAAATTGAGCATGATCTGGGGCTTGCGGCTCATTCGGATGGTGATGTGCTCATTCATGCGTTGTGTGATGCGCTGTTGGGTGCCGCAGGGCAGGGTGATATTGGACATCATTTTCCAGACA
>JAJRWL010000048.1 GCA_024276875.1 Gammaproteobacteria bacterium
AGACCCTGGTGGCGTGATGCAGACCGTGGCAGCCAATCTAACCGATGCTGAAATTGATGGGGTCTCTCAATTTGTACAAAGCTTGAAACCTTGATTGCTGGTTGCCCCATAATATGTGGGGCAATAGACCCGATTAATAAGGGAAAAGAGCCGCGCTTTTAAGTTTGCGTTTATAATGCAGGCTATCCCCTATCTTTTTTAATTTCCTGTCAATAAAGGCCACCACATTTGTTTTCTGAATTTAACCTTGATAAACGTCTGCTTAAGGCAGTTGATAAATTGGGTTTTGAAAAACCCACGCCGGTACAAACTGAGACCATCCCTCGAGCGATGGATTGTAAAGATCTATTGGTTAGCTCTGAGACGGGGAGTGGAAAAACAGCCGCTTTTTTGCTGCCAACACTGCATCAAATGCTGGTTAAATCTGCGCCGAAATCAGGCAGTCGACTGCTGATACTGTTGCCCACCCGTGAGTTGGCTCGGCAGGTGATGAAGCATTTTAAACAGCTGGCAGAGTTTACCCATCTCAAGTTTGCGCTGATCTGTGGTGGTGAAACCTTCAAATTTCAGCGCGCAATGTTTCGTAAAAACCCAGAGGTGATCATTGCCACACCTGGCCGCTTGCTGGAGCACATTGAGCATGGCACGCCGGATTTTGATGAGCTTGAATTTCTGGTGTTGGATGAAGCGGATCGTATGTTGGATATGGGGCTGAGTGATGATGTATTGCGGATTGTCAGCTGCTGTAATACAGATCGCCAAACACTGCTCTTCTCTGCAACACTTAACCATCGTGGTCTTTCTAAAATGATGGCAGGCATGCTGCGTGAGCCGGAGACGATCAAGCTTAATACGGTGCGGGAACAGCATCAAAACATTCGCCAACAAATCATAGTCGCTGATGATAGCTTGCACAAAGGCCGATTGGTTGCCTGGTTGCTGGATAATGAGACCTTTGATAAAGCAATGGTCTTTACGAATACACGTATCCAGGCCGATAAGCTGGGTAGCTACCTGCGCAGTAAAGGGCAGCGCATGGGTGTGCTGCATGGTGATATGGAGCAGGATGAGCGTAACCGTATTATGCAACTGCTGCGTCAGGGGATCATCAATGTGCTGGTTGCCACCGATGTGGCAGCGCGTGGGATTGATGTCAAAGGGGTGGATCTGGTCATCAATTTTGACATGGCGCGCAGTGGTAAAGAGCATGTGCACCGTATTGGTCGCACGGGGCGGGCAGGGGAGGAGGGGCTGGCCATCTGCTTGATTAGCCCACAGGAATGGAATTTGATGTCCAGCATTGGACGCTATCTGCGGATTGATTTTGAGCAGCGTACGATTGATTCTCAACTAGGTAAATATAAAGGCCCCCATAAAGTAAAGGCATCGGGTAAGGCTGCGGGGTCGAAGAAAGCAAAGAAAAAGAAAAAAGAGCAAGAGGTAAAGGTTAAGAAGCGTCACAGGGATAAAAAAAATATTGGTAAACGACGTAAGCCAACCGTTAAAATTGAAGATAAGCCCACGCCAAGTGGCTTCAAGCCGCTGATGAAAAAAAAGTAATCTGTTATGGATGATGCGGTATTGCTAGAAAAAGAGGACTTGGTCAGGCTGGCTAAAATGGTGATGCCTTTCGGTAAATATAAAGGTGCTCTATTGATTGATCTACCCGAGCCGTATCTACTGTGGTTTGTCGATAAAGGATTTCCTGAAGGAAGGCTGGGCATGCTGATGAAGTTATCATTAGAGATTAAAATTAATGGCCTAACTCACTTGATTGAGCCACTAAAGAGTCGCCCCACGCTTCACTGATGGCTTCTTGGTTTAAACCGATCCTGAATGCCTAATGTGTCAGCAGTTCAGGATCAGTCGGTAGTAACGCTGTATCCGTCATATAACCTGGACGATGTACTAGAGCGTATGCGTAGCACTATGCTTGCGCCATGATAGCAACAAGCCAATGATGCCTAATCCGAAAAGAGCGCTTGTTGGAGGTTCCGGTACGGTTGCGCATGGGTCATTATTAATAGAGAGGTTACCCACCCCCCATTCAAGTGGCTCAATAGTCACTGAGGTCAGGGTGGAGCATTGACCTGCTGCATTATCGGTATAGATGCCAAACCCTGGCGTGTTGCTTGGGGCTACATTAAATGTATGCGGAGTATTAATGCCAAGACCGTCCGTTTCAGTGGCCTTCAGCCATCCGCTTGCGTTTAAGTTGGCGCCAATATTAAATGAGAGTGCGCGTGTGTTTTCAGGGAGAAGAATGGTTACCCAGTGTACACCTGTGGTGAAAATGTCGTAGTCACTACCTTCACCATTGACCCACCAACTTGTTGAATCAGCCAAGCCGCGTGTCAAATCAAGAATGGCTCCGTTTTTATCCGTAAATGTCAGCAGGTCGCCAAAAGGAGATTCTACAGTTGATGTGCTGCCGCTCAGTGAGTTATTTACGACAGTAAAATCAGTCATGGCATAGCTCCCTATGGTGTTGGGGGTCGCTGTATTACTGCCATACTCTTCCAGGATTAAGTTTGCGCTTGCTGTGGATGAAAAAAACACAGCAGCAAAAGAAAATTTAAATAATGCTTTGATCGTTGACTTGAACATAGGTTTGCCTGCTTTTGTTGTTTAATACCGAACCCTTATTGTTGGGTTAGTTTCGCTAAAAATAGGATTCCTTTAATTTCAAGCAAGATTGATGCAAATCTTATATATTGTTGATATTGCAACTGAATAGTTGATGTAAGTGGTATTGTCGTATAGGGGTGTAAGCTTTACTGACATAAACCAGGAAGCTAGTTACTTTAATTGATGGGATATGCTTAAGTGGTCTGTGGTCTTCAGTAGTGCATAAGTGGGTTGATAAGCCGCATGTTATTGATAGTAAAGAAGAAAGTAAGTATAATTTTGGTTGAGTACGCTAATGTTTGCTCAGCTTGTTGGCTTTTCGGACATGTAAAAAAACTGACAGATTGATAGGTCTGTCTGGGTTTTGCCTGTTATTGTTTAGCCAATGTTATGTAAGATAAATGACGACCTCTAGTGGATTGAACCACTAAAATTTAGGCTCCTGCTCCACTGATGGCGATTAAATCAACAATTTTCAAAGCTGATCTGCAAATTGCAGATATGGATCGTAACTACTATTGCCCCCAGGTTTTGACGGTAGCGCGTCATCCCTCAGAGACGGATGAGCGCATGATGATTCGGCTATTGGCTTTTGTCTTGCATGCAGATGAGTTTCTCTCTTTTGGCAGGGGCTTGAGTGCTGATGATGAACCTGACCTTTGGGTTAAAGATTACAGCAATGAAATTTGTTTGTGGATAGATATTGGTCAGCCGGATGAAAAGCGAATTCGTAAAGCGTGTGGACGAGCTAAACGTGTGGTTGTTTATTGTTACAGTGGACGCAGTGCAGAGATGTGGTGGGAGCAAAATAATAAACAGCTAGAGCGTATTGATAACCTCAGTGTGATCAATATACAGAGTGACGTTAGTAAGCAATTAGCTAAGTTGGCACAGCGAAATATGCAGTTGCAATGCACCATTCAGGATGGGCAGATTTGGCTGGCGGATGGTGTTGAGTCCGTAGAGGTTAATCTAACGGTGTGGAAGCCGCGGAGTGAGGTCGTCCTTAGGCGATAGATTGTAGGGCGGGTAATCCCGCCCCACAGCTGTAATCATGATGCCTTGCTGTTGCTCTCAACCTCAATTTCAACCCCCTGACTGTGCAGGTAGTCATCATAACTGCCGCTGAAGTTGACGATGCCGTCGGCTGTCAGCTCGATGATACGGGTGGCCAGTGATGATACAAACTCGCGGTCGTGGCTTACAAAAAGAAGGGTTCCAGGGAAGTTTTCCAGTGCCAGGTTGAGTGATTCAATCGTCTCCATATCCATGTGGTTGGTTGGTTCATCCATGACCAAAATATTCGGCAGCTGTAGCATTATTTTGCCGAACAGCATGCGCCCCTGTTCGCCGCCGGAGAGGACGTTGATCTGTTTTTTGATCTCATCCTGAGAGAAGAGTAGTCGCCCCAGGCTGCCGCGAATGACCTGCTCATCATCACTCTCTTTCCCCCACTGACTCATCCAATCAAAGAGATTTGTTTCGTCAATAAAATCGGTTGAATGGTCTTGGGCATAG
>JAJRWL010000049.1 GCA_024276875.1 Gammaproteobacteria bacterium
AGCACTACAGCAAATGACTGGACGGCGTTTCGGATGCCTACG
Source organism: Gammaproteobacteria bacterium (assembly GCA_024276875.1). GTDB lineage: Bacteria > Pseudomonadota > Gammaproteobacteria > Chromatiales > Chromatiaceae > WFXD01. The sequence goes on from JAJRWL010000049.1 coordinate 43, forward strand.
CTGCATCCCCTCTGGCGCAAGGCACGACGGGTATGCTACGAGCGGCCTACGCCTTCTGCGGACTACCAGCCTTCGTTTCACTCTCCATGGCTGGCAGCGAATTAACACGCCTTAAAAAAACAGCACACAAAGCCCACACCCATCTGGCGTGGGCTTTTTTTATTGGCACAATAAAAACACAATGAAAGTATGGACACTCATTACATTACTTGATAGAAACTTAAATCCAAGGCAAAAAAAAGGGACTCCGGGGGATGGAGTCCCAAAAAAGCTGAAGTAAATTAAGGAGGATTACTTCATGCGGAGGAAACATTTGAATGTTTGATTCTCGCTAGAGAAAAAATCAATCAACTGCATTCACGGATGTAAATATAATCAATGTCTGATATAAATAAAAGTAAAATATACCAATGATTATTATAAATGATTATTTATGCTTTAAGTTAAATGGATTAAACATATGAAATTTACTCTCCGGCAATTAAAGGTCTTCTCCTCCGTCGCCAAGCACTCAAGCTACACACGCGCCGCCGAAGAGCTATTTCTCAGCCAGCCTGCTGTCTCTATCCAAGTCAAGCAATTAGAAGAGCATATCGGCATGCCTCTATTTGAACAGATCGGGAAAAAGATCCACCTAACTCAAGCCGGTAAAGAGGTGCAACACTACAGCCGCGCCACCTTCCAGCAACTCAAGGAGATGGAGGATGTATTAGAGTCCATGCAAGGCATTAGCGGTGGCCGCCTTGATATCGCCGTAGCCAGCACCATCAACTACTTTGCCCCTCGGTTATTAGCCGCCTTCAGCCACCACTACCCCAATATTGATCTTACACTGGAGGTCACCAACAGAGAGACCCTCAAAAAGCGATTAGCGGCCAACGAACGAGATATCATTCTCATGGGACAACCACCCGCTAAAATGGATCTAAAAGCGACACCCTTTATGCAAAACCCTCTCGTTGTTATTGCGCCACCCGATCACCTATTAGCGAAAGAGCATAAGATCCCGCTGCAACAACTAACCAAAGAGACCTTCCTCATCCGCGAGCCTGGCTCTGGCACACGTCTGGCAATGGAGCATTTCTTTAAAGAGAAGAAAATACGCTACAAAACAGGCATGGCCATGAGCCAAAATACCGCCATTAAACAAGCTGTTCGAGCCGGTATGGGGCTGGCGGTTGTCTCTAAACACACCATTGAACTAGAGGTTGAAACAGGCCGACTTCAGATATTGGATGTCATCGACTTCCCTATCCTGCGTACCTGGCACATTGTCTATCCCCGTGGAAAACGACTCTCTCCTGCAGCTCAAGCCTTTCATGACTTTGTGCTCAGCGATAATTTATCTGCGCTCTCAAAACCGGATTAGCAAGCAACCCTCTATAAACTCACAGACTTAACCACAAAGCCTGGTCTTTAAATAACACATAAACAGTCGAAATGAGTTAAACTGCAACGTTCTGCCTGGCTAAATTTAACCTAATTCACCGATGCCCTGTTCCAACGAAACCAATACAACCACCCCTCTAGCTGACTACCCTCTGCTTGCGCACATCAATGCGCCAACTGATGTACAGCAGCTTGATGGAGCCAAGCTTGCGCAGCTGGCTGATGAGTTGCGCCGATACCTTGTAGAAACGGTATCTCAAACAGGTGGGCATCTAGCAGCAGGGCTAGGCGTAGTGGATTTAACCATTGCCATGCATCATGTCTTCAACACCCCTGAAGATCGCTTTATTTGGGATGTTGGGCATCAAGCCTATCCACATAAAATCCTCACTGGCCGACGGGATCAGATGCACACCCTGCGCCAAAAAGATGGCATTTCAGGCTTCCCCCGCCGCAGTGAAAGCATCCATGATGCCTTTGGCGCAGGCCACTCCAGCACCTCCATTAGTGCTGCATTAGGCATGGCTGCTGCCGCCAAGCAGAAAGGCGAGCAACGACAGATCATCGCCGTCATTGGCGACGGCGCTATGAGCGGCGGCATGGCCTTTGAAGCAATGAACCACGCAGGCGCGCTGGATCTTGACCTGCTGGTCATTCTCAATGATAACGAGATGTCTATCTCCCAACCTGTAGGCGCAGTCAGCAACCACTTGGCTCGCCTGCTTTCAGGCAAATTCTACACACGCGTACGTGAAGGCGGCATGAATGCCCTCAAGCACATGCCCAGCATCAGTGAATTGATGGAACGCGCAGAAGAGCATATGAAAGGCATGGTCATGCCCTCCACCCTATTTGAAGAGTTAGGCTTTAACTACATCGGCCCAATCGATGGGCACGACCTGCCCACTCTAATCACCACCCTAAGCAACATGAAAGCCATGAGTGGCCCGCGCCTACTGCATGTTGTCACAAAAAAGGGGCAGGGCTATGAACCCGCTGAAGAGAATCCCTGCGCCTATCACGGCGTTACCCCCTTCAATCCCTCTACGGGAGAGATGACAAAGAAAAAAGGCGGGCCAACCTACACCCAGATTTTCGGCGACTGGTTATGCAAAACGGCCGAGAAAGACAACCGACTTATCGCCATCACCCCCGCCATGCGCGAAGGGTCAGGCATGGTTGGTTTCTCAAAACAGTTCCCTGATCGCTTCTTTGACGTAGGCATAGCCGAACAACACGCCATGACCTTCGCTGCGGGTATGGCCTGTGAAGGCCTAAAACCCGTCGTTGCAATCTACTCCACCTTTCTACAGCGTGGTTACGACCAGCTGGCACATGATATCTCACTGCAAAACCTGGATGTCACACTGGCGGTCGATCGCGCTGGATTGGTCGGCCAAGATGGTGCCACGCATGCTGGCAGCTTTGATCTCAGCTATGTTCGCACCCTACCCAACATAATCATCATGGCACCTGCCGATGAAAACGAGTGCCACCAAATGCTGCAAACCGCTTATGAATACGAAGGACCCACCATGGTTCGCTATCCGCGTGGCGGTGGCTCTGGCGTTGCCGTTGAAGCCACATGCTTAACCCTTCCTATTGGAAAAGGCGAACTGCGCCATCAAGGCAACCGCGTGGCCATCCTCGCATTTGGCAGCATGCTGACACCTGCGCTCAAAGTCGGTGAAGAGCTAGGCCTTACCGTTGCCAATATGCGCTTTGTAAAGCCCCTGGATAAAGCGCTTATCCTACAGCTTGCTGAGCAACATGAGCTGTTAGTGACTATTGAAGAGAACATGATCCAGGGTGGCGCAGGCTCCGCAGTCAACGAACTACTAGCCCAGAATCACAAAGTCATCCCCATCATCAACCTGGGACTGCCTGATCAATACATTGAACATGGACAATCAACCGAGCAGCTACAACAGTGCGGCCTGGATGTGAATGGTATCCGCAAATCCATACTCGACATCATTGGCGATAAAACAGAGAAGAGCATTAGATCTGCTTAGCCTAAACCTAGAAAGAGCCGTTGGACGTACGCACATGACATAATCTCTTGGTTCGCAAAACAAAAAAGGCCGCAATTCATGCGGCCTTTTCATTTTAAACCTTAAAATCAGATCAATTAAACATACTGCTATTGAGCCATTGATGAACCACAATACTGGCACCGTAGCCCAGCGCAATAACGGGTGTCCATTTCAGATGCCCAAAGAAGGTGTACTGGCCTCGTGCCTGCCCCATCAGCGCCACTCCTGCTGCTGAACCAATTGAGAGCAAGCTACCACCCACACCAGCTGTCAGCGTCACCAACAACCATTGACCCATACTCATATCAGGCTGCATGGTGAGCACAGCAAACATCACGGGAATGTTATCCACAATGGCGGAGAGCACCCCGACAGTGACGTTAGCCGCTGTGGGTCCCCAATCCAGATACATCACCTCTGATGCCAGACTCAAGTAACCCAGAAAGCCCAAACCACCCACACAGAGCACCACACCGTAGAAAAACAGCAGGGTATCCCACTCGGCACGCGCCACCTTAGAAAAAACATCAAAACCGATAATGTTACCCATCTGACCGTCATGCTCGGCATTATCAGGCTTTGTAGAGTGGCATCGGTGTACTGTCTTCTTCAGGAAAAAACCAAAAATCTGTAGATAAGCCAAACCTGTCAACATGCCAATAACCGGCGGTAGGTGCAGGAAGTTATGGAAGGAGACGGCCGTAATAATGGTCAGTAGAAAAAAGGCAATAATTCGCTTTGCACCACGCCGCATCTCTATCACCTCATCAGAGGCTGGAGGGCGTTTGTCGGGTACGGCAAAGTGCATAATGGCTGCCGGTACTAACCAGTTGACCACGGATGGAATAAAGAGCAAAAAGAAGGTACCAAATGCCACAACCCCCTGAGGTGTATCAATCGCTTTCTGCCAAACCATCAGTGTCGTAATATCACCAAATGGACTAAAGGCACCACCCGCATTAGCCGCTATCACGATATTGATACAAGCGATACCCACAAACTTGGCATTTGAGCTGCCAACGGCCAGCACCACTGCACACATCAACAGCGCTGTTGTCAGGTTATCCGCTACTGGAGAGATGAAAAATGACAGCACTCCCGTAATCCAGAACAGCTGCCTAAAACCATAGCCCTTACGTACCAGCCAGGAGCGCAACGCATCAAAGACCTGTCGCTCCTCCATGGCATTAATATAGGTCATCGCCACCAATAGAAAGAGCATAAGCTCTGCATATTCCAGCAAGTTATGTCGTACAGCGACCTCTGCGGCATGTGCTGGCACCTCTGGCATCCCTTGAATCACGGCAGCGATCAATGCCCAAATAATGCCTGCAGCCAAGATAACCGGCTTTGATTTGCGCAAGTGAGTAAACTCTTCCGCCATCACAAAGAGGTAAGCCAGCGCAAATATACCAAGGGCAGCATAACCAACCCAATGGTTCGTCAGGTCAAGGGCATACCCTTCCCCTTCTGAAGCCAAAACCAAACTCGGAAATATAAGGAGGCAAAGTGTGAGTAATTTTATCAATGTCTTATTCCTTTTTAGCATAAGCAAATGATGTACTTAGACCTGTCTGTCATACTAGAATGGCGGCTTTTAGAAATCAGCCATCCGCTGTTGCACAATCGACCGCGGAGAATACAATAATTTGAAGGCAATGTCCCTACTCTCTTTAATTCAAAAACCGCCATTGATCGCAGATAGCAAGTACAGCATAGGTTTTAGACGACTCAACTAGCATGAGAAAAGTAGCTACACAGCCCATCTGGCGGCGCCTCTTTCCTTTTTTACTCTGGTCGAGGCAGCTAAAACAGGGGTCTCATCTTCGTGCCGATATTATTGCCGGCATCACAGTTGCATTGGTGCTGATCCCTCAATCCATGGCCTATGCACAGCTTGCAGGCCTGCCTCCTTACATTGGATTATACGCCGCCTTGTGGCCGCCCATCATTGCGGCGCTGTTTGGCTCTTCACACCAACTCTCCACAGGGCCTGTGGCCATTGTCTCACTGATGACAGCCACCGCATTGGAACCCCTGGCTAGCATGGGGAGTGAAGGATTTCTTGCCTATGCGGTGCTGCTTGCGATACTAATCGGACTGTTCCAGTTAGGTCTCGGACTTCTACGCATGGGCGTGCTGGTTGATCTGCTCTCCCACCCCGTGGTACTGGGTTTCACCAATGCCGCCGCCCTCATTATTGCCAGCTCCCAGCTCAATAAAATATTTGGGGTCGATATCCCTAATGGCGCTCAGCACTACGAAACCATCTGGAATACACTGGTTGCAGCACTCACTCAGACCCACGCTTTGACGCTGCTCATGGCGCTATTCGCCTTTACCATCATATTTGGATTGCTGAAATATGCAGCCAAAGCGCCCTCCGTGTTAATCGTGGTTGCAATAACAACAACGGTATCGGCATTTAGCGGATTCGCGGATGCTGGAGGAGCGGTTATCGGCACTATTCCTGCGGGGCTGCCTGACCTTTCTCTTCCCACACTGAACTGGGGCATTATCAGCCAGCTGCTCTCTTCTGCTGTTGTCATTGCCCTGGTTGGTTTTATGGAGGCTATATCCATTGCCAAAGCGATGGCCACCAGCACACGTCAACGACTGGATGCCGATCAAGAACTTATCGGCCAAGGGCTGAGCAACATCGCCTCCGGGCTTTTCTCTGGCTACCCTGTATCCGGCTCTTTTTCACGCTCCGCAGTCAATATCAACGCAGGCGCAGTCACCAGCCTTTCCTCCATCATTACTGGGCTGACGGTAGCGGCTGCCCTGCTATGGCTTACTCCCTATCTTTATCACCTGCCACAAGCCACCCTGGCCGTCATCATCATAATGGCCGTCATCCGGCTCATTAAAATCAGCCCCTTCTTTCATATATGGAAGGTGCAGCGCCATGATGGCATAGTGGCATTAGTCACCTTTGCTCTGACGCTCCTGCTCGCACCCCATCTTGATTACGGCATCCTGGCGGGCATTGGGCTATCACTGATTCTGTTTCTCTACCGCACCATGCGACCCCGCTTTTCTGAGCTGTCACGTTACAGTGATGGCACCCTGCGTGATATAGAGATTTACGATCTGCCGACCAGCGAAAAGATCTCCATTATCCGTTTTGACGGTGCGCTCTATTTCGCCAACGCAGGCTTTTTTGAGAGCCAAGTTCTCGCCGTTGAAGCGGCCAACCCAAGGCTACGCTTCATCATTATTGACGGCGGCGGCATCACTCAAATTGATGCCACAGGTGAAGAGATACTGCACCACCTCATCAAAAGGTTGCATGAGGCGGGCATTGAAGTGCTTATGGCTCGTGCAAAAAAGCAGGTGGTCGACACCCTCAGATACAACGATGGACTCATGGAACACTTAGGCTACGAGCGCATCTTTCCCCGCATCAAATTCGCCTTAGACTACAGCTGGGATAAACTTGGCAATAGTTACGATAATCTCAACTGTCCACTGCGTAGAAAGTAATGCAACGAGCGCTTCAGATTCTAAAAACCACTTTTGGTTATAGTGACTTCCGGCACAATCAGGCGGATATTATTCAATCTCTGCTGGAGGGAAAAGATGCCCTGACTCTCATGCCCACAGGGGGTGGCAAGTCCCTCTGCTATCAGATACCCGCACTGGTTCGAGACGGGGTGGGCATCGTAATCTCACCACTGATTGCCCTGATGCAGGATCAAGTAAGCGCCCTCACACAGCTGGGGATTAACGCCGCCTTCCTTAACTCCACATTGGATCACATCACTCAGCAGCAGATTGAACAAAGGCTATTAAACGGGGAGCTGGATCTCCTCTACATCGCCCCCGAACGGCTGATGACCGAGCGCATGCTCAGTCTGTTGGGTCAAAGCCAGATTGCACTGTTTGCTATTGATGAGGCGCACTGCGTCTCCCAATGGGGGCATGATTTTCGCAAAGAATATCAGCAGCTCTCCATCCTGCATGAGCGTTACCCAGATGTACCGCGCATCGCCCTGACAGCAACCGCAGACCAACGCACCCGCACTGAAATTGTCGAGCAACTCAACCTGCAACAGGCCACGGTATTCCTTAACAGCTTCGACCGCCCTAACATCCACTACGCCGTCAGCGAAGGGCAGAACGCCAAAGATCAGCTCTGGCATTTTATACAGCGCGAGCATCCACAAGACGCGGGGATCATCTACTGCCTGTCACGCAAAAAAACGGAAAGCATTGCTCAGTGGTTGGCCGCCAAGGGGCGCACCGCTCTGCCCTATCATGCTGGGTTACCCAGTGAGATGCGGCAACAGCATCAGGAACGATTCCTACGCGAAGAGGGCGTTATAATTGTCGCCACCATCGCCTTTGGCATGGGCATCGACAAGCCCGATGTACGCTTTGTAGCGCATCTTAATCTACCCAAAAGCATCGAGGCCTACTACCAAGAGACAGGGCGTGCCGGACGCGATGGTAAACCTGCCAATGCCTGGATGGCCTACGGGTTGCGGGATGTTATCACCCTGCGCCAGATGATGCAGGAGGGTGATGCCGACGAGCAGTTTAAACGCATCGCCCTGCAAAAACTGGAGGCCATGCTAGGGCTGTGTGAGCTGATCAGCTGTCGTCGCCAATCCCTGCTGGCTTACTTTGACGAAACCTTGGCCAAGCCTTGTGGCAATTGTGACAACTGCGCCCATCCACCCCAAACCTGGGATGCCTCTGTTTCTGTGCAAAAAGCACTCTCAACCGTCTACCGTACCCATCAACGCTTTGGGGTCAACTACATCATTGATGTACTCACGGGAAAGGATGATGAGCGCATCAAAAAGAATCAGCATGACAAAATCAGCACCTACGGCATTGGCACGGAACACACGGGCGTAGAGTGGCGCACTATTTTTCGTCAACTCATTGCACAGGGGTATCTTTGCGTGGATGTTGATGGTTACGGCGCACTTAAACTCACCGAGAAATGTCGTCCTGTGTTACGCGGGGAGCAGACGCTTGCCCTGCGTAAAATCAGCAAACCCGAGAAGCTCAAAAAAGGGAAGAGCCATAGCAAGCAACATGATGTGCGCGCTATTGATGAGCCACTGTTTGCAGCTCTGCGTGCGCTTCGCCTAAAACTTTCACAGGAGCAGGAAGTACCGCCCTACGTTATCTTTCACGACACCACCCTGATTGAAATAGCCAGAACCCGCCCCGCAACCACAGAGGCAATGCGTTACATCGCTGGTGTGGGGGAGCAGAAACTTAAACACTACGGTGAGCCATTTTTAGCCGAGGTTGCCAAACACCCCCTGCCTGAACTGCTGGATAACAATCTGAGCGATACCGTCAATGAGACCCTGGCACTGCACCAGCAGGGTAAAGATGCGGAAACCATTGCCAAGCAGCGCAATCTCAAGCCCTCCACCATCTACGCCCATCTCGCCCAAGCAATAGCCGATGGCCGTTTAAATGTCCGCGAAGCATTGCCATTGAATGACACGGAATATAACGAAATCGTTAATACGCTGGAGATGCTGGATGCCGAAAAAGAGGGGGCACTAAAACCCACCTACGAGGCACTGGATGAAAAATATGATTACAGCATTCTGAGGTGTGTGCTCACTGGGCTTTAATTATTTGGCCTCATCAACCATCTGGATCGTTTTTGCTTCAACCTCTTTAGCAATATCAACCAAGCCCGCATCCTGAGATAACATAGAGAGCATGCCCGCAGGTTTAATCAGACCTATCTTGGTTTCGCCCAGTTCTGTGTAGACTGAAATGCGACATGGCAGCGCCATATTCAAACGCATATCAGTTGATAAAACCCGCCCTGCCTGTACAGGGTTGCAAACCTCAAAGACCTTACACTGCTCTTCAAATGCCACCCCTTTACTACGCAAGGTGTTGCCAATATCATGCACATGCAGCACGCCAAAACCGTTGTTTTTAACGGCGACTGCAAGATCCGCTGATGCTTGATCAAACGATTTATTACTCTCAACTATATAATACATTCATTACCTCATCCCATCTGTTGCAGGCAGTCAACTTAGTAAGATCTGGAGGTTACCCCTCCAACTCCTCCCAGCGTGTGTAAGCGGCAGCCAGTTTCTTCTCTATATCTGCCATACGATCATGGGTTGCAGCCATCTCTGCATGATCCCGCTTATAAAATCCAGGATCAGCTATTTCGGCCTGAACCGCTTCCAACTCTGCATCCAGCGTTTCAATAAGCTTAGGCAAATGATCCAGATCACGTTGGTCTTTGTAACTGCGCTTTGTGGGTTTTGACTCAGGCTTTGGCGTTGTCATCGCTGTTTTTTCTGATTTTGATTTACGGGTTAAAGCAACTCGGCGTTGCTTTAACCAATCATCATAACCACCGACATATTCATTGACCTGGTTTTTACCTTCAAACACCAGGCTACTGGTGACGACATTATTGAGAAAGGCGCGGTCATGGCTTACCAATAGCAGTGTGCCGTCATAACCCAGCAACAGCTCTTCCAGTAGATCCAATGTTTCAGCATCCAGATCATTGGTTGGCTCATCCATCACCAGTACATTGCAGGGTCTAGTGAAGAGTTTGGCCAGCAACAGTCGATTGCGCTCCCCCCCTGAGAGGGCGCGTACGGGGGTACGGATGCGTTCAGGGGTAAAGAGGAAATCTTGCAGATAGCTGATGATATGCTTATCTCGGCCATCAACCGTGACTTTATCACTGCCACCCGCCACGTTATCCTGCACTGATTTATTCTCATCCAAGGCTGCACGCAGCTGGTCAAAGTAGGCGACCTCTACCTTGGTTCCCATCTTGATCGTGCCGCTATTGGGTTGCAGTTGACCCAGCAGCAGGCCAAGCAGTGTACTTTTACCCGCACCGTTGGGGCCGATAATGCCAATCTTGTCGCCCCGCATAATGGTGGTGGAAAAGCCTTTGATAATGGGATCGCCATCCCAGGCGTAATCTACATTTTCAACCTCAACCACCAGTTTGCCCGAGCGTTCACCACTCTGAACCCCCATCTTGACCTGACCCGCGCGTTCACGCCGTTGGCTGCGCTCTTTCCGCATCGTCTCCAAGGCACGTACACGCCCCTCATTACGGGTGCGGCGCGCCTTAATGCCCTGACGTATCCAGACCTCCTCTTGCGCTAGTTTTTTATCAAAACGGGCATTCTCCATCTCCTCTGCATGCAGCATCTCCTCTTTACGCCGCAGGAAGTTGTCAAAATCACCCGGCCAATCCGTCAGGTGACCACGATCCAGCTCCAGAATACGGGTCGCCAAGCGGCGCAGAAACATACGGTCATG
>JAJRWL010000050.1 GCA_024276875.1 Gammaproteobacteria bacterium
CTAACGGGGATAAAGCGATCCTTGGAGAATTTGCACAGTGCAACCATCCAGTTGCCATCGGCATCTTTGGTCTCACTCATGGAGGCGTTGATGTGGCCGATTTGGTAATGCACGTCAACCTTCTCGATAACAGGGTTTTCACCTGCAATCGCTTTGGCGATGTTCCATTTGGTGACGACGGAGTCGAGGAAGATGGAGGTGTAAGCATTGCCTCTGTTATCGAAGGCGGTGTGCAGTGGGCCAAGGCCAACCTCAGGCTCGGCAATGACGCAGTCGCGCGGTTTAATTTTTCCTGCAAAGGCTTCACCAACCTTTTTCAGTTCAATGATGGATACGGTAGGTGAGAGCTTGCCTGAGCAGACTGCGTACTTGCCGGTTGGGTCAACATTGACACCGTGAGGGCTTTTTGGAACAGGGATGCGAAGGGTGAATTCTGAGTCACCACGGCCATCTAATACCGGCACATCGGAATCGCCGATTTTGATTCCCTTGCCTGCTTTGATGGCGGCTTCAATGCGCTCCAAGTTGAAGACGATCAGCCAATCACGATCTTTGGCCATCATCTCAGGTAGGGTTGTGCCCTCTTCAGAGTTATAGCAGCAAGCCATGGAGTACTTGCCTTCATAATCTGTAGCGCAGAGGTCGAGGTTGCCATCAACCATGATCTGCCAGCGCACTTCCATGCTCTCAGCATCAATGCAGCTGTGCAGACAGCCATATTTTGTAGGATCTTCTACATCGTGGCCATCGTTAGGCAGTGGTATGCGGAACTCTGAGTTGCAGTAGACGGCATTCATCTCGTTGCGTGATGGGAAGATACCGTGGGTGCCTTGAGCGTTGGGAATTTCAATGATCTTGTCGGTCACCATCATATCAAGACGGATACGGGCGAGACGGGCTTGAGCCTTATCATTTACGAAGCCGTATTTGCCGTCATAGGTGCCATTTTTATAGGAGAGGTGTACATGGTGGGTGTCGCCAGAAAGCTTGCCCTTCAACATGCTTTTACTGATGTTGGTCGTGCCCCAGCCGTAAGCGGCATCCCAGTTAAAGACAGGGATGCGTTTCAGTTCTCTACCAGATGGAACGCCAATAACGCGGACTTCGCCGGACTGGCCACCGGACCAGAAGCCGTAGTATTCATCTAACTCACCAGGGCCAACATGCTCTTTTGGACCGGATTTTGAGCTGGCTTCAGCATTGGTGGCTGCACCAAATGGCAAGAGTCCCATGGAGACAGCGCCAGCACCCGCTATTCCTGTTGCGGCAGTTTTAAAAAAAGCTCTGCGTGAAGTCTCTACCTCACCAGTTTTGATTTCTTCCTTGTGATCGTCTTTTTTCTCGGTCATGGTAACCTCAGTTTGTTAGTGAAATTTGGGTGCAGTTGCTAGGTTTTGTTTATTTTAAAGTGGCACTGGCGACAGTTAGCATTTTTTGGTTTTGATGCGCCGCATATCTACGTTGAATAATAAGGTAAATCTGCTTTTTTGGAGCCTGTTTCCTCGCTTGTGCGAATACGCAGGCATGCTAATACGCTACCCTATTATATCGTTTGACCTGCGTCAAATTGTCGCAGCCTAAATTGTTTCTGATCAGGTGCTATGTTTTTGTTGTGGCATGTAGGATCATGAATAGATGAAAAAAATACTATGCCAATTATTGTTGCTAGCGTTACTTTCTGCCTGTTCAAGTGATCCAGGAACGGGTGCGGTGGTAATAGCCTGGGAGCAGGATGGCTGTCGGCGTTGTAATATGATTTTGAGTGATCACTTTCATGCGGCTCAAATACGCTATAAGCCTGTTGATGCCCCTTCTGAAATATATATATTTGATGATATCGGCTGTGCGGTGGTCTGGTTGGAGGGGAAATTATGGAAAGATGATCCAGCGATTGAGATTTGGGTCAATGAATATAGAACGGGTCATTGGATCGATGCGCGCAACGCTTTTTATGTGATGGGTCATGAAACCCCTATGCAATATGGTCTGGGTGCTTGGGTGGAGGCTGTTCCGAAAGGTATGGATTTTGCAGCGGCTCGTGAGCATATATTTAAGGTAGATAAATATCTGTATCAACGTTAGATAAGGCATGCCATGCAAAATACCCTGGTGATTGATCAAGGAACTCATGCGTCACGCGCCATGCTCTATTCGGCGTCGGGAGAGTTGATTGACCAGGTTGTGGTGCCTACTGATCTTGTGCAGATTGATCACGAGCGGATTGAGCAAGATCCTCAGCAGATATTGGATTCGGTTCAAACGGTAATCGCGACTCTTTTAGCTCGAAATCATGTGCCTATTGGGCAGGCTGCTTTGGCGACGCAACGGTCTACGATTCTTGCTTGGGATAAGCGTGATGGCCGCGCATTAAGCCCTGCACTAAGCTGGCAGGATCGGCGGGCATCCAGTGATCTGATGCAGTTTAAACCAAAAGAAGCGGAGATCTATCGTCTGACAGGGCTGCCGCTTTCGCCACATTACGGCGTGGGAAAGCTGCGTTGGCTGTTGCATTCAAGCAGCGATGTTCAACAGGCTGCCAAAAACAGCGCGCTCTGCATGGCTCCCTTGGTCAGTTATCTCTTGCATCATCTGCTGGTAGATGCGCCCTATGTGGTCGATCACAGCAACGCACATCGCACGTTGTTATTTGATATTGCCGCGCTTGTCTGGTCAAAACCACTGCTTGAACTGTTTGATATTCCACGCTGTTATTTACCCTCTCCTCAGCCTATGCAGCGTGAGTGGGGTAAGCTTAATGGAAATGCGATACCTTTAATGGCTGTATGTGGTGATCAGAATGCGGCCATCTTTTCTCGGGGGGCATTGTCTGAAGATACGGTGGTAGTTAATGTCGGTACAGGTGCTTTTATTTTGATGCCAGTGCGTGTGATGGTTTCTCAAACAATGGGTTTGCTGCAAGGGATAGCAAAAAGTGACGGGAAAGATGCTCTCTATTTAATAGAAGGTACAGTGAATGGAGCTGGAGCAGCCTTGGCGTGGATGCAGCAGCAACAGCCTGTAGATGATCTATTTGAGCATTTAGATGATTGGCTTGCAGAGATTCAATCACCGCCCCTTTTTATGAACACAGTGGGTGGATTGGGTTCACCTTGGTGGAGTGGTGGTTGTGCGCCCTATTTTAGGGACTCATCCGTAGCATCAACCGAAAGTAAATATGTGGCTATAATTGAGAGTATTGTTTTTCTGCTTCAGCATAATCTGGAGCGAATGCAGAAAATAAAGCCATTAACCAGGTTGCAGATGGGGGGTGGCCTTTCAAGGCTAGATGGGCTTTGTCAGCGATTTGCCGATCTCAGTGGTTTGCAGGTTATTCGGTTTCAGTCGTTTGAAAATACCGCTAAAGGTGCAGCATGGCTAGCTTTAGGCTGCCCTAAAAAATGGTCAAAATCATGGGTAGAAAAATGTTTTGTACCCCATAAAAATGACAAATTAAAAAAAAGATATGCGCGTTTTACGGATGAGATTAAAGCTATTTGCACTCAATAATCTATTAAACAGATTATGAAAATAGCGTCGCTCGTTGCCCACAGGGGGCAGATGGAAACCTACCCAGAAAATACGCTGATGGGTCTTGAAGCGGCGCTACAGTGTGGAGCTGCTTATGTTGAGTTTGATGTGCAAAGTACGGCTGATGGTGTGCTGGTGGTATTTCATGATGTCGCATTAGAGCGTGTGACAGGTGCGATGGGTGATCTATTTGATATGTCATTTGATGCGCTTCAATCTATTCGAGTCTCTGAACCTGAGCGATTTAAAAAGAACCAATTTAATGAACCTATTCCTGCCCTCACGGATGTTGTCGATCTGCTACTGCGTTATCCTAAAGCGACGGCCTTTGTAGAGATAAAATATGAGTCTGTTTATCAATTTGGCATTGAAACAATCTGCGAACAGTTGCTAAAAGATATTAAGCCGATAGCGCAGCACGCTGTTGTCATCTCTTTTCATAAAGAGGCTATTCAATATATAAAAGAGAACAGTGCATTTAAAACAGGTTATGTTTTAGAAAAATATGATGCAGAGCATCATGAGCATGCGCAAGCGCTAAATCCAGATTACCTTATTGTAAATTATACAAAGCTTATTAAAGGCGAATTACCCTGGGCGGGAGATTGGCAGTGGATGCTTTATGATATTACGACCCCAGAGTGCTGTCTTGAGTATGCAAATGATGTTGCATTTATTGAGACTCGAAATATCTGTCAATTATTAAAGCATCCGCTATTGATTCAACAATGAATGCGTCATATGACATCCTGATCATAGGTGGTGGCATCCAGGGGGCGGGGTGTGCTCAGGCAGCGGCAGCGGAGGGGTATTCGGTTGTTGTATTGGATAAGTTTGAACGACCAGGGTTAGGGACATCATGTAAATCAAGCAAGTTGATCCATGGTGGTTTGCGCTACTTAGAAACGGCGCAGATTAAGCTGGTCTACGAGTGCCTGCGAGAGCGTAAACTGCTATTAAAAAATGCCCCACATTTAGTCAAGCTCAAACCCTTTCATATACCTGTCTATAAAAATAGTATTCGTAAACCATGGCTTATCTGGTTAGGTCTGGCGATATATTTTTTGCTGAGCGGTAAAGGATTTAAGATCATCCCAAAGGGGCAGTGGGGTGCGTTGGATGGTCTTAATACGGAAGGCTTGCTTGCGGTATTTCAATATTTTGATGGTCAGACAGATGATCAGCGGTTGACAGAATCGGTGATGCAATCCGCTCAGCAATTGGGCGCTAGATTTATATCGAATGCAGAGCTAATCTCTGCTGAGTGCAGGCCAGGTTTGTGTGATGCTGTGTATCAGCAGGGCGATGAGCAGAAGTCATTAGCTGCAAAAGTGATTATAAATGCAGCGGGTCCCTGGGTTAATTTGGTGCTGCAAAAAATCACGCCAAAACCACCGTTAGCCGATATGGATTTAGTGCTGGGCACACATATTATTATCCCTGGTTCTTTACAGCAGGGCATGTATTACATGGAAGCGCCACAGGATCAACGGGCGGTTTTTGTTTTGTCCTGGCATGAAGGTATTATGATTGGCACAACAGAGACAGCATTTAATGCGTCGCCAGATCAGGTTGCACCGCCTGAATCAGATATTGAGTACCTGATTGATGTTTATAATCGCTATTTTCAGCACAGCATTTCCCGCTCAGATGTGAAACGAGCCTTTGCGGGCTTGCGTGTTTTGCCAACGGGTGGTGATGCCTTTAGTCGATCAAGGGATATTGTGATCCATAATGATGCGGTTAATCCCCAGGTGTTTACGGTGTATGGCGGGAAGTTGACCGCCTATCGAGCAACGGGGGAGCAGGTTATAAATCGTGTAAAAAGGCAGTTGCCAGAGCGGCAGCGGCAGCGGCAGGTGGATATTAAATCACTACGCTTGCCTTAATCACAGTGTAATCTATCAATATGGCGCAATATATCCGTTTTTCTTTGAGTATCTCGCCGGAGGCTTTTCTACGGCACTATCAGGGTGTGGCCTCGGTTGTGTTTGTGCAGGCAGATGATGGTCGTCGTATACAGATTCCAGCCAATAGTTTCCGTCCTTTTATTGGCCAGCAAGGTATTGAAGGTCGGTTTGAGCTTGAGGTGGATCAGAATAATAAATTGGTCAATCTTAAAAAGCTGCCCTTAAATTAGGGGGGCTGTTAGTGTTATCATACAATTAAAAGATACAGTCTTTATATGGGGGCATTAAGGAATGGGGATCTTCATTTTTATGAGGCTGACCTGAAATGCCCAGTTTGATGATTAACAATCCCGACAATATGGGGAAGATGATATGACAATTGATGCCCTTGAAGGTGTACTGAATGAGATGGGCCTCAACAATATAGGCGACATTCACTGGAACTCCTCCACAAGTCAATTATATGAAGATGCAATTCGCCGTGGCGAAGGTTTTCTGGCTCACCTGGGGCCGTTGGTGACTCGGACAGGCTGTTTTACGGGGCGCTCCCCGAATGACAAGTTTGTTGTGGATGAGCCAGAGAGTAGAAAACAGATTTGGTGGAGTAAGGTCAACAAACCTTTTTCTGAAGAGCAGTTTGATAAGCTTTTTCAGCGTGCCTGCAATTTTCTGGAAGGACGCAATATCTTTGTGCAGGATCTTCTGGTGGGCGCAGATAAGGCATATGAACTGCCCATTCGCGTCATTACTCAGGATGCTTGGCATGCCCTCTTCGCACGCAACATGTTTATCCGTCCAGGGAACTTTGGGCGTAAGCTGGATGTGAATGAGCCGCGCTTTACCGTATTGCATGTGCCGCATTTGAATGCAGTACCGAGTATAGATGGCACTAATTCTGAAGCCTTTATCATTGTCCATTTTGCAAAACGCCAAATCTTGATTGGCGGCACTCAATACGCAGGTGAGATTAAAAAATCTATCTTTTCCGTCATGAATTACCTGCTACCTCAGCGTGAAGTGCTGTCGATGCATGCCTCGGCAAATGTGGGTGAAGCAGGCGATTCCGCCGTGTTTTTTGGTCTGTCGGGTACGGGTAAAACCACCCTCTCTGCGGATCCCAAGCGCAAGTTGGTGGGGGATGATGAGCATGGCTGGGGCGAGAATGGCATCTTC
The DNA here is from genome assembly GCA_024276875.1 of Gammaproteobacteria bacterium. Lineage (GTDB taxonomy): Bacteria > Pseudomonadota > Gammaproteobacteria > Chromatiales > Chromatiaceae > WFXD01. Next base: position 6,612 of record JAJRWL010000050.1, read on the forward strand.
AATCTTGAGGGAGGCTGTTACGCCAAGGTGATCAATCTCTCTAAAGAGAAAGAGCCGATGATCTTCGAAACCACACGGCGTTTTGGCACTATCCTTGAAAATGTCGGGATGAACTTTAAAAGTCGCTACCTCGATCTGGATGATAGCTCCCTGACCGAAAACACCCGTGCAGCCTATCCGATCACCCATATTCCTAATGCCATCTATCCTGGCATTGCCACGCATCCAAAAAACATCATCATGCTGACCTGTGATGCCTTTGGTGTGATGCCACCGATTTCACGTCTCACGCCAGAGCAGGCGATGTATCACTTTCTATCCGGATATACCGCTAAAGTGGCGGGAACCGAACGCGGCATCACCGAGCCACAAGCGACCTTCAGCACCTGCTTTGGCGCGCCTTTTATGGCATTGCACCCGAGTGTTTATGGCCGCCTGCTGGGTGAAAAAATAAAACGCCATAATGTTCGCTGCTGGCTGATCAATACCGGTTGGTCTGGTGGTTCTTATGGCGTGGGCAAACGGATGGATATCAGCTTGACCCGAGCCATGCTGAATGCGGCCCTGTCAGGTGAATTGGATGATGTGGCGGTGGCTGAAGACCCTATCTTCGGCCTGCCTGTGCCAGAGACCTGCCCAGGTGTACCGTCAGATGTGCTGCACCCAGCTAATACCTGGGAAGATAAGGCGGCGTATGAGACAAAGGCGAAGGCGTTGGCCAAGGCCTTCCATGCGAATTTTGTTGAGTATGCCGATATGGTTTCACCTGAGGTGAATGCCGCTGGCCCATGTGTGAGCTAGTTGTTGGTGTGTAAGTTGTAGCGTAAAAAGGCATCTTGAGTTTTTCAAGATGCCTTTTTTATACCTGATGATTGCAGTGATTAGCGTTATAAATAAAATTGCCCACCTAGATCTTGAGTTTAAAATGAACAAATTCATTGCGCCCATTATTTCCTTATTGCTCTTTTGCTCAGCCGGTATGAGCATGGCTGAAGTCAGTGATATTAAAAAACATTGGGTGAGTGTAGGGGCATCAACTGCGGCTAATAGTGAACTATCAGCACCTGCCCCGCTTAAAGCTAAATCTCCAACCTATATTGGCATTGAAAATTGTAAAGTTTGTCATATGCCCCACTTTGAATCTTGGCAGACAACGCGAATGTCAAAAGCCTTTGAGCTGTTAAAACCAGGCATTCGTACCAAAGCAAAGCATGACGAAGGTTTAGATCCTGACCGTGATTATACCAAGATGCCGGAGTGTGTTCATTGTCATACAACGGGTTATGGCAAGCCTGGTGGCTTTGTCAGTATTGAAGAGACACCTGAGATGATTAATGTGCAGTGTGAAATGTGTCATGGCCCAGGCAGTATTTATGCTGAGATGATGATGAAGAAACGAGGCACTTACACGCGGGAGGAGTTTATAACATTAGGCGGCATGACCATGCCATCAGCCGACAATAATGTCTGTACGCAACAGTGTCATAACCAGGGCAGTCCTTTTATTGCGACAGGTTTTGAATTTAATTTTGAGGATAGAAAGGCCAGCGGCACTCATCGCCATGATATTAAATACATTGATATGCCTTTTGACTGGTAATAGATTGGCTGCTGAGTTTGGCGGTTATCTTGCCAAACTCAGCGTATCTCAAACGACATTGGCTGTGTAATAGTGAACGCACCGCGGATGTCACCCGCTTTATAACCCCGTGCTTTATCTTGAGGATAAAGTTTGTCTAACACCTCTATCAGCGCAGGTTTAATGTTGGAGCCATGGCAGACAAGGCATGGTTTTTCAGCAGTAGGGATGGCTTTCATATAACGGAAAAATGGCTGGCCGTTTTTTGTGACCACTTCATAGTGCTCCATTTTTTTAGGATTCTCACCGGCTGCTTTGCGGGCTTCAAATTCCTTCAGTACAGATGTTTCCCATGCATCAGGGGCATTCGCTGCATTACGAGGTTTTAAACTGGTACGGCCTATCTGCCAGCCGTTTTTTTCAGAATGTGCGCTGGTGATACCCATGGCGCGGGTATTGCAGACATTAATCGCCTCAAGTGGGTCTGCTTTCTTTAATGCGCCTTTAAGTTCTCCAGCAAGTGCGCCAAAAAAACTTTTGATAGCGGTACGGCTGGCGTTAACGCGAGGGCTGAGGTCTGTTGCCATAGTGGGCGTTGTTGGGAGGCAGGCAATTAAGGTCAATAGAGCTATTTTTTTCATGCTCATCTCCTTTTACAGGGGGCAGTATGCTATTAAATTTAGAATGCTGTGCCAGGTTTTTTGCCCAGCCTGGCCAGGAGCATTGCTAGCGGGCAAAAGCGGGTAAATGCGGATTGGAGCATATTGATGCCCACAAATGCCGCTAGCCAGAGCCAGTTGGGTGAATGCAGATGAGCAAGCGCAAGGCTGATTAAAACCATTGATCCTGCAAAAGCTAATACAATTCGTTCTATACTCATGATGTTTTCTCCTAATGTTTTATGTGCATGGCACTTGATAAGAATATTAGACTTTACTAATATGCTTATCAAGTACTAATTTTAAAAAAGGTTCTGAAAATGAATAAGCACAGAAGCAATCCTATTGTTCTCTACTCAGTTGATCACCCCAAAACAGTCGCTTGGGCGATGGGGTTATCCACCCTGCTGCTCATTTTATTAGCGCTTTTGCCCAGTTTGTGGCCGGCGACCTTTAATTCACTGAATCCCCTCCAAGTAGATACTGATCCAGAGAATATGCTCTCTGCTGACGAGCCAGTGCGGGTGTTTCATAATGAGAATAAACGGATCTTTACATTGCGAGATATGGTTGTGGTGGGGGTGGTTAACCCTGATCATCCCGAGGGTGTCTTTAATCCAGCCTCTTTAAAGCATATTTATGAGCTAACAGAATTTGCTAAAACGCTCACCTGGGCTGATCCAGAAAACCCTGAAAAGCAGGTGGGTGTTGTTGAGGTTGATATATTGGCGCCCTCGGTGGTGGACAATATTGAGCAGGGCGGCATGGGGGTGGTGAATTTTAATTGGTTAATGCCCAAGCCTCCTGTTACACAGGAAGAGGCGCTGGCCGTTCGAAAAAAAGCGCAGCATATTCCATTACTGAATGGCACAGTCGTTAGTGAAGATGGCCTGGCTATTGCCCTCTATCTGCCACTTACGGATAAGCACCTCAGCTACCAAGTACGAGAGGCGTTGCTGGAGAAGATAGCCACTTGGAAAGAGTCAAGTGATGAATTTCATATTACCGGCCTGCCCGTGGCAGAGGATACCTTTGGGGTAGAGATGTTCTACCAAATGGCGATCTCTGCACCATTGGCGATGCTGGTGATCTTTCTGTTGCTGTGGTGGTTTTTTAAAAAACTATCGCTGATTGCCGCCCCCATGATCCTGGCAATGGTCTGCTCACTGGCCACCATGGGGTTGCTGATCATCTCTGGTAATACCATCCATATCATGAGCTCCATGATCCCCATTTTTATCATGCCGATTGCCGTGCTGGATGCGATCCACATCTTGTCTGATTTCTTTGATGAGTACCAAAAACGCAAAGACCGGCGAGAGACCATTCTTTATGTCATGCAGCACCTCTTTACGCCCATGCTCTTTACCACGTTGACGACCATGGCGGGTTTTGCCTCGTTGCTGATGACACCGATTCCACCGGTGCAGGTGTTTGGGCTGTTTATCTCGATTGGTGTGCTTCTGGCCTGGTTCTGGACCATCACCTTTATCCCCGCCTTTATTATGTTTATTCCAGAAGAGAAGCTGGCCAACTTTGGTCATCAAACAGATGATGCGCAGGATACCGGCCTGATGAGCCGTCTGTTAATGGCCACGGGTCAATCAATCTACCGTCATGCTCGATGGGTTTTAGTGGGAGCGGCTGTCGCCATGGTCGTGGGTTTGTACGGCATTAGTCAGATCAACATTAATGACAACCCAATTAAATGGTTTGATACAGATCACCCTATTCGTATTGCAGATAAGGTGCTGAATGAGCATTTTGGGGGAACCTATCTGGCCTATTTACAGCTTGCCCCTGGTGAGTCAACAGAGACATTGGCTGAGTATGCCCAAGGTATGCAGCGGCGGGTAAAAAAGCAGGGCAGTGCGCTGGCTAAAGAGGGCATCTCTAATAGTGATAGCGTTTTTGTACAACTGGCGAGCCAGCTTGAGCAGTTGGCATCAACTGCAAAAAACAAGGGTGTTTTACTCAGCGCAATAAATGACTATATAAATAACCAGTTAGATAATGCTGGTGACGACATGTTTGATGCTTGGGACGAGGCGCAATTATTTATTGATAGTGAACGTCAGCGTAATGAGACCTTCAAGCAACCAGAGGTGTTGCGTTATATCAGTGATCTCCAGGTTTATCTGGCCTCGCTGGATGTGGTGGGTAAATCAAGCTCAGTGGCTGATGTTGTGAAGACAGTTCACCGTGAACTATTGATGGGGAAGGATGATGCATTTCGTATTCCTGATAGTGCCAATGCGGTAGCACAAACCTTGATTACCTATCAAAATAGCCATCGTCCGCATGACCTTTGGCATTTTATTACGCCAGATTATCGAAAAGCGACTGTACTGGTGCAACTGACCAGTGGTGATAACCAAGATATGGCAGCGGTAGAGCAGCGGGTAAAAATCTATTTTCAGCAACATCCTGCGCCATTTGCACTGACGCATCGCTGGTTTGGGCTTACCTACATCAATGTTGTCTGGCAGGAGGAGATGGTAGCCGGTATGGCCGTGGCACTTGCGGGTAGCTTTGTGGTGGTGCTGGTGATGATGGTGGTACTGTTCCGATCTTTCCTATGGGGTGTTTTGGCCATGATTCCGTTAGCGGTTACCGTGTGGATTATCTATGGAGTCATTGGTTTAATTGGCAAAGATTATGATATGCCAGTAGCTGTGCTGAGTGCGTTAAGCCTTGGCTTGTCAGTCGATTATGCGATTCACTTTCTATCACGATCCCGACAGCTTTTGGAGCAATATGGCAATTGGCGTGACACGGTTGTTCATGTCTTTGCAGAGCCAGCACGGGCGATTACGCGTAATGCCATTGTCGTGGGTGTCGGATTTTTACCACTGCTTGCAGCACCACTGGTTCCCTATCAAACCGTGGGCATATTTATCGCAGCTATTTTAATATTGGCAGGTGTTGCATCACTGTTAATATTACCCGCCATGATCACGCTGCTTGAACCCTATCTATTGCGTAAAAAAGTAGGAGGCTAACCTATGTATATTTATCAGCGAGTCATTATATTATTGCTGCCCATATTTTTTGTTTGGCCGCTTATATTAAGTGCTGCGCCCACGGTAGATGAAATTGTACATCGCAGTAACATGACGGCCTACTACCAAGGGCAAGATGGGCGAGCTCAAGTTAAGATGACGATTACGGATAGCCAAGGACGAAAACGGCAGCGGCGGATAACCATTCTGCGTATTGATGAAGCCAAGAGTGATGCGATAGAAGGAGGGGCTTATCAAAATGGGCAAAAATTTTACGTCTATTTTCATCGCCCTGCGGATGTGAGCAAAATGGCATTTTTGGTTTGGAAACACCCTGATCAAGATGATAACAGGTGGCTCTACCTGCCTGCATTGGATTTGGTGAAACGTATTGCATCCTCTGACAAACGCACCAGTTTTGTTGGATCGGATTTTTTTTATGAAGATGTCTCGGGTCGTCGCCTGGATGAAGATAATCATGAGTTAATTAACACAACAAAGAACTACTACGTCATAAAAAATACCCCCAAAGATTTGGCAACGGTGGGGTTTTCTTACTATAAAATGTTTATTCATAAACAGACCTTCATCCCTGTGCAAGTAGAATATTATGATAAAGCGGGGGTTAAATATCGTGTGGCCAAGGCATTGGGGGTAAAGACGATCCAGGGCTACCCTACCGTTATAAAAGCGGCCATTAATAACCTAAAAACAGGAAGCAAAACAGTCATGGAATATACAAAGGTTGAATATGATATTGGGTTGGATGATGCGCTGTTTACTGAGCGTTATCTGCGAAAAGCACCACGAAAGCAGCTGAGATAATATGCCGTTAATAGGCGTTGATTAGTGAATTATAAAATGGTTAAACAGGTGGTTTTCCGTGGTTTATTTGGGATGCTCATACTGCATTCAATGATAGCGTTTGGGGAAGAGCCTGCATTGCCCAGTGGGCTGGAAGATTATTTATTGGAACCAGACCTTCCTGATGGGTTGGGTGATGTAGAAGTAGATGTTACCGAGTTTAATAAAGGTGATTTGTCTGCTCAAGATTGGACGGTGGGTGGTTTTACAGAGCTAAGAAGCGGCCTATGGGTTGATCGGCATTATTGCCAAGCGCGAAGGCCGCTTAACGAGGCTCGCTTACAGCTTGAATTGGAGAAAGAGTATGCGGGTTTTACAGTCGCAGTAACCGCAGACTTTATCTATGATGATGTCGCAGCTGATCGAGATATTATGTTGGATCGCGGTCAGGGTTGGCTTGATCTTCGGATGGCTAATATTGTGTTTTCACCGGCTGACTTCATGGATGTTCGCTTAGGTCGACAAACATTGACCTGGGGGACAGGTGATCTTGTCTTTATCAATGACCTGTTTGCCAAGGATTGGAACGCCTTTCTTATTGGGCGCAATGTGGAATATCTAAAAGCCCCGTCCGATGCACTAAAGATTTCGCTGTTTCATGATATGGCTAATGCCGATATTGTCTATATGCCGCGTTTTGATGCAGATCGTTATATTGATGGTTCGCGAGCCTCCTATTTTAATTCAACCCTTGGGCGTATAGCCGGTACAGAGGCCATCACAAAGGCTGATCGACCAAATGATCTGCTGCATGACGATGAGCTTGCTTTGCGGCTGTATAAAAACATAGGTGCATATGAGTTGGTGCTCTACGGTTATGATGGTTTTTGGAAAAGCCCAGGTGGTTCAGATGCGGTGACGGGTAATGCGCTGTTTCCGAGCTTAACGGTATACGGTGCTAGTGTGCGCGGCTCATTTCTTGATGGCATTGCCAATATTGAATGGGGGTATTATGACTCACAAGATGATCGTGATGGAGATGATCCAATGATTAACAATAGCGAGCAACGTTTCATTCTCGGTTATGAACGGGAG
>JAJRWL010000051.1 GCA_024276875.1 Gammaproteobacteria bacterium
AATACGCGGCCTTTCACATCGGCATATTTCAGGAGACCGACGTTGGCTAATACAGCACAAGCACGCAAGCGCGCCCGTCAGGCGGAAACGCACCGTCAACATAACGCAGGCCGTCGCAGCATGATGCGCACCTATATCAAGAGAGTCCTCGCTGCTATTGCAACAGGCAATAAAGAGGACGCACAGACAGCTTACAACGAAGCTGTCCCTATGATTGACCGTTCCGCCAACAATGGCTTAATCCACAAGAACAAGGCCGCACGCTTTAAGAGCCGCTTGAACATACAGGTTAAAGCACTGTAACCAAGCATCTCCAAGCAGCCAATAAAAAACCGGCAACTGCCGGTTTTTTATTGGCTGCGATAATCGTTGGCAATTAATCTACACCAGAACCAGATTATCCCTGTGGATTAGCTCATCCTCATCCACATAACCCAATATCCCATGAATGGTATCACTGGGTTTTCCCATAATGCGGCGAGCCTCTTGAGCATTGTAGTTTACCAATCCACGTGCCACTTCCCTGCCCTGCTCATCCACACAGGAGACCACCTCTCCCCGAACAAAACCACCATCCACTGATTTAACCCCCACAGCCAGCAAGCTGCGGCCCGCGTTACGCAACACCTTCACGGCTCCCGCATCCAGGGTCAGCTTACCTTGCACCTGTAGATGCCCAGCCAACCAGCGTTTTCTTGCCGCCTCTGGCTCCTGATTTGAGACCAGTAATGTGCCTATCACTTCACCCGCGGCAATACGAGCCAAAACACGCTTACCTGCACCCGGCGCAATAATAGTTGCCGTACCAGAACGGGCAGCCAATCGCGCTGCACGTAGCTTAGTCACCATGCCACCCCGACCCAGTCCTGCGCTTGAACCACCGGCAAATTCATCTAATTCAGGGTTATTCACTTGGCTCTCACTGATCAGCTTGGCATCAGGATTAGAACGGGGATCACTCTCAAAGAGACCCTCTTGATCCGTCAACAGCAGGAGCAGGTCAGCTTCAACCAAATTGGCCACCATGGCTGCCAGGGTATCATTATCACCAAAACGCAGCTCTTCATTAGCCACCGCATCATTCTCATTCACCACAGGCACCACGCCAAGTTCCAGCAGTGTTTTTAGTGTACTGCGTGCATTGAGGTAACGTCGTCGATTAGTGAGGTCATCGTGTGTCAGCAAGACCTGCGCTGTATGCAGGCCATGCTTTTGAAAGCAGGCCTCATAGGCCTGTACCAATCCCATCTGGCCAATAGCGGCCGCTGCCTGCAGGCCATGAATGCTATCGGGTCGTTGAACCCAGCCCATGCGGCTCATCCCTTCTGCCACCGCACCGGATGAAACCAGGATCAGCTCCTTGCCTTGTGCAACCCAGTCCGCCATCTGCTCAACCCAGGAGGCCAACGCCACTTGATCAAGCCCTTTACCATCACCCGTCAGCAGTGCGCTGCCAATCTTGACAACCCAGCGTTTGTTTGAAGAAATTTGCTCTCGGGTGGTCATTTCAATACACCATCCATTCTAATTAGATACTTTTATTTTGTTGGATCCCATGGCTCATCTTCTGCCTCAGGCTCTACATTCTCAGCCGCTTTTATGGCATCAATATAATCCATCAGCGCGTAGATTAATTCCTGTGTGCCCTCACCGTTCAATGCTGATATAGCAAAAACAGGCCCTTTCCAATCAAGGGATTCCAACAACTGCTGTCGCCGCTGCTCAAACTCCTCTTCATCCAGCAGATCTTTTTTATTTAACACCAACCAGCGCTCACGCTCTGCCAAATCGCCACCAAACTGCTCCACCTCTTTGATGATACGGCGCACATCTTCAGCGGGATCAGCTGATTCATCCACAGGCATCATATCGACCAAGTGCAACAACAGACGTGTGCGTGAGAGGTGCTTCAAAAACTGAATACCCAACCCTGCACCCTCTGCTGCCCCTTCAATCACACCAGGGATATCAGCAATGACAAAGCTGTGATCCGTGCTTACACGCACTACACCCAGATTAGGATAGAGCGTGGTAAAAGGGTAGTCCGCCACTTTAGGGGTAGCATGAGACACCTTACGAATCAGGCTGGATTTACCGGCATTCGGCATCCCCAGCAGCCCCACATCTGCCAGCAGGATCAACTCTAAATACAACTGTCGCCGTTCACCCTCTGTCCCTTTTGTCGCCTGCCTTGGCGCACGGTTGGTGCTGCTTTTAAAGCGCGTATTACCAATTCCATGAAATCCGCCTTTAGCAACCAACAGTTGCTGGTCATGCTCTAGCAGCTCACCAATCGCCTCTTCCGTCTCTTTATCCCACACTCGCGTTCCCACCGGAACTCGCACATAGACATCCTCACCCGCACGCCCGTTACAGTTGCGACTCATGCCATTCTGCCCGCGCTCTGCACGGTGAGTGCGATGATGACGAAAATCAACCAATGTATTTAAACCGGAATTGGCCACTAAAAAAACATCACCGCCATTACCGCCATCCCCACCATCCGGCCCACCCCTTGGGATGTACTTCTCACGGCGAAAACTGACACAGCCGTTACCGCCATCACCGGCATCAACGCGGATTGTTGCTTCATCGACGAATTTCATTGGATATAGTTTCTAATGGTGAATGGGGAATAATAATCTGTCTGGAACAGATTTTCACGTCAGCCCCAAAGGGGAGAGGCGCAGGAAACGCCGAATAAAAAAAGCCCCGTCGATTGACGAGGCCTTCTTTGATCCTACAAACCGGAAGACCGATCAATCAGTAATGACACTGACATATTTACGGTTCTTAGGGCCTTTTACTTCAAACAGCACCTTTCCGTCTGCTTTGGCAAACAAGGTATGGTCTCTGCCACAACCTACGTTTACGCCATCATGCACACGGGTACCGCGTTGACGGATGATAATAGCACCTGCTTTGATGCTCTCGCCACCATAAACCTTTACGCCAAGGCGTTTTGACTCTGAATCGCGGCCGTTACGTGTACTACCGCCTGCTTTCTTATGTGCCATGGTATAACCCCTTTAGCTTGCGCTGATTCCGGTGATCTCAAGCTCGGTAAACCACTGACGGTGGCCTTGGCGCTTCATGTGATGCTTGCGTCGACGAAACTTAATGATCTTTACTTTTTTGCCCCGACCGTGAGATTTAATGGTAGCGGTAACCTTGCCACCCTCCACATAAGGAGCACCAATCTTAATATCTTCACCATCAGCGAGCATCAATACTTTATCAAGCTCTACGCTGACACCCTCATCGGCCCCAAGTTTCTCGACCTTTAAGGTGTCGCCTTGGGAAACCCGGTACTGCTTGCCACCGGTTTGAATTACGGCATACATACCCAATCTCCGTAGAAAATATGTGTGTGTCGGCAGAAAATAGAAGTAGCCGACGAAAGAGGCGGGATTTTACATACCCCTTGCGAATAGGTCAATCAAAATCCGCGCCTTAGTGCATTCTTATTGTATTCACACTTGACACAGCAATGACGCACTTCTAGCAT
>JAJRWL010000052.1 GCA_024276875.1 Gammaproteobacteria bacterium
CTGGATGGCGTTTCGGATGCCTACGCTGCATCCCCTCTGGCGCAAGGCACGACGGGTATGCTACGAGCGGCCTACGCCTTCTGCGGACTACCAGCCTTCGTTTCACTCTCCATGGCTGGCAGCGTTAGCCGTTGTTTCAAAAGGTTAGTAGTGTAATGCCTTTTTCAACTGATTTTTATAGGTTAATGGATCGAAAGGATGGTCCTTTTGTCATCAAGTTTCCACGTGAACCCGGCAAACGAGATTCACGCTATGCCCATCTTTTAAGTGGTGAGGTAGAAGCACCAGAAATAACCTCTGCCCCCGTGCAAACTAATCCAGCATCATCTCAATCTGACCACGAACGGATCAACCAACTAGAGCAGCAGGTGCAAGCGTTACGCCAAGAGGTTGAGATGCTAAAAGAGCGGCTACTATAGCCCCGTATTAAGGCATCATCTTTAGCCATCAAACTGGGCGATGAGGCCCATTTTAGGGCATCCCTGCCCAGCGGTTATTGAGGCGCTTAGCAGCCGAGATCTAGCCTACTCTAGCGCGCTCTTTGGCTAAACGGTTTTGACTTATCCGAGCACCAAAGAGTGCATACAAGGCTCCCGCCAACATGGCAGATTGGAGCATAATCCCTTCAAGGTTGGGGTAGATACCCAAGAGTTCGAAAGAGGGAAAGTTGATGGGATCTTGTGGCAGCTGTCCCGCCTCCTGTAGCGCCGCTACTCCATGACCGGCAAAGACCACAGCCAATAGAAACATAAACACGCCTGTCACGGCAAAGAACTGACGCAACGGCAAGCGGGTACTGTAACGCAATATAAGCCAAGCCAGCACACTCAATACCAAGGCAGCACTCAGCATGCCTGACAGGATAAATCCCTGACTCGCCGCATCACTCTGAACCCACAGCGCCTGATAGAATAGAACGGTTTCAAAAATCTCACGATACACCGCAATAAAGGATAGCCCCGCCAGTCCCCAAAGGGTTTTACGGTCTAAAACCTTCTGTATGCTATTTTCAATAAATCGCTTCCATTGCATGGCACTGGTCTTACTATGCAGCCAAAAACCCATATAGAAAAGCACCCCAGCGGCAGTGATAGCCGCGATGCCCTCAGTAAGCTCTCGTTGCGCACCGCTGATATTGATCAAACTCACCGAGGCAAGCCAAGTCAAGCCACCCAACACGGCTGCTAGCACCACACCTCCATACAGATAAGGCAGGCCATCACGCCGCCCTGTCTTGATCAGAAAAGCGGCCAAGGCCGCTACGACTAACAAGGCTTCCAAACCCTCACGAAGCAGGATGATAAAGGCACCGCTGAATGCTGCACTGCTTGATAGGCTGCCCGTATCAAGGCGGGTCTGCGCCTGCTCAATCAGGCTAACCACTTGGTGATACTGCTGCTCCAGTTCCGCCACAGGGACACCCAGACGAATCTGGTTACGAAAACCAGTCATGCCACTTTCAACCGCCGAACGCAGATCGCTATCAACAATATCCAGGGTGTTCTCTATCAGTTCAAATCCCTCAAGATAGGCATCCACCGCCTTACTGTAGGCCTTCTCAGACTGATTTGTGCGATAAAGATCCAGGCTGGCAGCCAATCCATTCAGGCTGTAGTCCAACGGCCGTTTCTTGTGTTGAAAGAGTGCCTGCGGCTGGGTGCGCAGATAAGCCATTAGCGCAAGCCCTTGCTCACCACTCGTTGCGGCGATCTCTGCTGGGGTATGGGTGGTCAACGCCTCTGGGCTAGCAATTCCGCGTAGCTGTTCTCCAGACGGCCATAGTTTGGCTCCTTGCTGGCGTTCCACTGTTGTTGTCGCAAGCTGACCAACATAGAAGGCCAAACTCCAGCGTTCATGGTTGCTTAGCCCCGGAAAGGCAGTCATGGCCGTCTCTTCAACACCATAACTGATCGTACTATAGAGACCATAGAGGGTGCGTTGCAGATAGCGCTCCCGCTCCCAGAAATTCGTAGGGGTTGGCTCAAGTTCCGCTGCCATAGTGCCATCGCCTCGGCCTTCAATACCGTGGCAGCCAGTACAGTTCTGGCTGTACAACTGTTTTCCCAGCGTCAGATTGGGCGCACGGTGCGGTGTCACCACCACCTCAAAATGCTCGATAACCTGAACACGCATCACAGCTGTCAGCTCCCTCACCTGAGTCGCCCCTGCCTTGTCTGCCACCAATGCCGCCAGGATCTGCGCATCACTTCTTAGGTTTGTCGCAACCTCATCATTGGGCAGGTTGGCCATTTGGGTCTTAATGGCGGCCGCAAAATCCTCCATTTCTGCATACTCAACAGGGTTAATCACCTCACCATTGGCTACTGCCCCTCCATAATCAACGCCCATGTAGTCGATAATTTGAACCAACTGTTGAACCTCGATTGCCGCCGAAGTCGTTGGCAGTAGGATGATAGATAATAAAAAAATGATCGCTTTATTCATGCTGATTCGCCTAATAATAATAATTCTCAATAGCAATAACACTGTTATTGAGAATTATTCGCATTATCGGCGGGTTTGTAAAGCTCTTTTTTATTTTTAACGCCCTAAGTCAAGTTACTAATCCAAAGAGTGATGAGTAGCATTTCTACCAATAATCTAACCTTTTAAAATACCCTCTTCACCATTGAGCCGTGCAATGATCACCGCGCCACAAGAGTCACTGAATATATTCACGGCTGTACGACACATATCCAACACACGATCCACCGCCAATATCAGACCAATTGCTTCAGCAGGCAGGCCAATTGCGGCCAATATTATGGAGATGGCCACCAGACTTGCAGCCGGTATCCCTGCTACACCGATGGAGGTTAATAGTGCAACCAGCACGATGGTAAATTGTGTTGTTAGCCCCAGCTCTATGCCATAGGCCTGCGCAATAAACATGGCGGCGACACATTCGTACAGCGCTGTGCCATCCATATTTACTGTTGCCCCCAACGGCAACACAAAGCTGGTGGTGCGATTAGATACACCGGCATTCTTCTCTACGCACTCCATCGTCATCGGCAATGTGGCCGAGGATGAGCTGGTTGAAAAAGCGGTCAATAGCGCCGGAGCCATGGCCTTAAAATGCCTGAGCGGATGAACACGCCCAACAACCCTGAGCAACAGCGGCATGGCGACAAACATATGCAGCCCTAATGCAATCAGCACACAGAGAAAGAACCACAGCAGTGGTACAAACGCAGCCAGCCCTGTGCCAGCAACAACCTTTGCTACCAAACCAAAGACACCAATGGGGGCAAAACCCATCACCCAATCGGTGATCTTCATCATGACACTGAAAACACCCTGCCAAAAGTTGTACATGGTTTCGGCATAGGCCTCTTCGATTTTGGTCATGAAAAAACCAAATAGCAGACCAAAGAAGATCAGCCCCAACATCTGCCCGTCAGCTGCGGCGGCCACCACATTTGTAGGGATCATGCGCAGAAAAATATCAACGATATCACCGGCACCCTTACCTTCCACCTTGGCAATAACGGTGCTCACAGCCTCTTCTGACAGCCCAATCACCTCTTTTGCTGGCTGACCATCTATCACACCGGGCGTGATGGTATTAACCACCAACAGGCCAATCATAATGGCAATCAGACTAGTCGTTGCATAATAAAGCAGCGTTTTACCACCCAACTTACTCAGTGCGCTGCCAGAGCCAATACCGCTGATACCCACGATAATGGATGAGAGTATTAGCGGCACAATCAGCATTTTCAGAGCATTGAGAAATAGCTGGCCAATGAAGGCGTAAACATCATAAAAAACAATGCCAAACAGACTGCTCTCTTTGCCTGTTATCAAACCGGCAGCTACGGCTAGCACAAGGGCAATAACAATCTGCCAGTGTAGTTTCAATTTCATCATGCTCGCTGATTTCCTGTTGATTATTACTGCTGTTTATCAACCATAAAGACAAAGGTAGGCTGTTTCACACGCCACCTTTACATTGAATTTACTATCGGCTGGCACATTAAAAGAGCTACCTGCTTTACATATTTTAAACTCATTAGAATCGGGTAGTTTTACACTTAATGCGCCGCTCACCACCGTCATTTTCCCTTTCGCTGCTGTACCAAACTCATACTCCCCTGCTGCCATGACATCCATGGTGGCGGGCAGCGTTTCTGTCTGAAAGGCGATGGATTTTACTTTGCCATCAAAATACTCATTTGTTTTAAACATGATCTATCTATTTCAACCATTAACACAGTCAATGCAAATCAGGCCGAGAAGACTCGGCCTGATTTGTGCTGATATTCAGTGAAGCAATTTAATCTTCGCGTGAAGTCACTTCCAGCAGGTGATAACCAAACTGGGTTTTTACCGGCCCTTCTACAGAGCCAATATCTGCACTGAAAACAACCTTATCAAACTCTGGCACCATTTGGCCTGGGCCAAAGGAACCCAGATCACCACCATTATTGCCAGAAGGACAGCTGGAGTGCTGCTTGGCCAGTTCGGCAAATGCGGCACCCTCTGCAATCTGTGTTTTAAGTTCGTTACATTTCTCTTCTGAATCTACCAGGATATGTCGTGCTGTTGCGTTTGGCATTGTTGTCTCCACATTGGATTAAAAAATTGGGTTGCTATTATAGCGGTTATTTAGGTTTATCAATTATTGCATTAAACTTTAAATAAAACAGTGGGTTCAATGCATATCTAAGGTTTTTGGTAACTGTTCCACCCAGTTACGAATCTCTTTACAGACACGCCGATAACATGCCTGTGCTTCCTGTTCAGATGCGGCCTCTTTGGCCAATGCAGGTGGGTCATCAAACCCACAGTGAATGACTTTGGCCTTTCCAGGAAATATAGGACAACTGGCCTGAGCATTGCCACACACAGTGACGACATAATCAAACTCCAGATCAAGGTCTTCAAGACGCTTTGACTGATGATGAGATATATCAACACCCTCTTCTGCCATCACCGCAACCGCATTGGGATTTAAACCCTGTGCAATAGTGCCGGCCGAAAAAGCTTCAATACGATCACCATGCAGCCAGTTAGCCCAACCCTCTGCCATCTGTGAGCGGCACGAGTTGCCCGTGCATAAAAACAGGATTTTGGTTTTATTTTGTGACGGCATCATTTAAAGCTCAGCAGCAACAGGAACCCGCATCATCGTCTCCACTCGTGTCCACATCAAAAGGCAGCACTGCACCCTTGCCTTGAAAAATACCATGGTGTGTATCATTTGAACCGATAAATTCAAAATGCTCTGCAAAGCGTGTCTCACTCAACATACGATAGGTATTGCCACTCACCGGAAAGGTAACACCTGCCTTAATGATATTCTGTTTATCAAATTCAACCTGACACTCATAATGAGGAATAGTGCCTTTATAGATCACAGCCTGGCCATAGTTCTCACCATGCGTCTCCAAATCAGGCAACTTAAACAACCGATAGGTAGCAGAGAAAAAATTGACATGACCGATGCGCTTCTCCACTTCATCATTATCAATAGCCAGCGGACGATCTTCCACCACGCGAGGATCTAAAAAGCCCGTCTGTTTAGCCAGATTGTGAAAATCATTCCAATAAAGCGCGCCGCTTAAACATTCGCCATAGAGAATAGGATCAGCCATTAACGCCTTCGGAATGCGTCGATCTGAGTAGACATCTGAGAAATAGACCTCACCGCCAGGCTTAAGAATGCGGTAAGCCTCACGTAACACGGCCTCCTTATCGGGTGAGAGGTTGATGACGCAGTTTGAGATAATGATGTCAAAGCTATTATCTGCCAGACCCAGCTCATCCAAGTGCTCAATGTAACCCTTTTTAAACGCAATATTAGGGGTTCTGAAACCAAACTGTTCCATATGATAATCAATATATTTATGAGCCACAGCCAGCTGTTCATCGGTCATATCCACGCCCAGCACATAGCCCTCTTCACCCACCAACTGAGAGAGCAAAAAGCAGTCACGGCCAGAGCCGCTGCCCAAGTCAAGGATGCGCATGCCCTGTAACAACTCAGGCATTACCAGACCACAGCCATAATAACGCCCTGATACCTCAACATGAATCTTGCTCAAACCCTGCTTTACAAAATCAGGCATTGCTGTATCTGTGCAACAGGCATCTGTCTTGAGGTCATCAGAACCCTGCAAGGTCTTCCCGTAATACTCTTTTACTGCATCTTTCATCTAGAATGATCTCTCTATTTCATCCGCAAGCAGGATAGGATACGATCCTTAATCCATTCCCCGCAAGCCATCAGTCGTAATTTTCTTCCTATGAATGAATCCCAACAACCCAAACGCGCACACAAATCTGCTGAACTGGGTGCAAAATCAATGTTACTTGGCCTGATTGGTTCTGCTGTAGCCTACTTTGGCCTCTGGATTGAGTCAGATATGACTGGCTTTATCGGCTGGGGAGCGGTGGGGATCGCCATGCTCG
The DNA here is from genome assembly GCA_024276875.1 of Gammaproteobacteria bacterium. Taxonomy (GTDB): domain Bacteria; phylum Pseudomonadota; class Gammaproteobacteria; order Chromatiales; family Chromatiaceae; genus WFXD01. The sequence continues at coordinate 6,418 of JAJRWL010000052.1, forward strand.
GCGGGCTAATCTCGCTCTTTTGGTACATGGGTGCCAGCATCCTGCAGGTGATAAGGGCTAAACCTAAAGAATAACCACCACATCCAATAGCATTATCTGCTCATTATTCATATACTTGCATAGTATTTTTACAGCCAACTCCTCCAACGCCAATTAACGTATGACATTTAATAACCATGAAAATATCCACCTGCGTGCTGCTGTTACTTTTTCCCTTCACTGTTTTTGCATCAGAGAACTACAAAATGGACGAAAAAGAGATGGAAATCATAATGGCACAGATGCAAGAGATGCAGGACTGCATGCAGAGAATCAACCAAGCTGATATTACCGTAGCTGAACAACAGGCTATAAAAATATCTGCCGAAGCCAAAGCACTTTGCACCGAGGGAAAACACGAGCAAGCTCAAGCACACGTTATCGCATTCAGTAAAAAACTAGCGGAGACACCCGCGCTTCAGGAACTCAGGCGATGCAGTGAAATAGCGACCGGCATAACACCTATGATCCCGATACTAGATCAGTACAAAGTTGGCAATTTCAATGATTATAACGTATGTGATCATTGAGGGGACTTAACCATTACTGTTACCGGTTTTATACAAAACATCACTCCTGCTCTCTTTGGTAATAGGCGGCATTATTGATGGCAGCACGCTTGCCGCACTAATCCATTATTAGTGCAAAGCCACCTTCTGTTCACCATTAATAAAAAACCATGTCATCCTCCGAAAGCTACCCCAAAAAATTTTCAACCATTTGCGGCCAAACCCTCTTCTCTAATCTATCAAAAGAGGAGCAGGCATTTATTAGCGAGAAGGCAGGGAAGCATCGCTTTACCCTGCAAGAGCTACGACAGATTTGTGAAATCAGCCGTGATCTAACGATGTGGGGAGAAAACCCAATTCAGCAAATATGGCACCATTTCTCCTCAGGGAAAAGCACGGAAAAAGCCGCGAAAAAAGCCATCATCAATCAACTTAAGACACATTGGCTAACACTAAAAGAGAACGCTACTCACTATCCAAAAATAGCAGACATTACCCTTCCATTACAAAAACTCAAACTGGAAACAATAGATAAAAAACGATTGGGATTAGGCTATTGCCCCGTTGCTTCAGAGCGCACACGCTGCTGCAATCTAATGACACTGGATGCCATCGATAACTGTGGGTTTGACTGTAGCTATTGCAGCATCCAATCTTTTTATCACGAAGATAAGATCTACTTTGACCAAGGCTTTGCAGAGAAATTACACACACTAAAATTAGACCCCAACCAAACCTATCACATTGGAACAGGGCAATCTTCCGATTCACTCTTATGGGGAAACAAGCACGGCATACTGGATACATTAACCGCTTTTGCAAAAGCCAACCCCAACGTTATTTTAGAGTTAAAGACAAAATCAAAAAACATTAACTACCTACTAGCACATGAGATACCCGCCAATATTATTTGCACATGGTCACTCAACACGCCCACCATCATCAGCAACGAAGAGCACCGCGCCGCAACATTGGATGATCGTATTGATGCCGCCCGACAAGCCGCAGATAAAGGCATCATTGTTGGTTTTCATTTCCACCCGATGATTCATTATAATAACTGGAAAGAGGAGTACACCCTGATCTTTCACAGACTACAGGATCTATTTAGCCCTGAAGAGGTGGCACTCATATCATTTGGCACACTGACCTACACCAAACCCGTTGTTAAACAGATCCGCCAACGGGGGTTAAAAAGCAAAATCTTGCAGCTACCATTGATTGATAGCGATGGTAAATTAAGTTACTCGGAAGAGACAAAACTAGAGATGTTTTCTCATGCCTACCAAAGTTTTTTAGCGTGGCATAAAAAGGTATTTTTTTATCTCTGCATGGAAAATAACAGGCTGTGGGAACCTGCATTTGGTTATGCATACCCCTCTAATGAGGATTTCGAATTAGCAATGAAACGCGCATATCTAGCAAAAATAAACACTAAATAATAGCGACTATTTTGTTGCTAATGTTAATTTAGCCCGCACTTGCCCAGGCTCATCTTCTGCTGTCACATTAATATTTTTTATCGTAATTAAATATGAGCGGCTAATCACTGTTAACCACGAAATCATTTGATCAAACGAAGCTTCTTCCAACCAGATTCTCGCTTTTTTGCTGCCTTCTGGGGTAATACGTTTCATAGACTCTTTAATGCCATTCTGACGGCTTGTTTTGCTCACTACAGCAAGCAGGGTATCTTTTCCTGAACCGCTTAGTTTTTTTGTTCCACCCACATTAGCGCGCAAGGCTTCAGCCTCTAAAGCCACTCTTTCTAAATGCAACTTAAGCTTTTTTTGAGCCACGACTCTTGTTGTTAATAGATCACTTTGCTCTACTAACGGCTCAATCACAAACAGGTAGCCCATCATTAATACAAAAGCGACAGAGCCAAATGCCAATATTTTCTTCTCTCGCGTTTGGAGCGTTGCCCACCATTTAGCCATGACTATTTACGCTCCTTTATCATGATACGACCATTTACACCCTCTCTGCGTGATGCCGCTGACAACACTTCGACCTCAATATCTCGTTCGCGTCCTTGTTGTAGTTTTTGTTTAAATGTCTCAAACTGACTCAGATCTGACCCTTGCAAGCGAAGCGTAAGCGCACCACTTTGATAGCTTAACCCTTCCAATCGCAACCTCTTCTCTTTAGCTAACTCTTCACCACTCATATGCAATAAAGCAAGAAAGGTATCTGAACCACGCCCCGATTGTTGCCGCAGCGCAGCCAATTTTCGATCAGCTTGTCGACGCTCACTACCGCGTATAATTTTACCGGCATCAGGAAAGGTGCCTCGATAAATTGATTCAATCTCTTGTGCTAATTTTTTGTCTTCTGCAATCAATTGCCAGTAGTTATACCCGACTCCTCCTAGCTGTATAAAACAGGCTAACGCTAAAAATGTGACGGCCATACGCCAGGGTTTAAAGCTCATTAATGAGTCTGCATTCTGCGGCCGATACTCGCCCTGCAACAGATCAAATCCACTATTCAGCGCTAAGGTAGATGCCATCATCGCCATCCCTGTCTCTGGTACGGGCAAAAGATCCACCTCGCAGCCTGTCAGCTCTAATTGAGCTATATCCGGTGCGGTATCCCCGCCATACCACACCTTAAATGTCGGTTGATCATCTCCTGTATATTCTTTTAGTAAGCGAGTGACAATGAGCGCTAGGCTATCTGAATTTAATGCTAACCCTTGATCGCTGCCATAACGCAGCAGTACTTCTTTACCCTCAATCAGAACCGTCCAAACACCCTCTTTCCAGGGCAGCAGTAGTGGCGCAGCATAGGCTGATGTCAGCTGAACCCCTAGCTGAGCGAGCACCTCCAGATAATAATCCAAACATTGACGACGAATGACCGCCACTGGCATAGCGCCTTCCGTATCCTGCTCACCTCTGGCAAAATGAAGCAGGTCAACATCCTCTGCCAGCTGTTCTTCCACGGCATAGGGCAACGCCCGAGCAATACCTGTTGCATTACGTGTAGGGATGGTGGCATTTGTCAGCAGCACATCCGTGCCTGGCACTAACAAGACGACCTCTTTATTTTGACAAACAGTGGCCAGCTCTTCGCCATTACCTCGCCCTACCCCTGATAAAGGGCGACCTTTAGCATTGACTGACAGCCACTCAAATTGGTCATCAGAAAAATGAATTAAAATATAGTCAGCCACTAAAATATATCCTCTCGCATGCGCTGAAGCACTACTATGTCTACGCCATTCGTCTGTTTTCGGTGCAGCAAAGATGCAACCCCCACCTTTGCTTTGCCGACGGTCACACTACTGTGTACCCTAAAATAGTGACTCTCGACACCCAATCCGTTCCTAGACACCACGGCGGCCGCAGGCAAGTACCCATTGATCTCTGCTTGATCTTCAAAAGGGTCACTCTCTCTTTTAACAATGAGTGCATCTATATCCTGAGGTGTCATACTTGAAATCTTCTGGCCTGTGATAGCAATGAGTACACTCTCTAATACCTCTTTTGGCGCTGTATTAATATTGATATCCTCAGAAACACTAGGCATCACAGGCAATGCAGTAACAAAAGGAGCCAGTTTTTTATAGTATGCTAGCGTAAAGCCATTGATTAATAATAATTCACTGCGGTGAGCCATAGGGCGGTTTGCTGTGCTGTAGGGGGGGCTGAGTGATTGGTAGGTGCTATCCTCTGCACCTCCCACCCCAGACCTCATATCATTTTTATCCAGCCAATCGATTACGGTATTGGCCAGGTCTGGATTTAAATCCAGGTTTTCCAGCAGCCGAATGAAGCGGGCTTTATTCAGCAGATTCACTTGCTGCTGTGTCTGTTGCTGAGCCTGTTGCTGTGTTTGTTGATCTATCAGACTATTAAGATTAAACAGCCCTTGTTGATCCACAATATCGCCCGTAACAAAGCCGCCCTCTACAGATGAACTCTCCATTGGGTTGTTCCAATCTTCGCCCAAATGATCAACCTTTTTTACCCCTTTAGCATCTTCAAATAACCGCCCTTTAGCCCAGCTCTCGACCGCCAACATATGCAACCACGCCTGGTCTGAGTGTATTAAGTTCTCAGTACGCCGAATATCCACCTGTAGCCGCGCACTAATTGATACAGCGGCTATGGTAGCAATAGCAACTATCAATAGCACTGTAACTAAAGCGATACCTGTGGATTTTTTCAGTGGCTTAATCATTTTTATAACCACTAATGCGGCATGGAAAAAAGGCGTGTGATCGTGCCCCAATCATCCAATGCCACAACCATCTCTATCGCTTTGGGTAAGAGATTTTCACTCATAGCTTGTGAGCCTGGCGGAGGCCAAGTATTAATCCAATTATTATTTTCATCTAAAAAGCTAAATGTAGCTTCACTTACACCATGCAATAACACTTTTGCCTGAGGTACATTGCCAGCGGTACGGTCGAGTGTAGGCCAAACCAATCGCCTTAATTCATCCTCTTCCAGTTGGTAGCCCACTCGGTAAAATCCACTACGATGAGGTCGGTATGGACGACTGTTTCCTCCTCGGGTAAAAGCAATCGGGTACTCTAATCCTGAATCGACCTCTAGAGCATCCTCTTTCATACCATAAAATTCACTGCGAATACTGCGTGCTGCCATATGCTGCATATCTTGTTGTATTAAGATAAATGCCATCTGTAACTCTGCCAGTCTTATGGCGGCTCGCTCTGTGCCATTACGTGCATTCAGAACGGTCTTTAACCCCCCATAAGCCATCACCGACATAACAGCAAAAACAGCTAAAGCAACTAAGACTTCAATAAGGGTAAAGCCGCCATTTTTCCGCCTCTGCCGCACTAGTTCTGCACCTCAACATATCCAATAAGCAAGGCATACACTGTCTCTTCATCTTCCTGTCGAACCGTAACCTCTGCCTTCATAACATTGGGATCAGGTGTTTGAGAGATTTGAGCACTCCAGAGCCACATGCGTCCAGCCATCTCCTCCTGCCCATCCTGTCTGCCCACAGGGGGGCTACCCCCTTTTTCACGCAATATAACCAACTGATTCAGTGCAACCCAATGAGCAATGGTCTTATTTTCAAGATAGACTTGGTTTGCGGTAAAACCCCCTGCGGATTTAACCAGTGCCGCCATCGCAATAGCAAGAACGGCCAGTGCAATCAGCACCTCCATCAAACTGAATCCCGCCTGTTTTTTTATGCACATCACTCTTCTAACGCCTGGAGATGCATGGCTATCTCACCATTTTCTTTGGCTTCAATCATGAATGGATCAGGGATATCAGCCGCATAGATACGCAACTGAAAAGGGGTAATCTCGCCACTATCATAAAAAACGACAGCGGGCGGCGGCTGTCCTACTTTCGCCCCTGTCTCATCTACTTTTAGATTAACAACAATAGGGGGGATGATTTCATCATACTGTTTTAGCTCTAAACGCCAACCTTGTGGCAATTGATGATGCTGCAATATATCATCACCATCAAAGGTGACCCATTCAAAATTCCTGCCTCGTGAAACAAAGTGGTAGGCATCTGCTTCAATTAGAAGACCAATAGCGCCACCTCGAAGAATAGATTTCTGTGCCGTTAAATCTAATAACCGATGCAGTCGCTTTGTCTCATTCTCTAGCGACTGTGTGGCACTGGCAAAACCTAGATTTAATTTTATAAACCCTGCTGAGATGAGCGAGATTATAAAAATAACAATCAGCAATTCTAATAGAGTAAAGCCTGCATGCTGCTCTCTTGGTGAAGATCTTAACTGAAAAATCAACAAGCTGGATAGAGGAATCCCAGCCACTTGCTACTCCGTATCCCAATTCCCAATATCAGCATTCGCATCCTGGCCTCCGGGCGCATTATCAGCACCAAACGAGTAGAGATCATAGACACCATGCGTTCCAGGCTGAAGATAATTATAATCATAACCCCAAGGATCTTTAGGCATGCGATCAATATAACCGCCCTTTTGATAACGTGCGCCGCTACTCAAATTTCCTGGCGCTGTCACCAAGGCCTCAATCCCCTGATCTGTCGTGGGATAGGTGAAATTATCCAAACGATACAGATCCAATGCCGCAGAGAGCGAACGAATATCTGACTGCACCTTAGTGATGCGCGCCTCATCTGGCTTGCCCATAATTTTAGGCACCACAATCGCGGCCAGAATGCTCAAGATAACCACAACCACCATCACTTCAATCAGAGTAAAACCTGAAGAGCGGCTCCCCCTACTATATTTATGCCTTTTGGCAACCATTTTCACCTTACCTCTATCAATATTTTAAGAAAAAAACTCCCTGCCAGATATTTAACCTAGAAAAACCATCTCTTTTCGGGATTTTTAAAAAACGTAGCCTACCATTAATAACTTCTATCAGGCATTATATTGAGATTGATCTTTACACGATTCGGCATCACAAATAATAACAAAATAGACAGGCATAGCGGTATTTTCTAAGATAACAGCCATTCTTATCTATACTATGCCTTTTAGGTATTATTTAAGTCATTTAAAACAATTATAGTGAACAATCTTCAATCCCTTTTACTTCGATTATTGCCTGCTACAGCAACACTGGCTGCCGCAGCACTATTAGCATTAGCGACCGTCAACATCGTCAATAACTACCAAACAAATCAAAGTGCCGCTCAAAGCAGCGAAACAGCGCGACTAAACCAAATTAAGATCCAACCGCCAACAGGGGCACTTAATATTAAGCAGATCCCAAATTGGCATCTATTTGGTAAAAAAGATCAGCGCGCCCAAACAAAGACAGTTCCAAACGAGCTTATTGAAGCCCCCGCAACCCCACTAGCACTAGCACTTCAAGGCACATTTCTTGGCAAGTCTAAAATGAAAGATAGTTGGGCAATCATCAGCTCGTCTAATGATAAACAGACAATGTATAAAGTGGGTGATGCCATACCTGGCGGAGCCACGCTATTTGCCGTAGAGCCTTTCCGCGTCATATTAGAGCGCAATGGGCGGCATGAATCACTCGCTCTCCCCCGCCCATCAATGGAGAACAAAGATCAAGCATCAACCATTAACAACTTTCAACCTTCACCCAGGAACAACGCTTCAAATTCATTGCCCAACACCACACTGCCCACTAACCACCATAGAAATAACCGCTATAACGAAAAACAGGCACTCATCGAAGAGATGGCACGAATACGAAAGAAATTTGCCAAATAAGCATCAAGCACGATCATGCAGTTTGAATCGGCCTATATTTCCCGCATAATGATCTGATTGCCTATCACATAAACTATAACAAAGCAGTAGCAACAGAAATCGTCTTAAATTTAAGGAAAAACAAACAAATCTCCATGTTAAAACGTATTCAACTCATTTTATTACTATTGATCATCTCTCTGCCGACTTGGGCAGAAGGCACGCTCACACTAAATTTAAACAATGCCGATATCCGAGTACTAATCAACACCATATCAGAGATGACAGGTAAAAACTTTATTGTTGATCCACGTGTAAAAGGCAAAGTCACCGTTATCTCCTCCACGCCTAGCAACCGCGACCATATCTATGAAATCTTTTTATCCGTACTTAAAGTACACGGGTTTGCCGTAGTACCCAGTGGTGATATCTACAAAATAGTACCCAATACCATTGCCAAACAGGACAATATTCGCACCGTCACCCGCACACAAACTCACCTAACAGATGAAGTCGTCACCCGTGTTGTTGCCGTCAAGCATGTAATGGCCTCTCAACTCGTCCCCATTTTACGGCCACTCATGCCTCAGCAGGCTCATCTGGGGGTGCACGCTGACAGTAATACGCTGATTATTTCTGACTCCATCGCTAACATGGAGCGTGTTATCAGTATTATCCAGCGTATTGACCGACTTGGCAGCAATGAAGTGGAGATCATTCCACTGGAACACGCCAATGCAGCAGATTTGGTGCAAGTGCTCACTGCACTGCGCAACACGACAAAGAAAGGGATGACACCACCAGGTCAACAGCCTATTTTAGTCGCCGACCCAAGAACCAACAGTATTCTGCTGGGTGGCAGCCCCGATTTGCGACTGGAGTTACGCGCACTAATAGCACATCTGGATACGCCGATTGCCATTGAAGGCAACACCGAGGTGGTCTACCTCCGCTATGCAGAAGCCAAAGATCTCGTCACTGTGCTACAAGGCATTGGCACCAAACAACTTGAAGCTGAGAAAGAGATAAAAAAAGGTTCACAGGCCAAATCTCAGTTTGATATTCAAGCAGACGAGGCCGCCAACGCCCTGGTTATTACTGCACCACCGCTGATCATGCGCTCACTCAAGCGGGTCATCAACCAGCTGGATATCCGCCGCGCTCAGGTTTATATCGAAGCTGTTATTGCAGAGCTGACGGATAGAAATACCCGAGACCTGGGAGTGGAATGGCAAACCTCAATACCGGCGACAGGTCTCTATGCCTTCACTGACCTGACAACCGATGGCGACCTCTCCGGCAATACCTTTAACCTGGGCTTCACTCGCAGTGGCAGCCTGCGCGCACTGGTTCAAGCCTACGCAGGTGATACTGACACCAATATCCTCTCCACCCCATCACTGCTTACGCTAGACAATGAAAAAGCCTCGATACATGTGGGGCAAAATGTCCCCTTTGTAACGGGGCAATACACCACATCAAACGGCAACACATCCTCTTCTCCATTCCAAACAATAGAGCGCCACGATGTGGGTCTTAAGCTGACTGTTACCCCTCAAATCAATGAAGGTGACACCATTAAATTGGAGATTAAACAAGAGGTCTCCGATGTCACAAACAATGAAGATGTGGACGGTTTAACAACCAACAAACGCACACTTGAGACCACTATTCTGGTCGATGACAAACAGACAATTGTCTTGGGTGGTCTGATTAAAGACAACCTGTCTGAATCCGTCTCTAAAGTCCCTCTGCTTGGCGACATTCCAATACTGGGACTACTGTTTAGAAACACCCATACCGTAACAGATAAAACCAATCTCATGATCTTCCTACGCCCTGAAATTGTCCGCGATCAGCGTACAAGCTTGCAGCTCACCAATTCAAAATATAATTACATTAGGGGACTGCAACAGGATATCAAAAAGAACCAGGATGAATGGAAGCTCCGCATGATTCCTGATGAGAAGCATCCACTGCTGCCAGTATTAAATAATAGTCCCTCTACAAGCGGAACGCCAAAATCCACGACTCATCAGGCAAATTAAATGCCAGAAATTCAAAATAACTCACAGGAAAATATCACATTACAGGCTCAACTCCCTTATAGTTTTGCCAAACGGCATGGCATACTCATCAAGCAAGAGGATGATGGAAAAACAACCATTGCACATCTTGAAAAAAGTACCACCCTCGCTCTCGCAGAGGCTCAGCGTTTTCTTGGTTTCCCTGCCAATTTTAAGCCACTGACAGAAGATGAATATCACGCCTTGCTGCAAAAAACCTATGAACAAGGCTCCGCCCAAGCCCAGCAAATGATGGATAATATCGGCGACGATATGAATCTTAATGATATCGCTGACCAGCTACCCGAACCTGAAGATCTGCTTGAGAGCGCGGATGAAGCCCCCATTATCCGCCTCATCAATGCCCTGCTGGCCGAGGCTGTAAAAGAGAGCGCCTCCGATATCCACATTGAATCCTTTGAAGACAGAATGGTCGTGCGCCTCCGAGTAGATGGGGTTCTGCGACAAATCTTGCAACCGCTCCGCGCCATGGCTCCGATGGTCATCTCTCGACTCAAGGTGATGGCCAAGCTGGATATTGCCGAAAAACGGCTGCCGCAAGATGGGCGCATATCACTGCGCATTGGTGGCCGCTCAGTCGATGTTCGCGTCTCAACATTGCCCTCCATTCATGGCGAACGTATTGTACTGCGCCTGTTAGACAAACAAGCAGGGCGATTGGATTTAAAACAGCTGGGCACGCGTAAAGATGAACTTAAAGCTATGGAATCACTCATCAAGCGACCCCATGGCATTATCCTGGTCACCGGCCCAACGGGTTCGGGTAAAACCACCACCCTGTATGCCATTCTTACCACGCTCAATGATCGAAAGAGAAATATCCTGACCGTAGAAGACCCGATCGAATATTATCTGGATGGCATTGGCCAGACCCAGGTTAATCCAAAGGTCGAGATGTCCTTTGCCCGTGGTCTGCGGGCTATTCTGCGCCAAGACCCTGATATTGTCATGGTGGGCGAGATCCGCGATCTAGAGACGGTAGAGGTTGCTGTTCAAGCCAGTCTGACCGGCCATTTGGTGCTCTCAACCCTGCATACCAATACCGCTGTTGGCGCCATTACCCGACTGCGTGACATGGGCGTTGAACCTTTCCTGCTCTCATCCAGCATCATTGGTGTTTTAGCTCAGCGACTACTGCGCAAACTCTGCCCCGACTGCAAAGAGGCCTACAGCGCCAGCCCATCAGACCTGGAAACCCTCGGCATAACGCCAGCCCCTGGCGAGACAATCACGCTATACCATCCTAAAGAGTGTAAGGCATGTAACTACCAAGGGTATCGAGGGCGTAGCGGCATCTTTGAGTTAGTCGTTATTGATGATGCCATAAAGAACCTTATCCATGAAGGTGCTGGGGAGCACGAACTGGAAAAACAAGCCCGCACCCGCTCACGCAGTATGCTGCAAAACGCCCGAGAGAAAGCCCTGTGCGGTGAAACCAGCCTGGAAGAGGTCATTCGAGTCGCACATGAAAGTTAACGCTATCATTGAGGGAACATCTTTTGGGTGCGTTTGAATACCAAGCACTCGACCAACAAGGTCGACAAAAAAAAGGCACTATAGAGAGCGAAACCTCACGTCTGGCACGCCAGGCACTGCGTGAAAAAGGACTCACGCCGCTCTCTGTTGAGGCTATCGTCACCAAGGAGTCACGCACCGCCACAGCCATCGGTGGAGGCAGCGGGATTGGCACGCGCGATCTGGCGCTGTTAACTCGCCAACTCGCCACACTGAGTCGCTCTGGCATCCCGCTGGAAGAGGCACTACACGCCGTATCTCAGCAGACAGAAAAAACCCGTATCAAGCGCATTATTCTGGGCGTTCGCTCACGCGTGCTGGAAGGGCAAAGCCTCTCCAATGCATTGGGTAACTTTCCTAACGCCTTTCCAATACTCTATCGAGCCACCGTCGATGCAGGCGAATCATCCGGCAAATTAGATTATGTATTAGAAAAACTGGCTGAGTATGAAGAGACCCGAGAGGTGATGCGCCAAAAAGTACAGCTGGCCATGGTCTACCCTATTATGCTGACCAGCGTCTCTGTCCTCATCGTGATTGGATTGCTGGCATACGTAGTGCCCGAGATTGTCGGAGTATTTGAAAATCTGGGGCAAGATCTGCCCGTTCTGACGCGATGGTTAATTGCGGCAAGTGACTTCATACTGGACTATGGCATATTTGTGCTGGGTGGCATTATTGCTATCTGGATGGGCTGCTCAGCCATGCTGCGAGTCGAGCATATTTTGTTTGCCTACCAGACCATGCAGCTCAACACCCCACTGATTGGACGTTTTATACGCAGTGCCAACACTGCACGTTTCACCCGCACCCTGGCCATTCTTGTGGGCAGTGGCGTAGAGCTATTGGAGGCACTGCGCATCGCCAGCAAGGTCGTGCCAAATCTACCGATGCGCAGGGCAGTAGAGCATGCTGCCATACAGGTTCGAGAGGGTGACGGACTCAGTCGGGCACTGAGCCAAACCAAACTATTTCCGCCCATTACGGTACACCTTATTGCCAGCGGCGAATCCAGTGGTCAGCTACCTGAGATGCTGGAAGGAGCCGCAGATAATCAGCAACGCGAGGTTCAATCCATGGCGGAGATGCTCATTGGCATCTTTGAGCCGGTGCTGATTCTATTTATGGGTGTGGTTGTTCTGCTGATTGTTATTGCTATTCTGCTGCCTATTTTTGAGATGAACCAGCTGGTGCAATAAAGCAATATACTTACTTATTAGAGCCAAAACACTCCCCTATCGCCACAAATTCATCAATATGAGCCAATAAGGTTTCAACCAGAAAGGGGTCAAAATGCTTTCCTTTCTGCCCCTCAATCCATGCCACCGCTCTATCTAACGGCCAAGCCTCTTTATAACTGCGCACAGAGAGCAAGGCATCAAAGACATCGACGAGACAAACAATCCTGCCAAAGATATGGATACCTTCACCTCTTAATCCCCAGGGATAACCCGAGCCATCCCATTTTTCATGATGCTGATGTGCCATGATGGATGCTGCTTGCAGGAGTTTGCGTTTAGAGTGCACCAGCATTGAATAACCAATCGTCGTATGATTCTTCATGCTTTCAAACTAATCTTCGGTCAACTTACCCGGCTTCAATAAGATCTCATCCGATATACCCAACTTGCCAATATCGTGCAGTGGCGATGCGGCCGCTATTAACAGCACATCATCGTCTGACAAACCAATTTTACTCGCTAGCAAGCGGCTATATTCAGTGACTCTCTTGGTATGATTCCTTGTCTCTTTTGAGCGCTGCTCTTCAATTACGCCCATGGTGAATACCGTCTCTTTTAGAGTATCCTCAATTTCATTATTGAGATCCACCAGGTTATGATTCATCTGCTTAAGCAGCTCCTGATTGGCGATAATATCCGTATTAAATTGATTTATCTCATTAGCAACATGTGCAAATTCTAGTGAATCAAACTTCTCCATGTTGACAGGTCGGTGCTCCTCGTAGGCCTCCTTGGCTCTCGCGATAAGGCTCTCTAGTGGCTCTTTAACATAGATCTGAACCGTCCTAAATATATTAATAATGAGCAGCAGAATAAAAAATAGGGAGGCCACGAGCACGATAAGCAATATCCATGATGCCATCGTGCGATATTCCTGCAAATCAAGTTCAATTTCTACCGCACCCAGCACTGTGCCTTCATCTACCTCATGACAGTTAAGACAATTTAACGCCCCCTTGTTTGATGCAATATAGGGTACAGCAGCATAAATAACGGGAGCCGCATCAAAGTCATCAATAATAAATACGGCCTCTTTTGTTTGAAACGCCTTCTGTGCCAAAGACGTTATCTCTTGCTTACTATCAACTCCACCATACTGCTTAATAACCGCAGGAGAACGAACAATAGATATCTTATTTATATTATTTAGCGTTCTTATCTCGCCCAAAAAGTAGTCCCGCTTATCCATAATTTCGGCTTTCATATGCGCAGTCATCCCCGCCTTGACCATATCTGCAACAGCCAGCGCCTCATTCTTTACAATATTGTGTGACAGTGCTCTAAAGTTGAATGCGATGATTATCGCCATTACCACAGATGCCAACATCAAAAAGGTCAGCAGGTTCTTTACCGTAATCGTTTTAATGCTCTGTTTTAACATTTATTGCCCCCAACCCTATAACCAATCAGTCGGCGTATGGCATCAAGAACTTTAATTATTCTTCAAGAAAAACCCCGCTAGCCATTACAATAAAATAATGGCCAGATCCGATGGCACATATAGAGACATCCTGTTTTTAATCAGAATAATGCTGGTAAAAACCAAACAACAGCATTTGTCTTTTCTTAGTCCTTAGCAAAAAAAGAATCAATTAACATGAATACGACACCCACGGATATTGCACTATCCGCAATATTAAAGGCAGGCCAGTGGCACTGATTGACACCCTCTTTTACCACACCACCAAAAAAGAATAAGCAGCTGTCAGCAATATAATAGAGATCA
>JAJRWL010000053.1 GCA_024276875.1 Gammaproteobacteria bacterium
AGATAAAGTCCATCAGCGAGCTGGCAAGGGATCTAGATGTGGATTCATCCTATGTCGCCCGAACACTGAAGCTGACCACGCTCGCGCCGGACATTATCGAAGCCATCATTAACGGTGAAGAGCCCAGCGGATTATCCCTGTCAAAGCTGGTGAAAACATTCCCACTTGACTGGAGCGAGCAGCGAACGTTCTTTGGATTCTGCTGACCGCTATCCCAAACCACCATCCCTCACAGCCGACCTTTGTGTAGGCTTTTTTTTATGCACAATATGAGAAATCCGAATAAATATCACTTCCCGAAACCTGCGAGAGACTTTTGGTTTGTTGAAACGGGTGGTTTTTCAGACCGTTTGATGTCTTAACGCAACTCAAAAATACCGTCATTCGGCTAACTGATTAATCTGAAAGGATATCTGTAACCGGACGCGTGTCGGACCCTGTCCGAAGAAAACAGAGAATACCGCCCCAAACAGAGAATGAACGTGGGGAGAATGGAGAGAATCGGGGGGCTGGAGAGAGGTTTCGGAAAGATGTCAAAACGGCCGAAGCCCTTTGAATACAAGGGGAAAAAGAAAACCCGTCTACCCAGAGGATTACTCTGGAGAGACGGGTTGTCACCATAAAAATGGTGGAGGCGGCGGGAATCGAACCCGCGTCCGCAAGCTCTCCGCCGTTGGCTCTACATGCTTATCCCAGTCTTTAGTTTTAGCCGGACACTACCCGACGGGCAGGGAAGATGGACGGCGATTCCGGTAAGTGTTTAGCAGATCAGCCCCAGACAAGCGTCAATGCGATCTTGTGAGATGTGACGCCTGATCGTCTCTGAGGTGCCCCGAAGAGCATGAGACTCTGGACGCACAAGAACGGCTCCAGTCAGACGGCCTCTACTGGTTATTAAGCAGCGAGCGCGTAGTTGTCGTCGTTGGCAACTATAGTTTGATAGACTTTTTTACGAGGATGTCTATATCCTCGGCATGCACCTCAGGTTTTGTAACCCACGTCGAAGCCATGTCGCCCCCGAAGTAGTAGTGTGACAGTTTATGTCTGTTCGCGTTCAGCAGCAAGGTTTTTTATTTAACCGTGTTTGAGTATGCGTTGTTTGTCTCGTTGCCAGTCGCGGTTCTTTTCGGTAGCGCGTTTGTCGTGCTGTTTTTTGCCTTTGGCGAGTCCAATTTCCAGCTTGGCTCGGCCTTTACTCCAATACATGGCCGTGGGTACTAGGGTAAAGCCTTTGCGCTCAACCAGTCCGATAAGTTTGTTTAGCTCACGACGGTGCAGTAGTAGTTTGCGTGTACGTGTTGCGGTGGGGTGGGTGTGGGCTGATGTAGTGAGGAGGGGGGATATGTGACACCCTATCAGAAAGGCTTCTGCATTTTGTACGATGATGTAGCTCTCTTTTATCTGAATGCGCCCTTCACGCAGGCTTTTGACTTCCCACCCTTCAAGAACAATACCCGCTTCATAACGATCTTCAATGAAGTAGTCATGCTGCGCCTTTTTGTTGAGGGCGATGGTTGAGCCGGCAGCTATGCCTTTTTTCTTTAATTTCTTTGCCATAGGTCGTATTGTAGCGAGTGAGTTGAGTAGAGGGTAGTGATAGTTGCTTTCTTGTTCTGTCTCAGCTTTTCACCGAGAATAGAGATTTTGAGTTGAAGCCAGAGAGCGGCTTTGATCTGTAGTATAAAAATAGAGCAGTGTTAAGGAATATTTCGGAATGACAGAGCGTATTTCCATTCATGGCCAGTGGTCATCTCGTTTGGCATTTATTTTAGCGGCAACGGGTTCTGCTGTTGGGTTGGGTAATATCTGGAAATTTCCTTATATTACAGGTGAGAACGGTGGTGGAGCCTTTGTTCTGGTCTATCTGTTATGTGTGCTTTTCATTGGTATTCCTATCATGATGGCTGAGGTGTTGATTGGCCGAAGAGGCCGTCAAAGCCCAATCAATACAATGCGTACTTTAGCGCATGAAGAGCATCAGCATGGTATTTGGCAGTTGATTGGCTGGGCGGGCATGGTTGCGGGTCTTCTGATTATCTCATTTTATAGTGTGATTGCTGGCTGGGCGGTTGCTTATGTTTTTCGTACGGCATCGGGTGCTTTTACTGGGGTGACTGCTGATGGAGCCGCCAGTATTTTTGCTGGTTTGGTCTCTGACCCTGAGCGGTTGTTAGCTTGGCATACGGTTTTTATGGCCATGACGGTGGTTGTGGTCTCTCGGGGGGTGCGTTCTGGATTGGAAAAAGCCGTAAAAATCCTGATGCCCATGTTATTTGTATTGCTGCTGCTGTTGGTGGGTTATGCCATGAATAGTGGGAAGTTTGCGGAAGGTTTGGCGTTTCTATTTACCCCTGATTTTAGCGCGCTCACCGCAGGTGGTGTATTAACCGCCATGGGACATGCATTTTTTACCTTGAGCCTTGGGATGGGCGCTATTATGGTTTATGGCTCTTATCTGCCTAAAAATGTCTCCATTGCCAAGACCTCCGTTATTGTGGCGATCATGGATACCTTGGTGGCTTTGTTAGCGGGCATGGCTATTTTTCCACTTGTCTTTGCCAATGGGTTGGAGCCTGCTGCAGGACCCGGGCTTATATTTAAAACCTTGCCGTTGGCTTTTGGACATATGGCAGGTGGAACGCTGTTTGGCACACTTTTCTTTCTATTATTAACTTTTGCTGCTTGGACTTCTGCGATCTCACTGATTGAGCCTGCGGTTGCCTGGTTGGTTGAGAATAGAGGGGTGGATCGGGCTAAGGCATCTACGGTCATTGGTGTGATAGCGTGGTTGCTGGGTATTGTGACGATTATGTCATTTAACAGTTGGGCCTTTGAATTCACCTTTGCAGGTGAATTCAAAGGCAGTGGGTTATTTGATGTGCTGGATATTTTAACAGCTAATATTATGTTGCCACTGGGTGGTTTGGCGATGGCTATATTTGCAGGTTGGTATATGTCGGAGCGCTCAACAAAGGATGAGCTGAATTTAGGTGATGGGTTGCTTTATCGAGGGTGGCGATTTGCGGTGCGTTTTATTGCTCCCTTAGCTGTTATTATCGTATTTTTGCAGTTACTCGGTGTTATAAAGGTTTGATTAGATGACGGTTATTCATAAAAGTGCTTTGGTGTCGTATTCCACAGCTCAGATGTACGATGTAATTAATGATATTGAATCCTATCCAGACTATCTTCCCTGGTGTAGTGCTGCTCGGTTAATTTCATTGATTGATAATGAGCAGATGGGTGAGTTAGAGGTATCACGTGCGGGTATTCGCCAGAAATTTACTACCTGTAACCATCTTTACCCCCATCAAAAAATTGAGATTCGTCTGCAAGAGGGGCCATTCTCTAAGCTTGAAGGTGCATGGAAGCTAACCGAGCTGCGCGCTGATGCCTGCAAAGTGGAGTTGGTGCTGGAATTTGAATTTGCAGGTAGGCTGCTCAATTCTGCTTTTGGTAAGGTATTTGGGCAGATCGCGACTACATTGGTTGATGCCTTCTGTAAGCGGTTACATGAGGTTCATGGTGGGAAAAACTAGTATGGTTTGCTCTATTATTGAAGTGGCTTATGCTCAGCCTGATAATCAAGTGATTATTGAAGTTTCTAGCATGCCTTGCTTGACCGTGCAGCAGGCTATAGAGATGTCTGGCATTTTACAGCAGTATCCAGAGATTGATTTAGCCGTTAATAAGGTTGGGGTGTTTGGCAAGTTGGCATCGCTTGATGTTGAACTAACAGCAGGTGATCGAGTTGAAATTTATCGCCCGTTGGTGGCAGACCCTAAAGAGGCTCGACGGCAGCGGGCAGCGAAGGCTGCTGAAAAAAAGGCTTAATCGCCGTCTGCAACAAGCCCCATTTTTTCTAGTGTACGGCTAAAAAAGCCTTGTTCATCTACTTCATGGTCGGGCACTTGAACGATGATCTCTTTTTTAGTTTCTAGGGTGTTTGATGCGGGAGTAGGTCTGAAGTCCCCCTCTATTTTGGTCAATTTATCCTCTTTAAAAGAGAGAGAGATGCGTTCTTGAATGAGGCTTCCACTGTCTTTTTTTATAGAGTAAAAGTAATCCCATCGATCTTGATGGAATACATCCATCAGAAGAGGCGTACCCATAATATATTTAACTTGCCGTCTCGCCATGCCAGGATGCAGTTTATTAATCATCTCTTGTGTGATGATATTGCCTTGCTGAATCTCTTGCCGGTACATTAAAGGCGTGCCATTTAATAGATTGGGCACAGCGTTTCCTATAGCTGTGCCCCAGCTTTTTACTGTATCAACGGTTGAGCAGCCGGCGGTTAAGAGGCTTGCACTAATTACGCAATAAATGAGAAGCTTTTGCATTCTGCCAAAATCACTTTAATTACATTAACTGGGCGTAAATCATACCGTATGAAGGCTAGAAAAGACATGATGAGTGGGGACGATATTCGTAATGCGGGTCTAAAGGTGACGCTGCCACGGGTTAAAATTTTAGGGGTATTGGAGCAGTTAGAACACGGCCATGTGAGTGCTGAGGATCTGTATAAACTATTGCTGGATGCGGGTGAAGAGATTGGTTTGGCAACGATCTATCGTGTCTTGACCCAGTTTGAATCAGCGGGTTTGGTGACACGCCACCATTTTGAAGGTGGGCAATCGGTGTTTGAGCTGGATCGAGGTGAGCATCATGACCATATCGTCTGCATCAGGTGTGGCAAGGTTGAGGAGTTTTTTGATCAAACAATTGAAGATAGGCAGCAGGAGATTGCTACAAGCAAGGGCTTTGCCGTTGAGGCGCATGCATTGACGATCTATGGATACTGCAAAAATCCTACATGCAAAGCCCCCTAATGTTGTAAGTTGGAGAGCATCTCCTTAGCGTGTGCAAGGGTGTGCGCTGTGATCTCCATCCCCCCAAGCATGCGCGCAATTTCCTGAATTCGCGCCTCTTTTTGCAGTGTTTTCACGGTAGTGTGGGTGTTTTTTTTATTACTCTGTTTGCTGATTTGTAGATGGTTGTGTCCTTGAGCGGCCACTTGTGGCAAATGGGTGACGCAAAGCACTTGTCGTGTCGCTCCTAACTGATGTAATAATTTCCCCACAATCTCAGCAATGCCGCCGCCTATGCCGGCATCTACTTCATCAAAGATAAGTGTGGGGATTTGGCCGCACTGTATGGTGGCTACCTGAATGGCAAGGCTGACGCGAGAAAGTTCGCCACCTGAGGCAACCTTGGATAAGGGTTGTGGTGTTTGGCCTGGGTTGGTGCTGATGAGAAACTCAATTTGATCAAGCCCGCTGCGGGTGGCCTGCGCTTCCGGTAGGGTCGTTGTTGTAATGTTAAAAATGCTTTTTGGCATGCCTAATGAATGCAGTATTTTTACAATGCTTTTTGCCAGTTTTTGGGCAGCCTTTTGGCGGCTGCGGGTTAATCTATTGGCTGTTTCCAGATAGTGCTGGTGTAGGGTTGTGAGTTGCTCTTGCAGTGCTGTTAGTTGAACGTCTGTGTGTTCAATTGCATTAAGTTCGGCATTGAGGGTATCAAGCTTTTTTGGTAATTCATTGGGCTGGGCACGGTATTTTCTTGCGAGGTCATGTATCTCTTGCAATCTTTTTTCAAGTTGCTCCAAGTGAGAGGGATTTGACTCAAGGCTGTCGCTGTAGTGCCGTAGCTCTGTCGTTGCTTCTTCTATTTGGATTAATGCGCTGGTGAGTAACTCTTGGCTGGAGCTGAGTCGATTATCTAAGGGTAGCAGCACTGTTAATTCGCTGGATAGATGCGCCAGTATCTCTTGCACCGAGCCATCGCTGTCGTAGAGCTGGTCTAACGCCAGGGTTGTAATCTCTTGTAGTTTGCCAATATTGCTTAGCCGGCTATGTTCGCTATCAATCTCTGCAAGTTCATTTTTATGCAGTTGTAAAGAACCCAGTTCATTCGTTTGATAGCGCAGCAGATCCAGTCGTTCAGTTCGATCTTCAGAGGCGGTTTGTAGCTGTTTGAGTTTTTCCTGGCAATGATGCCAAGCCTGGAAACTCTCTTCTGTTTGGCTGATAAGTGAACGATGGTTGGCATAGGCATCCAGCAAATCACGTTGGCAGCTGCGTTTTAATAATGACTGATGGGCATGCTGACCATGTATATCTATCAGCTGCTCGCCCAGGCGTTGTAGCAGTTGGACAGGTGCAGGTGTGCCATTGATAAATGCGCGTGAGCGACCATCACGAATAAGGATGCGGCGAAGAATACATTCATCACCCGCATCCAGGGCTTGCTCTTGCAGCCAGTGGTGAATAGTTGGGTGGGATTTGATCTCAAATATGATGGTGATTTCTGCTCGGTCACAGCCGTTGCGGATCATGCTGTTATCAGCTCGATTGCCTAACCCCAGCCCTAATGCATCGATTAGGATGGATTTTCCTGCCCCCGTCTCGCCCGTGAGAGAGGTCATGCCCGAACCTAGCTCTAATTCAAGTGAGCTAACGACAGCTAAGTCTTTAATATGTATATGGATAAGCATGGAGAAGAGAATGTTGTTTGTTGGTTTAATTTACTAGGGTTTACGGTATCTTAGCAATAAAATAAGGTGGACAGAAAAAAGGCTTAATAAAATTGAGGTCTGGACGTTATCTGTAAAGAAGAGAAAATGTTATTGTGTCGAAAAATCCGCAATCCGCTGTTGTGGTGTTGGCTAAACTGTGTAAGCAATATGGGTGTTTGATCTAGTATGGGAATTCTTGATGATTTAAAAAAAGAGGCGGGGCGGCTTCAAGATGAAAAAGATTCTGATCTTGGAAAGGAGGCGCTGCAAGAGAAGTTATATCATGAGAAAGCAAAGCCGTTAATGAAGAAGGTAGCGGCTTATCTGTGTGAGATGACTGAACAGCTAAAGGTCTTAAAACTCCCTATCCCTGTTGCTTACGATGTCCCTGGTATGGGGTTAATTAAAGATTTAAATCAAGATAGTTATCGCGTCTATCTGGATAGCAGAGAGACTCCTCGTAAGATTGCCCTTCAGTATGCTTGTACCAGTGGCTCTGTTAATAAATATACCGTTACCCCAATGACGGCGGCGGATGAAGCTCGGCAGTTTATGAACAAGCAGCAGATTCACTATTCAGAATGGGGGGTTAGAGATAATCAGGATAAGCTGATTGGTGCATATTTTGAGTGCCAAATGCAGATTCAGATAAAACTGGTGTTTGCTGTTGATATGGAGAATGGGCGACTTGTTGTGACCTCTATCAATCGCCATGGACTGACGATTAAGCACTCTAATTTTCGTTTTGATGGGATTGATGACAAATGGATGGATGAGTTAGGCCACTATATCTTACGAAAGAAAGAGCAGTTAGGGGTTTTGGAAATTCCAGACAGCACTCGTCAGGAGATTCAGAAAAAGCTTAGGGAAGAGCAACTCAGGCGAGAAGCTGAGCTGGATGCAAGTGAAAATAAGCAGTCAGAAGGGAGTAAAGAGAAGCCTAGCAAATTAGATAAAGTATTTAAGGCATTAAATAAGTCGTTGTTTACAAAGAAATAATTAGTTTTTAACGGGGTGTTCACTCCAGCCTAATTTATGGCGCAGCAGGTTAAAGTGATCGTGTCCTGAAGGGTGAATAAGTTGGATGCTGTGCTCATATTTGTGGATATGAATTCGGTCTTCAGCCGAGGAGACCAAGCTATTGTCACCATCACAGGTGACGCGGACGTTTTTCGGATCTGTTCTTCCGCAAATCACAATATCAATTTCACAATCACCACTCACAACAATAGGGCGGTTGCTGAGGGTGTGTGGGCAGATTGGAACAAGTACGAGGGCATTGAGGCTGGGGTCAAGCAGCGGCCCTCCTCCAGATAGTGCATAGGCTGTAGAGCCTGTAGGTGTTGCGATAATCAAGCCATCCGCCCGCTGAGTCTCTACAAAACGCCCATCAACATAGGTCTCAAATTCAATCATTCGAGCGACGTTCCACTTGTGGATGACAACGTCGTTAAAGGCGGTGCAGCTGGCGCCAGTCTTGCCTGGTTTTTTTATTTCTGCTTGCAGTAAAAAACGCGTCTCTTTTTCATAGTTGCCATCCAGGATTTGTTTGAGCACTTGATGCATATTGTCAGGTGAGATGTCCGTTAAAAAGCCCAGCCTGCCAAGGTTGATACCTAATAAAGGGATGTTACGATCGGCCATGCTGCGGGCGGCATGAAGCAGTGTGCCATCACCGCCAACAACAATAATTAGATCACTGTTTTTTGCAATATCTTCAGGTGAGGCCGAACCAAAGTCCCATTTTTCAAGCTCACTTGCAATGCTGTTTTCGAGCAGAATTTTGTGATTTCGTTGGTTAAGAAAATCACCCAGCTGGCATAGCGTTCTTCTGACACCAACGGCGTGGTGTCTTGCGATGAGACCAATAGTGTGGAATTTCTTATTCATTTTGATATGACGCCAAACATTGATTTGATCAATGTATACAGGGTTTTTAATTAAATGAACAGAATTTTAAATAGAGATAAGTTGAATATTTTAGTTACTTGACCTGGCACATGCTGAAACCGATAATCTTCCGTTTAGCACTCAAGAATGTGAGTGCTAATAAAGACTGTGGTTGTCATTGGCTGATAATCTAATCAGGTATATCAAATAACATCGAGGTTTGGAGTGGGGTTAAAAAAGAAACTTGAAAAGGATCCAGTTGGAGAGCGTGCCCAATTTTTTTTAAAGGTTTTAATTGAACGCTATATTGCTGAAGGCCAGCCAGTGGGGTCTCGTACTTTAGCAAGTGATGCGGGGCTTGATCTTAGCCCTGCTACCATCCGAAATGTGATGGCTGACCTAGAAGATATGGGGTTGGTTGTCTCCCCTCACACGTCAGCGGGCAGGGTTCCTACCGTTTCTGGTTACCGGCTTTTTGTTGATTCTTTGCTCACCGTTAAGCCTTTGGCGAAATTAGAGTTCGGCCAGCTTAAGCAGCAGCTGAATCTTAAACAAGAGCCATCCCTCTTAATAGAGTCGGCATCCAAGCTATTATCAGGCTTTACCCGCATGGCCGGGGTGGTGATGTTGCCGCGTAGAGAGTCTATTATGCTGCATCATATCGAGTTTTTACCGCTCTCCAATAATCGTGTTTTAACGATACTGGTCACCCAAAAAGATGAAGTGCATAACCGCATTATTACCACAAAAAAGCCATACAGCCGCATAGAGTTAGAACAGGCAGCTCAAGTGCTCAATCAGGCATTTTCAGGCCAAACCTTGGATGCCATGCGCAAAAAACTCTTCCAAGATATTCAGAAAACCCGAGCTGATCTTGATCGCACCATGGCCAGAGCCGTTGAGATGGCCGGTCAAGCATTTCAACCAGAAGCGCCAGCGGGCAGTGACTGCCTGATCTCAGGTCAAACAAATCTTATGGGGTTTGAAGAGTTGTCAGACATGACAAGCCTGCGGCATTTGTTTGATGCCTTTGCAGAAAAACATGAAATTCTTCATCTGCTGGATCAATGCATGCACGCTGAAGGTGTACAGATTTTTATTGGGGAAGAGTCAGGCTATCAACACCTTGATAATTGCAGTGTCGTGACAGCACCTTATGAAGTAGATAATGAGGTTGCAGGTGTGCTCGGCGTTATTGGCCCAACCAGAATGGCTTATGATCGAGTTATTCCCATTGTAGATGTTACGGCAAAATTGCTGGGCGCGGCCTTGAAACATCAATAACCGACCCCAAGTTAGGAACGACTTCAATATATATCGGCCACACCCCTATAAACACTGGGGTGTCTCGGCTGATTTTACGCTATGTAAAACAGAGATATTACGTCTCTAAGGAAATGCAGCATGACTAAAAAACAGAAAGCGGAGCAAAGTGCTTCCGCTATTGATACTGAAAATGAACAGGTTTCTGATATTGCTGAGAGCCAAGTAGAAACCGAAACCGAAGTTGAAGATGAGGCAGTATTAGAAAATGGGATAGTAGCAGAAGGAGAAGCGGATATTGATGCGGCATCTGATGACAGTGACCTTGCTGCCCAGCTTGATGAAGCACTTAGAAAGGCAGATAAAAATTGGGATATGGCGGTGCGAGCTAAAGCCGAGTTGGAAAACCTGCGCAAAAGGCATGACCGAGATCTCGCCAATGCCCATAAATATGCACTGGAGCGTTTTGTCAAAGAGCTGCTGCCTGTGCAAGACAGTTTAGAACTGGGGTTAAAAGCGGCGCAGGAAGAGAATGCTAGTGTTGCTAAATTAAGTGAAGGCACTGAGTTGACGTTAAATCTCTTCAGCTCTGTAATAGAAAAATTTAATGTTGTCGCGATTGATCCGGCAGGAGAGACCTTTAATCCTGAGTTACACCAGGCCATGGCCATGCAGCCGGTGGAAGATGTTGAACCTAATACGGTTATAACCGTAGTGCAGAAAGGCTATAGTTTAAACAATCGACTTGTTCGGCCTGCGATGGTGATCGTTTCTCAGGCTGCGGCTGCAAATATTGATGAAAAGGCTTGAAATACAGATTAACCGCCCCATCTTTAAGGCTAAGCTAAGACCGCATAATTTAACCAAATATATATTCGTATTGGAGATTGCAAATCATGGGTAAGATCATTGGAATTGACTTAGGTACCACTAACTCCTGTGTCGCAGTGATGGATGGAGATAGTGCTAAGGTTATTGAGAATAGTGAAGGTGATCGCACCACACCCTCTATTGTCGCTTATGGTAACGGTGATGAGGTGTTGGTAGGTCAATCTGCAAAAAGGCAGGCAGTCACCAACCCTAAAAACACCCTGTTTGCCATCAAGCGCTTGATTGGTCGTCGCTTTGAAGATGATGTTGTTCAGCGTGATATCAAAATGGTGCCGTACAACATTGTCAAAGCAGACAACGGTGATGCGTGGGTAGAGGCCAATGGCAAGAAAATGGCTGCGCCTGAAATTTCAGCCAAAATCTTGCAAAAAATGAAAAAAACAGCTGAAGACTACTTAGGTGAAGAGGTTACGGAAGCGGTTGTTACCGTCCCTGCTTATTTCAATGATTCGCAGCGCCAAGCTACGAAAGATGCCGGTCGTATTGCCGGCCTGGATGTAAAACGTATTATCAACGAGCCAACCGCAGCAGCACTGGCCTATGGTATGGATAAGAAGCGCGGTGATCAGAAATTGGCGGTGTTTGATCTGGGGGGTGGCACCTTTGATATCTCCATTATTGAAATCGCTGAAATTGATGGTGAGCACCAGTTCGAAGTGCTCTCTACCAATGGTGACACCTTTCTGGGTGGTGAAGATTTCGATATGCGCATTATCGAATACTTAGTAGCTGAGTTTAAAAAGGATCAAGGCTTCGATCTGCATAATGATCCATTGGCACTGCAGCGTCTAAAAGAGGGCGCAGAGAAAGCCAAGATTGAGCTATCTTCTGGCCAGCAGACTGATGTTAACCTGCCTTACATCACCGCAGACGCAAACGGCCCTAAGCACCTCAATATCAAACTGACGCGTGCCAAACTGGAGTCTTTGGTTGATGAGTTGATTGATCGCACTATTGAGCCTTGCCGTGTCGCACTGCAAGATGCGGGGCTGGATGCTTCTGAAATTGATGAGGTGATTCTGGTGGGCGGTCAAAGTCGCATGCCTAAGGTTCAAGAGGTGGTTAAAAAGCTTTTTGGAAAAGAGCCTCGTAAAGATGTAAATCCGGATGAAGCGGTCGCTATTGGCGCATCAATTCAAGGTGGCGTGTTAGGTGGTGATGTTAAAGATGTACTGTTGCTGGATGTAACACCACTCTCATTGGGTATTGAGACAATGGGCGGTGTTATGACCAAACTCATTGATAAGAATACGACCATTCCTACCAATGCCAGCCAGACCTTCTCGACAGCAGAAAATAATCAGACGGCCGTAACCGTGCATGTCTTGCAGGGCGAGCGCGAGCAGGCTGTGGGTAATAAATCACTGGGTCGTTTTGATCTCTCTGATATACCACCAGCACAGCGCGGTATTCCGCAGATTGAAGTGGCTTTTGATATTGATGCTAACGGCATCCTGAATGTATCTGCAAAAGATAAAGCAACGGGGAAAGAGCAATCAATCATCATTAAGGCATCTTCTGGCCTTAGTGATGATGAGGTTGATCGCATGGTAAAGGATGCTGAGGCGCACGCTGAAGAAGATAAAATATTCCAAGAGTTGATTAGCGCTCGTAACCAGGCTGACGGCATGATCCACGCCTCAAAAAAATCAATGGAAGAGCTGGGTGATAAGCTTGAAGCGGATGAAAAATCCAGTATTGAGGCTGCTATCGCGGATCTTGAAGAGGCAGTAAAGGGTGACAACAAGGAAGAGATTGAAGCCAAAACCAAGACGTTGACTGAAGCCTCTAGCAAAATGGCGGAACGCCTCTATGCGCAAGAGGGAGCAGAAGCTGCACCTGATGCTAATGCAACAGCGGCAGATGCAGGAAAAGCGTCAGATGATGATGTTGTTGATGCTGAATTTGAAGAAGTTAAAGATGATAAAAAATAACTAATGAGTAGCATGCACTTATTGTAGTTTTAGGTGTGATGGTACTCACGGCCAGAGTCTAGATAGCGGTTTTTATAGCTTCCCTAGACTCTGGCTTTTTGGCTGTTATCTGTGTGTCAAATAATAACGGGTATTTATTTGAGTTGCAGAAAGAGATGTGATATTTCATCTTTCCAGCCACCTTAAAACGAGTCACTAGAAGCTGAATATATGTCAAAACGCGATTATTACGAAGTCCTGGGCGTTAATAGAAACGCCAGTGAAGCAGAGCTAAAAAAGGCATACCGCCGCTTGGCTATGAAATATCACCCTGACCGAAATACGGGAGAGGAAGCCACTACAGCTGAAAGGAAATTTAAAGAATGCAGAGAGGCTTATGAGATTTTATCAGATGCGCAAAAGCGTACAGCTTATGATCAATTTGGCCACGCTGGTGTAGATCCTTCAATGGGTGGCCACGGTGGTCATGGCGGGGCAGGAAATTTCAGTGATGTTTTTGGTGATGTTTTTGGTGATATTTTTGGCGGTCAGCGTGGTGGTGGTCAACGGGTAAATCGTGGTGCAGATCTACGCTACAACCTGGAGTTAACGCTCGAAAAGGCTGTAGCAGGTACTACAGTCAAAATACGTGTGCCTACGCACAAGCCCTGCGCACCTTGCCGTGGAACAGGGGCTAAAAAAGGCAGTAAACCGGAGGTTTGTACGACCTGTGGTGGGCATGGCCAAGTACGGATGCAGCAAGGCTTTTTTTCTATTCAGCAGACCTGCCCACACTGCCAGGGCAATGGTAGTTTGATCAAAAACCCATGCCCCAGCTGTCGTGGAAGCGGGCGGGTGCAGGAGACAAAAACCCTGTCCGTGAAAGTCCCCCCGGGCGTTGATACAGGTGACCGCATTCGTTTGGCCAACGAAGGAGAAGCAGGTGAACATGGCGGCCCTTCAGGTGATCTCTATGTTCAGGTTGCAGTGAAGGATCATGCGATTTTTACGCGTGAAGATAACCATCTTTTTTGCGAAGTGCCCATTAGTTTTGCCAAAGCAGTGTTAGGTGGCGAGTTAGAAGTGCCTACCTTGGATAGCAAGGTCATGTTAAAGATTCCAGCCGGAACACAAACAGGAAAATTATTTAGAATGCGGGGCAAGGGTGTTAAACCGGTGCGAGGTGGTCCCGTGGGTGATCTTCTGTGCCGAGTTAATGTTGAAACCCCAGTGAATCTGACAGAGCGTCAAAAAGAGATACTTAAGGAATTGGATGATTCTATGTGTGCGGGTGGCGCAACGCATAGCCCACATTCCAGCAACTGGATGGATGGGGTGAAAAGTTTTTTTGAGGGCATTGGGCTTACAAAATAGCGATAGCCTTCCCTTTATAGTGATTTTTAATTGAGAAAATAATGATTAGGATTGCAATTGTTGGTGCAGCAGGGCGCATGGGGAAAACCTTGATTGAGGCTCTTCAAGAGAGTGATGGGTTGGTGCTGGGTGCGGCAACAGAGCAACCACATAGCACCTTAATTGGAGTGGATGCAGGTGATCTGGCTGGCATAGGAACATTAGGTGTCAAGGTAACAGCATCGTTATCAGAAGTTGTTGATGATTTCGATGTGCTGATCGATTTTACTGCTCCTGCTGCTACGATGGCGCACCTTGAAGTTTGCCGTGCTGCGGGTAAATGCATGGTGATTGGAACAACGGGGTTGAGTGACGAAGAGAAGCAGTGCTTGGAGAGTGCCGCACAAGAGATCGCCATCATGTTTGCGCCCAATATGAGCATAGGTGTTAATCTCTGTTTTAAGTTGCTGGAACTTGCAGCGCGTGTAATGGGTGATGATGCTGATATTGAAATTATTGAAGCCCATCATCGGCATAAAATAGATGCACCATCGGGTACCGCTCTTCGCATGGGCGAAGTTGTGGCTGATACCTTGGGGCGCAATTTAAAAGAGTGTGCAGTATATGGTCGTGAAGGTCAGACAGGCGAACGTGATCGTAAAACAATTGGTTTTGAGACTATTCGCGCGGGCGACGTTGTGGGTGAACATAGCGTCTGGTTTGCCACGCCAGGAGAGCGGGTTGAAATTGTTCATAAAGCCTCAAGTCGAATGACCTTTGCCAAAGGTGCCGCGCGTGCCGCACTTTGGATTAGCAAACAGAAAAAAGGCTTGTTTGATATGCAGGATGTATTAGATCTGCATTGATTTTAAGGGATATAGGTTCTCGTGTTAGCTTTCGGTGGACTACACTATGTGATTTGGTGCCCTCGAGACGATTCGAACGTCCGACCTATCGCTTAGGAGGCGATTGCTCTATCCAGCTGAGCTACGAGGGCAAATTTATATAATTCTTACAGATACAGCAGCTTACAGCGTATTTTAATATGGTGCAAGCAGCTTTGCTTGAGTGATATTGAGTGGTGAATTATTTGCATATTATATTCTTTACGGGTTTTTGCAGCTGGATTTTAAAAAGATTTATTTAAGTGAAAAATCTTTATTGCGGAGCAGATTATTTCCCCGTTATTTTAACGTATCCTCGAGTTGATGAGAGGGGGGGGGAGCTGCTATACTCCGCCCCAATTGAAGTGCGAACTCCCTCAAGTATTGATAGTAGCGCGCTTATGGGTGGTGCTTTTAAGCTATAGTCAGCTGGGTAAACCATGTTGGCAGCTGTTACTAAAATAAAATAAGAAACCCCGATGTCGGGGTTTTTTTTCGAGCGGGGTTTGTGGAGTCTTGGTTGCACCACAGACTAAGCCGGTATTGAACTATATGTAGTGGGCCTTTGGCCCACTTTTTGTTTGTGCCCTACAAGGGTGGTGTCCGATGCATAGTACTTCAGATAATTTGACTCAACTAGTAAAACAGACTGTTGAATCAATGGGTTATGAGTTGGTTGGTGTTGAATTATTGAGCAGACAAAAGTCGAGTACTTTGCTGCGTATCTATATCGATTCAGCTAAAGGTATCAGACTTGATGATTGTACGGCGGTTAGCCATCAAGTTAGCGGCGTACTTGATGTCGAAGATCCTATTGAAGAAAACTATGATTTAGATGTCTCTTCGCCGGGGTTAGATAGGCCGCTATTTGATAAAGAGCATTTTGATCGCTTTAAAGGGAAGAGAGCACGTATAAAAATGCGCATGAAATTAAATGGTCGCCGACGATATGAGGGTGTTTTAACAGGTGTTGAGGGTGATAATATTATCCTTGATTTAAAGGGTGAAAGATTAGATTTGCCGTTAGATCAAATTGATACTGCGCGGCTTATACCAGAATTCTGATTAGGAATTGGAATAGATGAACAAAGAAATATTAATGGTTGTTGATGCGGTTTCTAATGAGAAATCTATTGATAAAGAAGTGATATTTGAGGCGATTGAAGTTGCATTGGCTACGGCTACACGCAAAAAAAGCGCAGGCAATATTGATGTACGGGTCTCAATTGATCGTACTGATGGTAGCTATGAAACCTTTCGCTGCTGGTTAGTTATAGACGAGTTTCATGGCGAGGATGATGATGATCCCGATGCTCAAATTATATTAGCAGAGGCGCTTCAAGATCACCCCGATATTCAGGTTGGTGAATATATTGAAGAGCCGTTAGAGTCCATTGCTTTTGGACGAATTGCCGCTCAAACTGCCAAGCAAGTGATTGTCCAAAAGGTTCGAGAAGCTGAAAGAGCCAAGATTGTTGAGGCATACCAAGAACGCAAAGGCGAGCTGGTTACAGGTGTCGTCAAGCGGGTTGAACGCGGTCAAGTATTGCTGGATCTGGGAGCGAATGCTGAGGCTTTGATTCCGAGAGACGAGATGATCTCTCGCGAATCAGTACGAACAGGAGATCGGATTAGAGGCTATCTATATGATATCCGGCCAGAACAGCGTGGTCCGCAGCTGTACGTGAGTCGCACCTGTCCAGAGTTGCTAATGGAACTTTTCAAGCTTGAGGTTCCGGAGGTAGGTGAAGGGCTAATTGAAATTATGGGTGCTGCACGTGATACGGGTCTAAGAGCGAAAATTGCAGTGCGCTCTACAGATCAGCGCATAGACCCCGTCGGAGCTTGTGTGGGAATGCGTGGCTCTCGCGTACAGGCCGTCTCAAATGAACTGGGTGGTGAGCGAGTTGATATCATTCTTTGGAATGACAACCCAGCTCAGTACGTGATTAATGCCATGTCACCAGCAGAAGTGGCTTCAATTATTGTTGATGAAGATTCTCACAGCATGGATGTTGCAGTGAACGAGGATCAGCTGTCCCAAGCTATTGGACGAGGGGGTCAAAACGTACGATTGGCGAGCGAATTGACCGGCTGGAATCTGAATGTTATGACCGTGGAGCAAGCGGCTGAAAAAAGTGAAGGCGAAGCGCGCTCTTTGGTTGAAAATTTCATGAAGCAACTGGATGTGGATGAAGAGGTCGCCGTCATTCTGGTGCAGGAAGGTTTTTCATCAATTGATGAAGTGGCCTATGTTCCGTTGAGTGAAATGCTTGAAATTGAAGAGTTTGATCAAAACATCGTTGAAGAGTTACGAGGGCGAGCTAAAGAGGTGCTACTCACTCAGGCCATTGCAAAGGAAGAGGTTCTTTCAAATGTAGAGCCTGAGACAGATCTGCTTCAAATGGAAGGTATGGATAAAGAGTTAGCCTATATATTGGCAAGCCGTGACATCAAAACCATGGATGATTTGGCAGAGCAGTCTGTTGACGAGCTAATGGGAATTGATGATATGGATGAGAAACGTGCAGGTGAGTTAATCATGACGGCACGTGAACCCTGGTTTGCTGATGAGCAACAGGGATAAAAGGTATTCTGGAGGGTCATCCAAATGAATGAAGTAACAATAAGACAATTTGCGGCAGATGTTGGTATTCCTGTTGATCGCCTGTTAAGTCAACTGAGTGATGCGGGTGTGGATAAAAATGATCCAGATGCCAGCATTTCAGAGGAAGAAAAATTAAACTTACTGAGCTATTTACGTGATACGCATGGCAAGTCTGGTGAGGCTGTAGCGGGTGAACCGAAAAAAATCACATTGAAGCGAAAAACAGTGAGCCAATTGCGTCAACCGACTGCACAAGCAGGCAAGGCAACGGGTAGAGCTGCGATAAGTGCGCGGATACGTAGCAGTAAAACTGTAAATGTTGAAGTGCGTCGAAAACGCACTTACGTTAAACGGAGTGCTGTTGCTGATGATGCAGCAGAGTCTTCGGTAGCTGAAGCTGCAAAGATAGCATTGGCTGAGCAGGCAGAGGCGCGACGTAAGGTTGAACTTGAAGATGAGGCTCGGCGGGCGGCAGAAAATGCACGTAGAGAAGAAACCGAAGCAGTTCAGTTAGCGGCTGAAGAGGCGAAGCGAGTAGAAGCTGAGCGTTTGCAAGAAGAGGAGAGGCAGAAACAGGAAGAACGAGCGCGTGAAATAGCGGCAACAAACAAAGAAGAGCAAATTAAAGAAGCTAGCTTAGTTAAAGGAAAAAAAGTTGGAACTCCTACTGTAGAGAAAGATGCTGACAAGAGAGTTAAAGCTAAAACTCAGGTGAAATCAAAAGAGAAAGAGCCAAGCAAAGCTCAGGATCGTGGCAAGGATAAAAATAAAGGCAAGGGCGCACGTAGGCGCCAAGAGCTACATGTTTCCGCAGGAAAGCGCGGTCGTCGTAAACAAAAGTCAGCTAAACGGTATGCAGCATCACAGCAACAGGATGCCCAGCATGGCTTTGTAAGACCTACCGCGCCAGTGGTTCACACTATTGGTATCCCTGAAAATATTTCAGTAGGCGATCTTGCACTGAAGATGTCTATTAAAGCAGCTGAAGTGATTAAGGCATTAATGAAAATGGGGTCAATGGCCACGATAAATCAGGTTCTTGATCGTGATACAGCTACCTTAGTAGTTGAAGAGCTGGGGCATATAGCCACGGCTGCTAAGGATGAAAGCTTAGAGGATGAGTTGCTTACATATGCTGAAGAGACAGGTGAAAAGAGATCTCGTGCTCCCGTTGTAACGATTATGGGGCATGTTGATCATGGTAAAACATCACTTCTTGATTACATAAGATCAACACATGTGGCCGATGGTGAAGCGGGTGGAATTACGCAGCACATCGGCGCATACCATGTAAATACAGACAAAGGCATGATCACCTTTCTTGACACACCTGGCCATGCTGCATTCAGTGCCATGCGTGCGCGAGGAGCAAAGGCCACCGATCTTATTGTACTGGTTGTGGCTTCAGATGATGGCGTTATGCCTCAAACCAAAGAGGCTATCCAGCATGCGAAAGCGGCAGAGGTGCCACTGTTGATTGCGGTCAATAAGATGGATAAGCCAGAAGCCAATCCAGATAAAGTTATGCAAGAGTTATCCCAAGAGAATGTTATTCCAGAAGATTGGGGTGGTGATACGATGTTTATCAATGTATCAGCTAAGACAGGGCTGGGTGTTGATGATCTGTTGGATGCTATCTCATTGCAGGCTGAGGTGTTAGAGCTTGAAGCCGTAGTGGATGGTCCTGCGCGTGGTGTGATTGTTGAATCCAGACTTGACCGTGGGCGTGGCCCAGTGGCTACCGTGTTGGTTCAATCTGGAACGCTTAAACGCGGTGATATTTTGGCGAGTGGGCAGGAGTTTGGTCGGGTGCGCGCTATGTTTGATGAGAGCGGCAAGCCGGTTGAATCGGCGGGTCCATCATTTCCTGTTGAGGTTCTGGGTCTTTCCGGTGTGCCAAATGCGGGTGATGAGACCATGGCTGTAGCCGATGAACGGCAGGCTCGTGAAGTGACGGCACTGCGTCAGGAAAAATTACGTGACAGTCGTTTGGCTGATCAGAAGGCATCAAAACTTGATGAGCTGTTCTCCCAAATGGAGCAAGGCAAGGTTAACTATGTCAACCTCATTATTAAAGCTGATGTGCAGGGCAGTGCAGAAGCGCTTAAAGATGCGCTGACTAAAATCGGCGCTGATGATGTGAAGGTTAAGGTCATTGCCTCTGGAGTGGGTGGCATCAATGAGTCAGATGCCAACCTTGCGGTGACATCAAATGCTATCGTGATTGGTTTTAATGTGCGAGCCGATGCCTCAGCACGCAGGATCATAGAAGAGAAAGAGCTGGATCTTCGTTATTACAGTATTATCTATGAAGTTATTGACGATGTTAAGAGTGCCATTGTGGGGATGCTATCCCCCGAAATTCGTGAAGAGATCGTGGGCTTGGCTGAAGTGAGGGATGTGTTCCGCTCATCGAAACTGGGCGCTATTGCGGGCTGCATGGTTGTTGAGGGTGTCATAAAGCGCAACAATCCCATCCGTGTATTGCGAGATGATATTGTCATTTATGAAGGCACACTTGAATCACTGCGTCGCTTTAAAGAAGATGCCCAAGAGGTTAAGAATGGGATGGAGTGTGGCATTGGTGTTAAGAATTACAACGATGTGAAACCAGGTGATAAGATCGAGGTTTTTGAGCATACTGAAGTAGCAAGAGTGCTTTAATAGGTACTGAATATGGCTCGAGAATTTACCAGAACAGAACGCGTTGGATCACAGATGCAGCGTGAGTTATCAATCTTGGTTCGTGATGATCTTAAAGATCCGCGCTTAGGTATGGTGACAATTCAGGAAGTACGTGTGGTGCGTGATTTCTCACATGCCAAAGTCTATTTTACGGTCATGGGCAGTGAGACGGATAATACTGAAATCACAAAAATCATGAATAAAAGTGCTTCATTTTTACGCTATGAACTCGGGCATAGAATGAAGCTGAGAACCATCCCGCAGTTAAAGTTTGTGTATGACGATTCTATTAAAAATGGCTCTGATCTTTCTGCAATGATTGATCAGGCGGTAGAGATAGACCAAGCAAAGCACCAGGAAGAGTAATGGGTCGTCGGCAACAGAAACCAAGAGGACGGGATGTTCAGGGTATCCTATTGTTGGATAAACCCTTAGGCATATCTTCAAATGCTGCACTGCAACAGGTTAAGCGCATTTTTCATGCACGCAAAGCAGGTCATACGGGTAGCCTTGATCCACTGGCAAATGGTTTATTGCCTATCTGTTTTGGTGCGGCCACCAAGATTTCAGCCTACCTTTTGGATGCCAATAAACGCTACAAAGTAAAGATAAAGCTGGGTGTCACCACCACCACAGCAGATGCTGAAGGCGAGGTGATAGAGACGCGCCTCACAGAGGCTATTACAGAGCTGGGCATCAACACTGTGCTGAAGGGTTTTATCGGAGAGATCCAACAGCTACCGCCGATGTATTCAGCGCTGAAGCACAAGGGTGAACGACTCTACAAACTGGCGCGAAAAGGTATTGAGGTAGAACGTGAGCCTCGTAGCATAACGATCCATGAGATAGATTTGTTATCCGTAGATTTGCCAGAGTTTGAGCTTGATGTGAAATGCTCAAAAGGCACTTATATTCGCACCCTGGCAGAGGATATTGGCGAGCAGCTGGGTTGTGGCGCACATGTGGCTGCGTTGCGGCGCACAGAAGTGGGTCCTTTTACTGTTGATGGCATGGTGAATGCGGTTGCTATTGAAACGGTCGCAGAGCAGGGGCTTGATGCGTTGGAT
The DNA here is from genome assembly GCA_024276875.1 of Gammaproteobacteria bacterium. Taxonomy (GTDB): domain Bacteria; phylum Pseudomonadota; class Gammaproteobacteria; order Chromatiales; family Chromatiaceae; genus WFXD01. The sequence continues at coordinate 21,075 of JAJRWL010000053.1, forward strand.
CAGCTACTACTTCCTATTGATAGCGCCATAGCTGACTGGCCAGAGATCCAACTCTCTGCGGATGCTGCCTACTATCTCCGGCAGGGACAACCTGTTTTAATTCCAAAAGCACCAACAGATGGCTGGGTTCGGCTCTATGCTGAAAAAAACCAATTTATAGGTGTCGGCAAGATACAAGATGATGGTAAGGTCGCGCCCAAGCGACTGATGTAAATTTTTGCAACGCCTCCCTGAACTCATTGTTGGGGAGGCATCCGGCCAGAAGGCCATTTTCAACTAAAACTGAAAGGTAATTGATCATGACAATGAGCGCAGAAGAGAAGAGTGCAATCGTAAAAGAGTATCAGCGCAGCGAAGGTGACACCGGTTCGCCTGAGGTTCAAGCAGCGTTGCTGACAAATCGTATCAATCAGCTGTCTAGCCATTTTGCTGATCACAAGCATGACCATCACTCTCGCCGTGGTTTGGTTCGCATGGTTAATTCACGACGCAAGTTGCTGGATTATCTCAAAGGAAAAGAGCTTGAACGCTACCGTACACTAATTTCCCGCCTTGGCTTACGTCGCTAATCGATTATTTACTGAGGATCATACAGTGACCCAGATTAAAAAAGAGTTTCAATTTGGTGCCCATAAAGTCACCATGGAGACGGGTGAAATCGCTCGTCAAGCCGATGGTGCTGTCATCATTGATATCGAAGGCACCACTGTTCTAGTAACGGCCGTCGGTAAAAAAGAGGCACAGCCTGGCCGTGACTTTTTCCCACTAACGATTAACTACCAAGAGCGTGTTTATGCTGCGGGTCGTATTCCGGGTGGTTTTTTCCGCCGCGAGGGTCGTCCAACAGAGAAAGATACCCTGACAAGTCGTCTGATTGATCGTCCGTTACGTCCGTTGTTTCCCAAGGGTTTTCTTAATGAGGTGCAGGTTGTTGCAACCGTTATTTCGCTGAATAAAGAGATAGATCCAGATATCCCAGCCATGATTGGTGCATCTGCTGCATTGGCTATCTCTGGCATGCCATTTAATGGGCCGATTGCAGCTGCCAGTGTGGGCCACAAAGAGGGTCAATATCTGCTTAATCCTAGCAGGTCAGAGCTGGTTGATTCAGACCTGGATTTGGTTGTAGCGGGTACTGAAAGTGCCGTACTGATGGTTGAATCTGAAGCGGATCAACTCTCTGAAGAGGTGATGCTGGGTGCTGTGCTGTTCGGTCATGAGCAGATGCAGGTTGCTATCCAGGCTATCAATGAGTTGGCCGATGAAGTGGGTAACCCTGCTTGGGGCTGGAGTGCGCCTGAGAAGGATGCCTCTATTGCTGAAAAGGTATCCGCCGCTTGTGCCGCAGATGTTACTTCAGCCTATATGACTGCGGATAAAATGGCTCGCCAGGATCAGATGAGCGAGATCCGCAATTCAGTCGTTGAAAAATTGTGTGGTGAAGGTGAAGCTGCATTACCAGAGGGTGAAGTGCGTGATGCAATCTCTGCGCTGGAGAAACATACCGTACGTTCTCGCATACTGAATGGCGAACCCCGTATTGATGGTCGCGACACCCGTACTGTACGTCCTATTCAGGTACGTACCACCATACTGGATCGCACCCACGGTTCTGCACTATTTACCCGTGGCGAGACCCAGGCAATCGTTGTTGCTACATTGGGCACAGAGCGTGATTCTCAGATTATTGATGCGCTCGAAGGTGAGTACCGTGAGCGTTTCATGCTGCACTATAACTTTCCTCCCTACTGTGTAGGCGAGACAGGTTTCATGAGTGGCCCAAAACGTCGTGAGATTGGCCATGGTCGTCTGGCAAAGCGCGGTATCCAGGCCGTTATGCCGGATATGGAGGCATTTCCCTACTCCATCCGTGTTGTTTCTGAGATCACCGAGTACAACGGTTCCAGCTCAATGGCCAGTGTCTGTGGCACCAGTCTTGCGCTGATGGATGCCGGTGTACCTATTAAAGCACCTGTAGCGGGTGTGGCTATGGGGCTGATCAAGGATGAGGATGCCTTTGCTGTTCTAACCGATATTCTGGGTGATGAAGATCATTTGGGTGATATGGACTTCAAGGTAGCAGGTACTACGGATGGTATTACTGCGTTGCAGATGGATATTAAAATCCAAGGCATTACCCGTGAAATCATGGAAGCGGCACTGAATCAGGCCAAAGAAGGTCGCCTGCATATCTTGAGTGAGATGAGCAAAGATATCGATACCCACCGTGAAGAGATGTCAGAGTATGCACCGCGTATTCTCTCCATCAAAATCAATCCAGACAAGATCCGTGATGTGATTGGTAAGGGTGGTGTCACCATTCGCAGTATCACAGAAGAGACGGGTGCGACCATTGATGTTAATGATGATGGCATGGTTAAGGTCTTCTCTGTTGATAGAGCGGCGGGTGAAGAGGCCAAAAAACGCATCGAGCTGATTACCGCTGATGTAGAGGTTAGCACTATCTATGATGGCAAGGTTGCCCGTTTGATGGACTTCGGTGCTTTCGTTACCATCCTGCCAGGTAAAGATGGGCTGGTGCACATCTCGCAGATCTGTGAAGAGCGGGTCGAGAAGGTGAGCGACAAACTCTCTGAAGGCGACAAGGTTAAGGTTAAGGTTCTGGAGGTTGATAAGCAGGGTCGAATCCGTCTTAGCATGAAGGGTGTTGAACAGAGTTGATCTAGCGGTAGTATTTGCACTTAAAAAAGGAGCCTATGGCTCCTTTTTTTTGCAGTAAAATAAATGAGCTGTTGACTCATCACTTTTTGAGATCTTGTAATGAAACGATTGTTAGCGTCTGTTTGTATGTTGTTTGCATTGCTTGCTGTGTTCCCTGCATGGGGGCAAGAAGTAGATCAATGGAGTGAGACACTACAACGGGTCTCGTCAGCTGTTGTGGCCATTCGTGTCGATGCGGCGCGTGCCTTTGATACGACTACCAATAGCAGTACCGAGGCCACAGGTTTTATTGTGGATGCTGAACGAGGCTTGATTTTAACTAATCGTCATGTGGTTCAGCCAGGCCCTGTTATTGCAGAAGCCTTCTTTGAAAATCGTGAAGATGTTGAGTTGACTCCAATCTACCGAGACCCTATTCATGATTTTGGTATCTTCCGTTTTGATCCAAAGGCACTGAAATATATTCAACCACAGGCGTTGAAATTAAAACCTGAAGCAGTAGAGGTGGGTCGTGAGATTCGAGTCATTGGCAATGATGCAGGAGAGCAGCGCTCTATTCTTGCTGGCACGCTGGCACGTCTGGATCGTTCGGCTCCTTTCTATGGTTTAGGTCGATATAACGACTTCAATACCTTTTATATTCAGGCGGCCTCTGGGGTGAGCGGTGGCTCATCAGGTTCTCCGGTTGTTGATGTCGAAGGTGATGTGCTGGCATTGAATGCAGGCGGTAACCAAACGGCGGCCTCAAGC
>JAJRWL010000054.1 GCA_024276875.1 Gammaproteobacteria bacterium
AAACGGCTGTAGCGGGGACACTGGATAATAACCCCCAAGTCATTGCCATCCAACCAGAGCACCATATCGATATTCAAGAGAACTTCTATCTCGTTCCTATCCAACAACATGAAGATATCTATTTAGGCAATGAACAAGCCATGATGTTACAGGTCACGACTGTACCATTGAAAGAGAACTCACCCCCCCCAGAAAGGCCAAAAATAGCAGCCGCACCTAAGACGGTGCAAACAGTCAAACGCTTCCGTTCCGGATTGGTTTTTGTAACCGATGCCACCAATTCTATGGGGCCATACATAGACCGTACCCGTGAAGCGGTACGCAAGGTTTATAAGTCTATTGAACGGGCAGGGCTGAATAATTCGGTCAGTTTTGGTCTGGTTGCCTATCGAGATAATCTCTCTGTATCACCTGAGCTAGAGTATCTTGCTCGCACCTTTGTGCCACTAAAAGAGGGCACAAATTCAAAGACATTTTTTAAACATGCCGCCACCCTTAAACCTGCTGGTGTCTCAAGCCAGGATTTTATTGAAGATGCCTATGCTGGCATTAAGCGCGCCATTAATGAGCTAGATAAAGGCGATTATGCAGCACGCTATATTGTATTAATCACCGATGCCGGTGCTCGCTCAGCAGATGATCCACTCAGCAGTACAGGTTTAAACGAAGATGAGCTAAGACAGTTGGCATTAGAGAAGGGGGTCTCTATCTGGGTACTTCATCTGCGAACAGCCATTGGCCAACCCAATCATGCCGCAGCGGCTCGTCAATATAAACATATCTCTCATTACCCTGGCATTGGTAATTTTTACTACGGCGTTAAAATGGGCAAAGTCAAAGAGTTTGGCCGCGTATTAGATGCCTTGGCTTCACAGATAACCGAGCAGGTACGCACCGTTAGTGAGATTGAAAAACTGACTCCATCGTCTAAAGCTGAAGAGCGTGCGCAACAAACAACGGAAGAATCATCTACCGCTAATCATCAATTAGCCGCTTTTCAGGAGAAGGTAGCAAAGCTAGGTTATGCCTTGCGCATGCGTTATCTACAAAGCAATCAGAATGGCGCTGTACCTGAAGTATTTGATGCCTGGCTGGTTGACCGTGATTTTCAAAACCCATCACTGTCAACCTTGGATGTGCGCATCCTACTCACACGAGATCAATTAAGTGATCTGCAATATGTGCTCAAACAGGTTTTGATTGCAGCAGAAGATGGGCTACTATCACCGCGCAATTTTCTTAACGACCTGAAAAGTCTATCCGCCACACTGAGTCGTGATCCAGATGAGATACAAAGCAGCACCCGAGCCACCGGTTCAGGCGGTAGCAATCTGGCTGATCTAGGTTATATGCGTGAATATATTGAAGATCTACCCTATACCGGCGAGGTGATGAACCTCTCTCTGGACAATTGGGCAGACTGGCCTGCCAAGCGCCAGCTTAGATTCACCCATCAATTAGAGCGCAAGATTAGCTACTATCAAGCGCTGCATAATCACACTGATCTTTGGATCTCTCTGGATGGTGGCCCAATAACGGGGGATTCTGTATTTCCCATTGCCCTGGACATGCTGCCCTGAAATACGCTGCAACCCACATACCAAGCGGAAGCCTAACCGGAGATGAACAGGTACTCATCTATCATCTTCGTGATGTAATGATGACCCGCATCGCCGAAGGCATTGAGTTTCGTCTCACTGTACCGAGCCTACAAATCTCTCTGGGTGAAAAAATTGCACTCATTGGGCATAGTGGCTGTGGCAAAAGTACACTGCTTGATATTCTCGCCATGATCCTGCGCCCCACCCATGCAGGAGCCTTCCGCTTTAGACCCAAGAAAGAAGCCCCCCCCATTGATGTAGCAAAGGCATGGTCACAGAAAGATCTCAACTTTATGGGCGATCTTCGCAAGCACCGAATCGGCTATGTCATGCAAACAGGCGGACTACTCCCTTACCTAACGGTGCGTGACAACATTAATCTTTCGCGTCAACTATTAGGTATGCCGGATGATGGCACGGTAGAGACACTAGCAAAAAACCTCAGTATTCAACACCACCTGAATAAACATCCAGATCTCTTATCAACCGGTGAACGACAACGCGTTGCCATTGCCCGAGCTTTGGCACACAACCCCTCAATTGTCATAGCCGATGAACCAACAGCATCACTAGACCCTATAGCCTCCAGAAAAATAATGGCGCTGTTTGTAGAGCTGACCGAAGAGATGCAGATCACTGTCATTATTGCCAGTCATGATTGGAAACATATCAAGCAATTAGGGTTACGCCGACTGGCACACCGTACAACCCAAAACAGAGCCGGCACCGTGACTGAAACAAAGGTTACGGGCTGATTAATTATCCAACAATGCAAGCAGTAAAATAACGTGGCCAACCCCTTCCGAAAAATGCGCAACATCTTCCGACTGGCATTAACCGACTACTTTTACGAGTGGCAAATGTCCAGCTGCTTTATATTGGCACTGGCCGCAGTATTAGCACCCATGATGATTCTATTTGCCCTAAAATTTGGCATTGTTGGCAGCATGCTAGAACAGCTTATTGAAGATCCACGCAATCGAGAAATTAGACCTGTAGGCAGCGGCCACTACAACGCCGAGTGGTTCGATGCTGTGCGCAAAAAAGCAGAAGTAACCTTTATTATCCCACGTACCCGAAGCCTGGCTGCCACCATGCAACTTAAAAGCGATGCCGGCACACGCATCATTCCAACAGAACTCATTCCAACAGCAGAAAAAGAGCCACTATTCCGTAAAGGGGTCACCATACCTACAGGCTATCATCAAATCGTACTGTCTGAATCAGCCGCACGAAAACTCAAGGTTACCGTAGGTGATCAAATCAATGGTAGCTTAAACCGTCGCCATAATAATCAGAACGAGCGGGTGCATGTTAAGCTGACGGTAGTGGGCATCACACACCTGGCAGCATTTACCCGCGATGGTGCTTTTGTCCCTTTAGAACTCATTATTGCCACAGAAGATTTTCTTGATGGTCGCGCCGTTCACGCACTGGACTGGCAAGGGGATCCCCCGCTTAAAAGCGAACGCAACTTCCCTGGCTTTCGCCTCTACGCTCATTCAATTGACGATGTTGCCGCACTTAGGGATGGGTTCCTTGCCAGCGGCATTGAAGCCAGAACCCGTGCAGCAGATATCGACATTGTCCAAACTATGGAGAAGCGGTTGAATACCGTATTCTGGTTTGTTGCAATCATTGGCTTAACCGGATTCTCATTTTCATTGGGTGCAAATCTATGGGCCAATGTAGACCGAAAAAAGAAAGCGTTAAGTGTATTGCGTCTGGTTGGATTTAGAACATCCGATATTATTTGGTTCCCCGTATTGCAAGCGCTGTTGACGGGCATATTAGGTTGGGCATTAGCCAGCTTGATTTATTTAGCGGTAGAGACCAGCATCAATCGCATGCTCATTGCTCAAGCTGAAGATGACAATCCCATCTGCCGACTGTTGCCTTTACATTTTGAGATAGCGCTAATATTTACTGTTGGAGCCGCCGTATTAGCTGCCGCACTCGGAGGTTACCGCGCCGCTAAAATTCAACCATCAGATGGTCTAAGAGAGATTTAAGGCTTACTTTGTACTGTCCTAAATACACGCTAAAACTAATCTCGAACAAGCGACCACCTCTCTTCTATAGCCAAACGACCATTGATCCTAGAAAAATCAGTTGAAAAAGGCATTACACTACTAACCTTTTGAAACAACGGCTAAAAACATGGTTCTCCCACCAAAACATAATCACCCAAAGGGTGATAAGCCAATACCTGCTAAAAACCACCTCCTTGAG
>JAJRWL010000055.1 GCA_024276875.1 Gammaproteobacteria bacterium
ATCCATCTATGCCTGGCGTGGTGCGCGACCAGAGAATCTTGGGCGATTAAAAGAGGATTTTCCTCATCTAAAAATAGTCAAACTAGAGCAAAACTATCGTTCATCAGGCCGCATCCTGCGGAGCGCCAATCTGCTTATAAAAAGCAACCCTCATATCTTTGAAAAAAAGCTCTGGAGTGAACTGGGACTGGGCGATCCCATCCGAATTATCGAATGTAAAAATGAAGCGCACGAGGCGCAAAAGGTTGTCTCTGAGATACTGCACCACCGCTTTACCAAAGCCACAAAATATAGTGATTACGCCATTCTCTACCGAGGCAATCACCAGGCACGTATCTTTGAAAAAATCTTACGTGAAAACAGCATCCCCTACTTTCTCAGTGGTGGTACATCCTTCTTTTCACGCACTGAAATCAAGGATGTTATGGCCTATCTTCGGCTACTGGCAAACCCCGATGATGATGCCGCATTTCTGCGCATTGTTAATATTCCACGCCGCGAGATTGGCCCCTCAACACTGGAAAAACTATCCGGCTATGCTCATCAGCGCCAAACCACCTTGCTACAGGCTTGCGGAGAATTTGGGCTGGAGCAAATACTCTCAAAACGTGCCCAAGAAAAATTAACTGCTTTTAGCCAGTGGATCAGCCACTTTCACCAGCGTGCTGAAAATGACAATCCCGCCAGCATTGTGCAAGACCTGATTCGGGAAGCAGGCTACGAAAATTGGTTGTGTGAAACCAGTAGCAGTGACCGAGCCGCTGAGCGCCGAATGGAAAACATCACTGACCTGATTAAATGGCTTGATACCCTAAGCAAAGGAAGCCATGAAGGAAAAACCTTGGCAGAGATCGTCAATCACCTCACACTGATGGATATTCTAGAAAACCAGGAGAGTGAAGAGGAGAGCGATCAGGTTCATCTGATGACTTTACACTCGGCTAAGGGACTGGAATTCCCACATGTATTTTTAGTGGGCATGGAAGAGGAGCTGCTGCCCCATCGCAGTAGCATTGAAGATGATAATATTGAGGAGGAGCGCCGCCTCGCTTACGTTGGAATAACTCGCGCACAACAAACCCTCACCGCCACTTTTGCTGCGAAACGCAAGCAATTTGGAGAGCTGGTCCAATGCGAGCCCAGTCGTTTTCTAAGTGAACTGCCTGAGGACGATGTTATTTGGGAGGGGCGTGATAATCAATTATCACAAGAAGAAAAGCAGGAGCGCGGCACGGCTCATTTAGCTAATCTTAGAGCCATACTAAACAACTGAACCGATATAATCACAGCTTATTATTACCCGCCTATTTTCAGTATTAAAGAACAAAATCAATAGGCTAGCAGATAAAGATGCCATAATTATTCAATTACACTACAATTTAGGACACCTCTATTAATTCTGGGTGAGGCAGATTGAGATTCAAAATATTCAACAACAAGGCACTAAGCACTTATAATAGCACTTCTATTGCAAGTGCTTAGCAACGCAGCTATTGGATATTCTGGACTCAGGATGCCCAGCCATGAATTAATAGAGATGCCTTTTAGGCATCAACCATTATTTTAAAGGTAAAAGAATATGAGCTCAGCTCCCAAAATTAAAACTGACCCTATGTATCTATTGCTTCGAGAGGAAAATATCGAAGAGTTTAATGCACAAAAAACAAAAGGCGAGGCATGTGACCTCGTAGGCTCTGACCTGCGCAACATGGATCTGCGTGGATTAGATGCCGTAGGGCTTGATATGAGTCGCTGCTATCTAAGACAAGCCGACCTGCGCGGGATTGATTTCAGAATGACGCAACTTGAAGGAGCCAGTATAAAAGGCGCTAGAATCTCAGGGGCTTATTTCCCTGCTTCACTCTCTCCAGAGGAGATTACACTCTCTCTTTTACACGGCACTTGCATGCGAAAAAAGAGCATGGAGTAATGCTATTTTAATAATCACCATCCATCTGCTGTAAGATATTTTTTGCTACGCGAATCTGGTCATCATCACCATCAGCCAGCACTTCATACAACAGTGCACGAGCCTTCTCTTCATCCGCCTCATCACGATAGTCAGCGACCAGCCGTAGCTTCGCATTGATGTTCATGCTTGCCGCTTTTACATCCGCAGAATAATGCGGTTTTGGTGCGGGTGGTTTATTATTTGGTTCATTAGTATTCTGGGCATCTTCGATACGATCAAGCTCTGCTGATAGCTCATCCTGAGTCAGCGGTGTAAAACATTGAGCCGATGATGCCTCCCCACTATTTGATGCCGATGCGGATGACGCATTAGGTGTCCCCAGATCAGACATTAAATCATCATCTGCCTGCTGTGGCGCTCCAGGTTGTGGTGGTTCATTATCCCCATCTCCCACAAAAGCCCGCGAGCAAAGAAGCCCTACCTCAAACAGTATCCACATGGGAACAGCCAATAAAGTTTGTGAGATAACATCAGGCGGAGTCAACAACATCCCGATGCAGAAAGCACCGATAACAATATAGGGTCTCTTTTCTGCTAGTGATTCTGGTGTAGCAATCCCCATCCAAACCAAAAGAATCGTAGCAATGGGCACTTCAAAAGCCACACCAAAGGCAAAGAAGAGGGTCAGAACAAAATCTAAATAGTCAGTAATATCCGGAGAGACGGTAATCTGCTCTGGCGCCATGCTAGGCAGAATGTCAAACAACAGCGGAAATACGACAAAATAAGCAAAGGACATGCCCAAATAAAACAGAAAAACACTAGAAACTAATAGCGGTACTGCAAGCCTCTTCTCATGACGATAGAGACCTGGTGCAACAAAAGACCACATCTGATGCAATATATAAGGGATCGACAGAAAGATGGCAAATACAAACGTCATCTTCAGCGGTGTTAAAAATGGGGCAATAACACGCGTAGCAATCATCCCTGTGCCCTCAGGGAGATGCTTAATCAGCGGTGTTGCAAGCAGTGTATACAAGTCATTAGCGAACGGAAACAATACCAAAAAAATCGCAAACGCTACGATAACCACTCGCAGTAATCTATCGCGAAGTTCCAGCAGGTGACTAACAAAGGGTTGTTCTTGCAGCGTGGCAGTTGCCTGCCCAGCTTGATCTTCAGATGTCGTCATGGGCCTCATTGGAAGATGCGGCTTTTACGGCATCCTTCTTTTCACTTTTATTACTACTCTCAAACTGAGACTTGGTATCATTCATCACTTTTTCTGTCTCTTGCTTGAGCGTTTGCATCGGATCCATCGTTTGCTCAATAGCCTTTCCAACGGGATTATTGATTGCTTCCTGTGTTGCTTTTTTGATCTCATCAATCTTGACCTCACGATCGATCTCGTCCTTGATACTGGTCAGCATGCCCCGTGCTTTCCCCAGCCATAGACCAATCGTGCGCGCAAGACTTGGCAATCGCTCCGGCCCGACGACCAACAGCGCTACCACTGAGATCAGGCCAAGCTCCCAAAATCCAATATCAAACATTTGTGTTTAAACTTTCTCTTTTTCGCTGCTTTTTACCGTATTCTCAGTCACGGTATCAGCGCTCTCTGCCTTAGTTTCTTCCAGTTGCTCCGGTTTAGCTTCTTCCTTTTTCTCCTGCCCAGCATCGCTCATTGCACCTTTAAAGCCTTTAATCGCGTTGCCCATGTCTGAGCCAATATTTTTTAGTCGCTTGGTGCCAAATACCAGTAAAACGATAAGCAAAACAATTAACAGTTGCCAGATACTAATGCCGCTAAAACCCATTACATTCTCCACATACTAAAATTAAAGGAATCATACTGAAGTCATCTGATCGTCAGTAGATTTCGGTTATGACTACTTACATGATCGCGTGATAATACATTAAATCTGTGCTTAGGACAGGCGTTGTGCCTTCTCATCTAATCCAGACAGGCCAAAGCGTCGTTCCAGCTCTTGAAGTATGTCCTGTGGCTTCAAATCTTGCGACGCAAGCAATATCATTGTATGAAACCAGAGATCCGCTATTTCATACACTATTTTTTCTGCCTCACCATCTTTGGCTGCCATGACGGTTTCGGTCGCTTCCTCTCCTATTTTTTTGAGGATAGCATCCAGTCCCTTTGCATAAAGCCCTGCTACATAAGATGCATCAGGGTCACCACCTTTGCGCGACTCCAGTACTTCAGCCAACTTCTCTAATGTATTAGACATCTGTTTTCATACCTATAAGCGAACTTCAATGCCACGTTTCGCCATATACTGCTTGGCTTCAGCTACGCTGTATTCTGCAAAATGAAAGATGCTAGCCGCCAATACGGCATCTGCTTCACCCTCTTTTACACCGGCAACCAAATGATCTAGATTCCCCACGCCACCCGAGGCGATAACGGGGATGGGAACAGCTCGGCTGATTGCCCGCGTCAATTCCAGATCAAAGCCTATTTTGGTGCCATCTCGATCCATGCTGGTCAGCAGGATCTCACCTGCACCATAATCGGCCATCTTTTTTGCCCACTCAATGGCATCCAATCCTGCCGATTTACGACCACCATGGGTAAAGACCTCCCAACGCAGAGACTCACCCTCGGCACTGACGCGCTTGGCATCAATTGCCACCACAATACACTGTGAACCAAAGCGATCTGTCGCCTCTTTTACAAATTCAGGATTAAATACGGCGGCTGTATTAATACCGACTTTATCTGCCCCCGCATTCAGCATGCGGCGCACATCATCGACCGTGCGAATGCCTCCCCCCACGGTAAGCGGAATGAAGACCTCGCTAGCCACCTGCTCTACAACATGGACGATAGTTTCACGATTATCTGAACTGGCGGTAATATCAAGAAAGGTAATCTCATCTGCACCTTCACGATCATAACGTCTGGCCACCTCAACAGGGTCACCCGCATCACGGATATCAACAAACTTAACACCTTTTACTACGCGGCCATTGTCTACATCCAAACAGGGGATAATACGCTTTGCTAACATTGTCTTAATTTCCAGGGACAGATCTTAGGTTGCAAAACAGCGCATCACTGCTTGCATATAGCATCTGCCAAACGCTGGGCCTTGGCAAAATCAAGGGTTCCCTCATATATTGCTCGACCTGTAATTGCGGCGGTAATACCGACTGAGGATGCCTCACACAACTCACGAATATCATCAATATTAGTGATGCCACCTGATGCAACAATAGGAATATTAACCGTAACAGCCAATGATTTTGTGGCTTCAATATTGGGGCCATTCAGCATGCCATCGCGGCCAATATCGGTATAGACAATAGCCGCCACTCCATCCTGCTCAAACTGACGAGCAAGATCCAAAGCCAGGTGATCAGTCACTGTCGCCCATCCATCAATAGCAACCATTCCATCCTTAGCATCTAAGCCAACAATAATTTGCCCAGGGAACATACTGCAAGCACGCGCTACAAATTCGGGCTCTTTAACGGCCTGCGTACCAATAATGACATAATTTACGCCAGCCTCAAGATAGGCTTCAATGGTCGCCTCATCACGGATACCTCCACCCACTTGAATGGGTAGATCAGGGTATGCTTTGGCAATATCTGCAATGACATCACCATTGACAGGCTCCCCAGCGAAGGCACCATTCAAATCAACCAGGTGTAAACGCCGAGCACCAGCCTTTACCCAACGACCCGCCATCTCAACAGGATCATCGGAAAACACGGTATCATCTTCCATGCGGCCTTGGCGAAGGCGCACACATTGGCCATCTTTTAAATCAATTGCAGGAATTAGAAGCATAATTTTTCACCTTTTCAGGGTTGGATGTGAACTGCACATTTAGACACTACAAGCGCCATTGTACAAAATTACGCAATAGAGTCAGGCCATCTCGGGCACTTTTCTCTGGATGGAACTGCACGGCAAACAGGTTATCTCTTGCTACTGCACTGGTAAAATCAATACCATAATCAGTGGTTGCAGCAATAATCTCGCGGTTTTGTGGCTCTACAAAATAGCTGTGTACAAAATAGAAGCGGCTACCCTGCGAAATATCCTTCCATAATGGATGGCTATCAATATGCTGCACCCTGTTCCACCCCATATGAGGGATCTTCAGCCGCTGGCCATTTTCTTCCATATTTCGCTCAAAATGGCGCACTTGCCCTGGCAATAGCTTTAAAAGCTCGGTGCCACCATTCTCTTCACTAAACGCCATCAAGACCTGTAGACCCATGCAGATCCCTAAAAAAGGTTTGCTTTCTGCTGCATCCAGTATGGCCTGGTTAAGGTGATGATTAGAGATAGCGCCCATGCAATCACGCGCTGCACCCTGGCCAGGAAACACCACGCGATCAGCTGAGAGAATTAAACCAGGATCATCTGTCACTAACACCTTATCACCGGCATCAACAACGTGCTCAACCGCTTTGGCTACTGAGCGCAGATTGCCCATGCCGTAATCTATAACTGCAATAGTTTGTGCCATGATTAGAAACTACAAATCATTTAAAGAGCACCCTTGGTAGAGGGCAGTTGACCTTGCATGCGCGAGTCAACCGCTAAAGCGATGCGCAATGCGCGGCCAAAGGCTTTAAATACGGTCTCAGCCATGTGATGGCTATTGCTACCACGCAGGCAATCAATATGCAGTGTAACCGCTGCATGATTGATGAAGCCTTGAAAGAATTCTTGGAAGAGATCCACCTCAAATTCGCCCACTTTGGCGCGTGGAAACACCACGTTATAGACTAATCCTGGACGACCTGAAAGGTCGATAACCACGCGGGAGAGTGCTTCATCTAACGGCACGTAGGCATGCCCATAGCGGCAGATCCCGCTCTTATCACCCACCGCTTTTGCAACTGCTTGCCCGAAGGTAATACCAATATCTTCAACCGTGTGATGGGCATCAATTTGCAGATCCCCTGTTGCTTTAATATCCAAATCAACCAAACCATGGCGAGCCACTTGATCCAGCATATGATCAAGAAAAGGAACACCTGTTTCAAGCTTTGAAATACCCGTTCCATCCAAATTCAGTTTAATAGCGACCTGAGTTTCTAAGGTAGAACGCTCTATTTCAGCGGTGCGCAACATAAATTTTAACTCAGCAGTGGCCTAAGGGCATGTATAGAAGGGGGCATTTTATTAGAAATAAAAAAAAATATCAGGATTGAAGCCAAAAAGTGACGGGGCCATCATTGGTCAGGCTCACTTGCATATCTGCACCAAAAACACCTTCAGCCACTTGAGCATGCTTAACATGGGCTTGTTGAACCAATAAATCAAACAATCGCCGCCCTTCTTCAGGCACAGCAGCAGAGGAAAACCCCGCTCGCATCCCTTTTTGCGTCTCTGCGGCCAAGGTAAATTGGGGTACTAATAGCAGCCCCCCCTTAATATCACACAGGCTCAGGTTCATTTTATCTGCCTCATCAGGGAAGACGCGATAACCCAGCAATCGCTCTAGCAGGCGCTCTACTTTAGCTTCAGTATCTCCCTTCTCAACCCCAACCAATACCAACAGGCCTATGCCAATCTCACCAACAACACGCTTATTTATCTCAACCTGTGCATCTGAAACTCTCTGCAATAATCCAATCATAATTATTAGAGTCGCAAATCCAGTTGGTCTGCAAACCAACCTGACGCATCAACCAATGCGCTCAAAATACCTGGCTCCATTGCCGAATGCCCCGCATCAGGAATGATCTTCAGCTCACTTTTTGGCCAGGCTCGATGCAGTTCCCACGCTGATTTCATTGGGCAGATCAGATCATATCGACCTTGGATTATGATGCCAGGAATATCAGCAATAGACCCAGCATCTTCCAGCAGCTGATTAGGGCGCATAAAGGCATTATTCATAAAATAGTGGCATTCAATACGCGCCATGCTTAGTGCGGTATGTGGTGACCCTAAATGCTGAACGATGGATGGGTTGGCAAGCAACGTCGCCGTTCGGCCCTCCCAAACCGACCACGCCTTAGCTGCCGCCATGCGAGCCAGCTCATCATCCCCAGTCAAACGGCTATAATAAGCCTGCAACAAGTTGCCTCGCTCATCATCAGGAATGGGGGCTATAAAATCTTCCCAGTAATCCGGAAAAATACGACTTGCCCCATCTTGATAAAACCAGCGAATTTCATCATCTCGGCAGAGAAAAATACCTCTTAAAATCAGCCCCCGCACACGCTCTGGGTAGCATTCAGCATAGGACAATGCCAAAGTGGAACCCCAGGAGCCACCAAACAGCAACCATTGGTCAATCCCAAGCATGGATCGAATCGCTTCAATATCACTTATTAAATGATCGGTTGTATTTTCAATGAGATCTGCATGAGGCAAAGATCGACCACAACCCCGTTGATCAACCAATATAATGCGATAGCGATACGGGTCAAAAAAGCAACGGTGATAAGGCTCACAACCGGCTCCGGGGCCACCATGCAAGAAAAGGACAGGTATACCATCTGCACTACCACTCTCCTCAACATAAAGAGAGTGCCTCGCACTCACTTTAACCGAGTGAGTGGCATAAGGTCGTATATTTGGGTAGAGATCAGTCATATGGCTCCAGTGTAACGGTGAACTATTCAGAGGTAACTCTGAAAATG
>JAJRWL010000056.1 GCA_024276875.1 Gammaproteobacteria bacterium
GAAGGCAAAAGGGGGACTTGGATGTCCCGTTTTGCATACTGAGCATCACGACTCACTTATATAAAGAGGTGAAAAAAGATATGATAGTAGAAACAAAGAGCGCAACCACGCAAACACTCAAGCCATCATCAGACACCCCCACCTCAACCAGCGAGCCTGTGTTTGATTATGCCGGCATGAGCAATCGCTTAATGGAAGATAAAGACCTCATCACCGCAGTCATCGAAGCATTTTCAAATGATTTGCCAACACAACTCGAGCTATTAAAAACAGCCATAGCAACCGGTGACATAGAGCAGATAACGGCTCAAACACATAAAATTAAAGGTGCATCTGCTAACGTAGGCGGCATCGCTCTTAGCGCTTTAACTGCCACCCTAGAGCAGGCAAGCCGAGCCGGTGAATTAGACACTATCCGACAAGCACTACCCACGCTAGAACAGTGTGCAGCACAACTTCAAACAGCAATAGCAGAGGTATTACCTTAAAATTATTGGCCACTCAATGTGATTTGGCCTTTTATGCCCAACTAGAATCAAAATATAGATTAGCATTTGTAGCTAAAAATCATAATTGAGATGTGCTCAATTGCCTAACTCAGGGGAAACAGAATAATGCCATCCATAAAACTTCTAATTGTCGAAGATGATGCCACATCTCAGCTGATGCTTAAAGGCATGCTAAAAGAACATACTCTGATGATTGTTGACTCAGGTGAAGTAGGTATTGAAGCCGCCCAAGAGGCTCCTGACCTTATTATTCTAGACATCAACCTGCCGGGTATTGATGGTTATGAGACCTGCCGCCAACTGCGTAAAATAGAGCAAACCCGCGCCACGCCTATCATCTTTCTATCATCTTATACGGCACTTGAAGACCGCCTAAAAGCCTATGGGGCAGGCGGCAATGATTACATCAACAAACCATTTGATGCCACTGAACTACACACCAAAATCAAGCTTTACAGTGCGCAGCAACAAGCAAGCCAAGAACTAGCCAACTCTCACGACATGTTGATAGGGCTGCAAACCTCTGCCGCCAAAATTCAAAGCATCAGTCGCTTTATTCAAGCTACCCTGTTTTGCCATGATATTGATATGTTGTTCCAACACTTTTTTAGAACAGCACGCGAGATTGAAGTAGGTTGTGTGCTACAGATTCACGCAGCGGATATGATCGACACCCGCTCAAGTGACGGCACAATCAGCACCCTGGAACGAGAGATACTTGAACTATCATCAGGCATGCAGCGCATCCATGCCTTTGGCCAAGATCGCGCTATTTTTCGTTGGAACCATGCCACGCTACTCACCCGCAAAGTAGGTGATATGATTGATACCATCGCCCTGTTTATGGATGCACTAGAGGCCGGAATTAAATCTGTAGAGAGCGAATCGAAATTACTCAAGCGAGTGGCCACGCTAGAGGCACAAAACACCCTGGTTCGGGATCGAGTCAGTGATACATTTAAAGTGATGCAGATCAGCCTCAAAGATGCCATTCTATCCCTTGGCATCGCCTCTGTATTGGATATAAATGATGAGGATCGACTGAATGATCTCATTGATGGCTTTAGCATACAAATTGACGCTGAGCTTCAGACATTAGTCGATAACAACAATATTATGAAGGCATTAATCACCGAGCTACGCACCCCCCCTCCAGAGCTGCAAGCGCTAATGAATAGCGCCTCAAACAAAGGTGATGGAATAGAGCTTTTTTAGTTCATCCGCTGCCGTCATAGAAAAATCAACAATCCCACGCCTCTTAAATAGACTTTAGTTTTTTATAATTAACCACACGAATTCGCTACTTAAAATGAAATCTGATCCTGAAGCACTCATCAAAAAACATGAACAATTAGTACATTCTGACATGCAGAAAGTGGTTTCACACATACAACGAGATGATGGCGACTGGACGCTCAACACATTAATGATTGAAGGCTGTGATGTGGCCTTTAAATACCGGCGCAAAAAACAGTATAAAAGCCTTCAGGGGCAACGTGTAAATCTCACCTATTATCCCACCAATGAAACCATTGCAGGCTTTAATATAGAGATAATGAAGGTCGTTAGAATCAAGCGGGCATAACGCCCCATTTTGAACATTGTCATCTAAAACATAACGCCCACAAGAAACAGACTCAACCAAGGAATATAGGTAATCACCAGCAGTGCAACAATCAGCACTAGCATCCAAGGCAGCGCCGCTTTTGTTACATCCGCTAAACTCATACCTGAAAGCCCCGCTGCAACATAAAGGTTTAAACCTACAGGCGGCGTAATCATACCCACCTCCATGTTGGTGGTCATAATAATGCCCAGATGGATGGGATCAATCCCCAGTGAAAGTGCAATCGGATGAAACAGAGGTGCCAATATCAGCAGGATAGCGGATGGCTCCATAAAATCACCTGCAAACCATAAAATAACATTCACCATCAACAGAAAAGACCAGGGTTCAAGCTGCTGATCAATCACACTCTGCGCCAACTCTTGAGGGATACGCTGCTCAGTCAGCGCATGGGCAAAGATCATCGCACAGGCGATGATAAACATCAGCATAGTGGTCATCTTGGCTGAAGCAAGCATCACCTTGGGAATCGCTTTAAAGCCCATATCCCGATGTACAAAAAGCGCAATAAAAGCAGAGTAGACAGCCGCAACCGCAGCTGCTTCAGTGGGGGTAAACACCCCACCATAAATGCCACCCACCACAATAAAAATCAGCAGCAACCCCCAAAAGGCACGGCCAAAGGCATGCAGCAAATGCTTAAAACCATGCCATGGCTCGCGTGGCATGCCACGTTTTTTAGCGTAAAGCCAGGTCACGGTCAGCAGAAAGCCCCCCATCATCAAACCCGGTAGAATGCCTGCAATAAACATCTTGCCGACAGACTCCTCTACCGCATCGGCATAGACAATCATAGGGATAGAGGGGGGAATCAAAATACCCAAACTGCCTGCCGTGGCAACCGTGCCCACAGCAAAACCTTTATCGTAACCGGCCTTCACCATGCCAGGGATCATGATAGAGCCAATGGCCACAACCGTCGCAGGGGATGAACCTGAAATTGCAGCAAAGAACATGCAGGAGACAATCGCCGCCATGGCCAGCCCCCCGTCCATCCACCCCACCAATGCCTTGGCAAATTCGACCAGCCGTTCGGATACACCACCCGTAGTCAAAAAATGCGATGAGAGCACAAAGAATGGGATGGCCAATAACGTGGTGTGCTCCATCGTATCAAACAGCTTTTGAGCCACAATGATGGCGGGATCTTCTGTAGCAAATGCGATGAATGCAAGACTGGAAAAACCCAAGCTGATAGCAATAGGGACACCCAGCATTAATAGCAAGATCAATCCGCCAAATAGCAGCGCCGCACTCATAATTTTGATTCGTCCATCATGGCTGATTCATGCTCACTGCGCCCCACACTCAGCACCTCTCCGCGCCAGATCTTAAGACCCACCTGCAACAGGCGAATCGTCATCAAGCCAAAACCAATGGGAATGGCAAGATAAGGAATCCACTGGGGAATTTGCAGATCAAGACTCAGATCACCCCATTCCCAAACCCTGTATATATATTCAATTGATAAGATTAAAACAGGAATAGAAAAACCAAGGCAGATCAGCAAACTAAACAGGCCCATCAGACGTTGAGTTGGAACTGAAAATTTACTCGTCAGGATATCAATACCCAGATGAATCCCCTCTTTAACGCCATGAGCCGCTCCAATCAGAACCACCCAGGCAAAGAGATATTGCACCGCCTCCAGCACCCAAGGGAAGCCTGTGTCAAAAACATATCGAGCCACCACATTAGCAAACAACAGTAGGGTGGCAATTGCAAACCCCACCGTGATAATGACCTGCTCAAAGCAAGTAATGATTCGTTCAAACATAAAAACCATATAACTGACTGTTCATACCGCCCCCATTAATGCCCAAGCAGTTGATGAATCTGATTTAATAGCGGCTTACCAATCTGCCGTGCAAACTCAGCCTCCACTTTTTGGGTGGCGCGACGCCAACTCGCTCGCTCTTCTGCAGTCAGCTCAACAATCTTGGCCTGACCTGCTTGTGCAATTTTTTCACGATCAGCCCGATCAGCCTCTGCCGCGTATTGACGCGCCTTTAGCATGGTCTCTTTGGTTATCACCTCCAGTTCACTGCGAATATCAGCCGGCAGCTTGCGCCAAAAATCAGCACTTACAACCAACAGATACCCCAAATAGGAGTGATTAGAGACACTGATCCAATCCTGCGCCTCAAAAAACTTTTTGGAATAGATATTAGACCAGGCATTCTCCTGCCCATCCACCACGCCCTGACCCAGCGCGGTATAGACCTCTTTAAACGGCAGCTTTTGTGGCGTACCTCCCAGCGTTTTAATCATAGCCGCATGTATATTGGAGCTTTGAATACGAAATTTTTTACCCTTAAAATCAGCAGGCGCATTACGCAGTGGCTGCGGACCCTTGATTGAAAAAACCTTCATGCCATTGTCCCAAAACCCTAAGGCTTTAAGCCCTTTACGCTCCAATGGTGCAGTGATGCTCTGCGCAAGCGGCGAGTCCACCAGCTTGTGCACATCCTTGATACCATCAAATAGAAAAGGCAGATCAAAGATCTGTAGCTGGCGAGAAAACTTTACAAATTTAGAGAGACTGGGCGCCGCAATAAGACCTGTCTTCCCCTTAGAGAGGCGCATAGCCTCCATCACTTTATTATCGTTATAGAGTTGCGAATTAGGGAACACCTCAACCTTCACCCTGCCTGCCAGACGCTCATTGACCGTATCGGCAAAAAATTGTGCCGCCTGACCTTTTGGGGTATGAGGTGAAACAACATGAGAAAATTTAATCGTGTACTCTGCCTGCACCAGACCACTCAGGCAGAGTCCGGCCAGAATGATCCCTACAATACGCAGAATTTTCATTACAATGTCCTCTCATTCGTTATTGAGTCGATGTAAATGCATAGTATCTCAATTTGGTTTTTGGGTTTAGAGGGAAGCCCCATTCCGGTTAGAATCCCTTGATGAATATCCATTTTATCTGTGTTGGCCAACGCATGCCCCGCTGGGTTCAAGAGGGGTACACTGAATATGCCAAACGCATGCCAGTCGAATGCGCCCTACGATTGATCGAGATTGCCCCTGGCCGACGAGGCAAGGGAGCCGATATTGCACGCGCCCTGAGGGATGAAGGCAAACGCATACTGACAGCCATCCCAAAAGGCTGTCAGGTATTGGCACTGGATGTCAAAGGCAAAAGCTGGGACACCGAACAGCTCTCCCAAAAAATGGCGGGGTGGATGGCCGATGGATGCGATCTTGCCCTGCTGGTCGGCGGGCCGGAGGGGCTCTCCGATAGTTGCCTGCAACGTGCTAATGGGGGCTGGTCGCTGTCCGCATTAACCCTGCCCCATCCATTGGTGCGAGTCGTTGTTGCCGAGCAGCTCTACCGCGCATTAAGTCTGCTCAGGAACCACCCCTACCATCGTGCCTAAGGGCATTTAGCCACGCCTTACAAAATAGAGGAATTGCTATTAATCATATTAGTAGCTGGTATAGTCCCTGTTCCTTCGGTCATTCAAAAATATTTCGGTCATAAATTAGAGATCCATGCACCCACAGATCTACCTTGCATCCCAATCGCCCCGTCGGCGTGAACTGTTGGCGCAGATTGGCATCTATCCTAAGGTGGTCACAGTGGGTATTGATGAATGCCCACACCCCAATGAAGCACCGGCTGAATACGTCATTCGACTGGCATTGGAAAAAGCCAACACAGCACATAGCGCGCTGAATGAAGATGAAATGCTGCCCGTACTTGCGGCCGATACATCCGTTGTTATTGATAACAAAATCCTTGGCAAACCGGCAAACTGTGATCATGCCCTGGCCATGATGCAGCAACTTTCAGGTCGAACACACCAGGTACTCACAGGGGTAGCACTGGTAGACAATAAAAAAATCCGAAGTCGCTTAAGTGTCAGCCATGTCACCTTTCGGCTAGTCAATGAGGGCGAGGCATTGGCCTACTGGAATAGCGGTGAACCTCAGGATAAAGCCGGTGGTTATGCCATACAGGGCACAGGAGCCCTATTTATTTCACGCTTAGAAGGAAGCTACTCTGGCGTGATGGGACTGCCGCTTTTTGAGACAGCCGAGCTATTACGCTCTGTGGCAATAGAGGCGCTCCCCCCAGTGATAAAAACTAATTAACTTAGATGTTGGCAAATAATCCATGAAAGAAGAGATTTTAATCAATGTAACCCCTCCCGAAACCCGCGTGGCACTGATTGAGAACGGGGTCATTCAAGAGGTTATTATCGAGCGTGCCAGAAAACGGGGCTTGGTCGGTAACATCTACAAAGGCAAAGTCTGCCGCGTGCTACCCGGCATGCAAGCTGCTTTTGTAGAAATCGGGTTAGAACGCGCGGCCTTTCTGCATGCCTCCGATATTATTGAT
Source organism: Gammaproteobacteria bacterium (assembly GCA_024276875.1). Taxonomy (GTDB): domain Bacteria; phylum Pseudomonadota; class Gammaproteobacteria; order Chromatiales; family Chromatiaceae; genus WFXD01. The sequence goes on from JAJRWL010000056.1 coordinate 6,488, forward strand.
GGCAAAAATAGCGATGATAATAATATCCCCAATATTTCTGAGCTAGTGCAGGAAGGACGTGAAGTTATCGTCCAGGTTGTCAAAGACCCTCTTGGAACCAAAGGGGCACGGCTCACTACGGACCTCTCTATTCCCTCTCGTTTTCTGGTTTTCATCCCCTCTCTCGATAGTGATGGCATCTCTCAACGTATTGACAATGAGGAAGAGCGCCAACGGCTGCGGGACACACTGTGCGAACTAAAAGAAGAGATTGGACAAAAAGGCGGTTTTATCGCACGCACCGCAGCAGAAGGCATCAGTAAAGAAGCACTGCATACTGACATGCTCTATCTCAGCCGTGTCTGGGCATCGATTAAAGAGCGTCGCACAACCACCCGCCTTCAAGAGCTGATTCATGCTGATCTACCACTGGCCATCCGCGCACTGCGCGATATGGTGAGTGACAAAACCGAAAAGATAAAAATTGACTCTCGAGAGACCTATAGCCGTGCCAAAAAATTTGCAGAAAAGCTGATTCCAGAGGTCTGTTCCAATATTGAATACTATCCCGGCGAGCGTCCCATATTCGATCTTTATGGCGTTGAAGATGAGCTGCAAAAAGCCCTGCAACGGAGGGTCGATCTTAAATCAGGCGGACATCTAGTCATTGATCAAACCGAGGCCATGACCACCATTGACGTTAATACCGGTGGCTTTGTCGGGCATCGCAACCTGGATGAAACCATCTTCAAAACCAACCTTGAAGCCACACAAGCACTCTGTAGGCAACTGCGCTTGCGCAACTTGGGCGGCATTATTATTATCGACTTTATCGATATGGGCGATGACGAGCACAAACGCCAGGTCATCCGCGCGCTGGAAAAATATCTAGCCAAGGATCACTCTAAAACAGGCATTACAGAGGTCTCTGCCCTGGGGTTGGTGGAGATGACGCGCAAGCGAACCCGCGAATCATTGGAACATGTGCTCTGTGAACCCTGTAGCTACTGTAAAGGCACGGGATTTCTTAAAACAGCAGAGACCACCTGCTACGAGATCTTTCGTGAAATCTTACGGGAGGCACGCCAGTTTGATGTGGACTCCCTATTGGTGCTCGCCTCCCAAGAGGTGATTGACCGTCTATTGGATGAAGAGTCCGCAAGCCTGGCTGAACTCAGCGCCTTTATTGGCAAAAATATCCGTTTGCAGGTAGAGACCCTCTATACCCAAGAGCATTTTGATGTGGTGCTCATCTAAACAGCCCCCCTCAATCGACAGCACCCACTGCACATGATCAGGCTGGCTAAAACCCTCACCATTAAACTCTGGCAGTTCTCTCTTTTGCTGATAGTGCTGACGGGCATAGTGATCGGCACAGCCAGAGTCGTGCTGCCTGAGCTTTCAGCCTATCGTACCCAAGCGATTCAATGGGCTGAAGAGGCGCTGGGGCAGCCGGTAAAAATCTCCGGTATATCTATACAGTGGCGGGGTTTTGGCCCGCAACTCATATTACAAAATGCAGAACTACTCAACACAGATACGAAAGAACCCTCTCTGAAATTTACTGAGATCCGCATCGACTTTGGCCTGCTAGATGCCCTAATAACAGGCACAGCACTCCC
>JAJRWL010000057.1 GCA_024276875.1 Gammaproteobacteria bacterium
CGTAGATTCATCCTAAATTCGACTGACGCCTAGATTTAATGAAATTGTCATTGAACTGAAACCAGGCGGTCATCTATTAGATGCATAATAATCAGGAGTTAAAAAATAAATCAATTGGAGAAAAACAGTGAATCCACACAGCAAACAACCGCCCCAAACAGGCATCTTAGTGCAAGTAAATTATGGCAGACGGCGCTGCTTTCACACACACGCAAATACCATATCAGCAGACGGCATGTTTCTCTCGACACGCACACTCAGTCTACCCATTAACAGTAACATAAGTCTAAAATTTTCTATCGGCAACGACTGCTATGAAATATCGGCCATTGTTACAGGTGACTGCTCCGATGGCATCTATGTCGGCTTCCACAAACTACAACCCAATGCCTATGACTCTTTTTGCAGACAACGTGATCTACACGTTCACGCTTCATACACTGCTTTTTCTATCGAACCGGTGACTGCACTTTCTAAATGGCAAAAACAACGCGAACAAGAACGACTGAATAATAATAAAACAATTCCACACAACTTGTTCTGCACAAAAATGCCCCGCTCTGCTCACTCAATGAGAAAAGCGCAACACACTGGCATTTCAACTTAACTAATCTTTAATTTTTCGGCGATTAAAAACAATAAAAAAACCAATATATAAAGCCAATAATAGGACGCGCCCCCCCTTGGTTTCTGCAATAGCCCCACCTCCATCACATAAAACCCATCTTGTAACAAAATTGTAATACTTCTGTCATTTTCACGTCATTTTCCCCCGTCACAATCCACCCCGCTAAAAGCAAAAAACTTAACACTGCTAATTTAGAAAGAATCAGTACACAAAAGGTAAAACAAGAGATGAAATCAAAGATACTTATTGCAGTGGTCATTACAGCCAGTGTACTTACTGTCCTTAATGCTGAGGCTCGCACCCTGATTCAAAATAAGGGTTCCGACACCTTAGTCAATGTTGCTCAAGCCTGGGCTGAGAAATACCGCGATGTAAACCCTGAAGTAGCTGTGGCCGTTTCCGGTGGTGGCTCTGGCACCGGTATCGCAGCCATGATCAACGGCACTGTAGATATCGCCAACGCCAGTCGAAAAATGAAAAAGAGAGAGTTACAATCTGCTAAAAAACGGGGTCAAAACCCTGTAGAACACGTAGTGGGCTATGATGCCTTAGCCGTCTATCTCCACCCGAATAACCCAGCAACATCCCTCACACTTGCTCAACTTGCCGACATCTATGGTCGTAAAGGCCATGCCAAAAAATGGACAGACATAGGTCTTGAAGTGCCTGGCTGCAAAGGGCAAAAGATTGTTGTTGTCAGTCGTCAAAATAGCTCAGGTACCTATGCCTATTTTAAAAAGGCGGTACTAGGTAAAAAAGGCAAATACCGCATGGGCACACTGGATATGCACGGTTCCAAAGATGTTGTCGATCTGGTTGAAAAAACCCCTTGCGCCATCGGTTACAGCGGGCTGGCCTATGCCACTGAGCACGTCAAATTAACCTGTATAACGAGCAAGGCGGGGGATACGTGTGTTAACCCCAGCGTAGCGACTGCCAGCGATAATAGCTACCCTATTGCCCGTCCACTTTTTATGTACACCAATGGCCAGCCTAAGGGGGCAATCAAGGGTTACCTGGATTGGATTAACAGCGACGCTGGCCAGTGCATTATCTTGCAAAAAGGCTATGCTCCCATCAAGAAAGTAAATTGCAAATAGCAACCATCAATACACTTTAAATAGCGCAATTGAAACGGCTTGGGAGGGGCAACCCTACCCAAGCCACAATCATTTTAGCCACTCAATACCTGGAGAGAATATGAGCCATTATGAACAGCGCCTGGAACGCGACCTGAAGCAGATTCGGGAGCAAGTGGCTGAAGTGGCCAAGCGAGTAGAGATTGGCTTAAAAGATGCCATGCATGCGCTATTATCCGGCAATCAAAAACTGGCCTACGCCACCATTCTAGGTGACCTACCCATCAATCGACGAGTACGTCAGATTGATCAACTGTGTCACAGCTTTATCGCACTGCATCTACCCAGTGCAGGACATCTACGGCTCATCTCCTCCGTCATTCGTACCAATATTGAGCTTGAGCGCATTGGCGACTATGCCGTTACCATCTGCCGTGAAGCCGTACAGATGTCACATCCACCTCAGGGAGGCATTGCAGATAAACTAGAGCTGATCTCTAGCGAATCACGCCACATGCTCTCCCAAGCGATAACTGCATTCAAAGAGGGCAATGCGGAAGTGGCCAAGGCAACAGCAAGCATAGCCGTTCAGATTGACTACACCTTTAGCACGACCTTTGCTGACCTCACGGCCAAAGAGAATGACTTCGATTTCAAAGATCTTATGCGGCTATTTAACATCTTCCATCGATTGGAGCGTGTTGCCGCACAAGCCAAAAACATCTGCGAAGAGACCGTCTTTGCCGCAACCGGCGAAACCAAAACCCCTAAAATTTATCGTGTCTTGTTCCTTGATGAAGATAATTGCGGGCTAAGCCAGATGGCTGAAGCCATTGCTCATCACAACTTCCCCAACAGCGGCATCTACAATAGCGCAGGACGCTATACCGGTACGGAACTTGACCCTATCATCACTGAATTCATGCAAGCGCGGGGCTTTGATCTCAGCGAGATTCAGCCTAAAACCTTAGACATGACCCCAGGTGAACTCAGTGAGTTACACATCATCATCAGCCTACAGGGTGATGTTAAGAGCTATATCTCTGAAATCCCCTTCCACACCGTCGCCATGGAATGGGACATTGGAACCATACCCACAGGATTGACCCCAGAACAGACCCTTCAACGACAGGAAGCCATCTACCGTGAGATTGCCGTACGCGTGCAAGATCTCATGCAGACACTACGCGGCATAGGGGCATCATAAGATGTCTGCACCTTTAAACCCAAACCCGGGTTGCACACAGGATTTTGATCGACGCAACCTGGACTGGTACATCGATAAAGCGGTTCAGGTACTGGTCTTTATGGGCGGCATCTCTGCCATCATCTTTATTGTGGGCATCTTTCTCTTTATCACCAAAGAGGGGATCGGCTTCCTGATTGAAACACTCGATCTGCATGAGTTTTTTGGCTCACCCTACTGGGAACCCAGTGACGAAGATGCCCCTGAATACGGCATTCTCGCTTTGATGGCGGGCACAGCCAGCGTCACCGGATTGGCCATGCTGATCGCCATCCCCTTCTCACTGGGAACCGCCATCTACATCGCAGAATTTGCCACCGGCAAAACCCGTGAATGGCTCAAGGTTCTGGTAGAGCTGCTGGCCGCCATCCCCTCTGTTGTTTGGGGTTTTATCGGCCTGACCATCATGAACCCACTCATCATCGAACTGTTCGATATACCCGTGGGGCTAACCGTACTCAATGCCGGCATCATCCTGGGACTGATGGCCGCCCCCATCATGACATCGATTGCAGAAGATGCCCTCAAGGCCGTACCCGACCGCTATCGCGAGGCCGCCGAAGCCATGGGAGCCACCCGCTGGCAGGTGATCTTTAAAGCCGTGCTGCCAGCTGCCAAAAATGGTCTGCTGGGCGCGATTCTATTAGGCGTGGGTCGCGGCTTTGGCGAGACCATGGCCGTGCTCATGGCAACCGGTCATGCCGTCAACATCCCTGGCAGCGTGTTCGACTCAGTGCGCGCACTGACTGCCACCATTGCTGCGGAACTGGGAGAGACCGCTGTCGGTTCCGACCACTATCAAGTGCTGTTCACTATCGGCATATTCCTCTTCCTGATTACCTTCCTGATCAACCTCACCGCCGATCTAATCGTGCGTGGCATCAAGAAAAGCTAATGGATAACCACATGTTTGCAGCAACCGAACTCAATCAGAAAAACCAACGCACTGAAAAGCTGGTACGCCTGCTTTTCATCCTGATGGCTAGCCTGTTGATCCTTCCTGTGTTGATAATTTTAGGCACGCTGATCTATAAAGGTGGCGGCATCATCTCGATTGACTTCCTCTTTACCGACCCCACCAACGGCATGACTGAGGGCGGCATCTTCCCCGCACTACTGGGCACGATCTGGCTGGTCGCTGTAGCGCTGGTTATCTCTGTGCCACTGGGTATCGCTGCGGCGATCTATCTGAGTGAATATGCTCCAGACAATTGGCTTACACGACTCATCAATCTAGCCATCATCAACCTAGCAGGCGTTCCCTCCATCGTACACGCCCTGTTTGGTGTGGGTGCTTTTGTGGTCTTTTTAGAGTTTGGCACCAGCATCCTCTCCGCCAGCCTCACACTGGCCATCATGACGCTGCCGGTGGTGATTGTCTCTACTCGGGAATCACTCCAGGCTGTGCCCCACTCCTTTCGTGAGGCCTGCTGGAATATGGGCGCAACCCGCTGGCAGACCATCCGCCGCGTCGTGCTACCCAATGCCGTCAGCGGCATTTTGACGGGCATTATTTTGGAGGTCTCCCGCACCGCAGGGGAAACCGCCCCGATCATGTTTACCGGCGCTGTCTTTTTTAGCCCCTTTCTGCCACAGGGAATCATGGATCAAACCATGGCCATGTCACTGCATCTATTTGTGGTCTCCACCCAAGTGCCAGGGGTTCCAGAGAACCTGCCCTACGGGGTCGCCTTAGTGCTGATCGGTATGGTCTTGCTAATGAACAGCATCTCCATCGCCTTTCGCATGCACCTGCGAGGTAAAAAGAAATGGTAACAGAAGCAAGCCCTATCAAATTGGAGATTCAAAATCTGGCGGTCAGCTACGGTGGCAAAACCGCCATCAGCGGCATCAATCTCAGCATTCGTGAACATGAGATCTTCGGCATCATTGGCCCCGCCAATGCCGGCAAAACCTCATTTCTAAAAGCCATCAACCGCATGGATATGTTTGACACCAACATGCAAGTTGAAGGCAAGGTGCTATTCAATGGCCAAGATGTAAAAAAGTGGCGCAACGTCTATGCCCTGCGCTCACGCATCGGTGTTGTCTTCCCACTGCCTGTGGGGCTGCCGATGTCAATCTACGACAATGTGGCACTCTCACCGCAACTGCGCGGCATCAAAAACAAAGCTGAGCTGGATGTCATTGTTGAGCGTTGCCTTACCCGCGCCGCCCTGTGGGATGAGGTAAAAGATCGGCTCAACACCCTCGGCAGCCTGCTCTCTGGTGGACAACAACAGCGACTCACTATCGCCCGTGCCCTCTCTCAAGAGCCTGAGCTGCTAATACTGGATGAGTTTTCCATCGCCGTTGATCCTGTCACCACCATGCGTATCGAGGATGTACTCAAAGAGCTAAAAAGCGAAATGACCATCATCCTGGTCACTAATCTGGTTCAACAAGCGCGACGGCTAGCTGACCGCACCGCCTTCTTTTTAGACGGTGAATGTGTGGAGATGGCGGAGACTGAAGCGCTGTTTACCCGCCAGGCCAGTGATCCACGCACCCGTGATTATGTAGAGGGGAGATTTGGGTAAGCAGCAACACCCACACAGCAACCACTATGAATATAATATTTAAAGAAACAGCCAACGAACTTGCCATCTGCGCCAAGCAGCTGAACCTCTGGTACGGCACTTTTCAGGCGCTTTTTGATGTTGATCTCAATATCAAAAAAGGGATAATCACCTCTCTTATTGGCCCCTCTGGTTGTGGCAAATCAACCTTTCTGCGCAGTATCAATCGCATTAACGAACGCCTAGGTTATGTTCGCATTGATGGCCGTGTGGAGGTCTTTGACCAGAATATTTACGCCCCAGAGGTCGAGCTGGTGCAGCTGCGCAAACAGGTTGGAATGGTATTCCAACGACCCAATCCACTGCCCGTCTCTATTCGAGAAAATATCCTGTTTGGCCACAAGATTCACAGCAAAAAAAGCGGCAACCGCCAGCAACAGGATGAGATTGTCGAGCAGGCACTGCAACAGGTGCTGCTGTGGGATAAGGTCAAAGATCGGCTGCATCACAAGGCGACCAGCCTCTCGCTGGAAGAGCAGCAAAAGCTCTGCATCGCTCGGCTACTCCCCGTCAAACCCCACATTCTGCTCATGGATGAGCCATGCTCTGCGCTTGACCCAAAAGGCACTGAAGCCGTAGAAGAGCTCATTTGGGAGCTGCGCGGTCAATACAGCATCCTCATCGTTACACACAATATGGCGCAAGCCCGTCGCGCCAGTGAAGAGTGCATCTTTATGTTGATGGGCAAGGTCGTAGAGCACGCCCCCACCAGCCAAATGTTCGTCACCCCTGCTCAGCAAGAGACCGCCGATTATATTGAAGGGCGTTACGGATAAACGAAATGCCTGTGCGCTGGCTGCCCTGCATACGCCAGCGCATGGCTAATCCAAAAGGGGGTAGCAAGGTTTACTGGGGTGATAAGGTGTGGTCTGACAACTGCTGATACTCCTTCATACTGTGGTCGCCTACGCCATCTGGGGTGAGATCAAATATGTCATCATATCGCCCTGCAACCCTGTCCCAGAATTTTGCCCACCATGACAAGCTATTATCCGCGTGCAATTTGCCCTCTGTATCAAAGTACATCAACCGACCCACATGGCTGTAGCCAAATATTTGCGGGGGAACTCGAGTAACCACATCATTATTATTGACGCATCTAAAGGTGATATTTTTTAGCGCTGCATTGTAATTTTTTGCAAACTCATAATCACCCAGTCTTGGCTGACCGAAGGTATATACACCGTTTATTTTAACGCCCGCATGTTGCAGGCATAGGGTGGCTGCCGCTAATGTGGCTAATGCCGCACCCAGGCTGTGGCCGGTAAACCAGATGGACTGATTGTTGGTTCTTAGTGCCAGAATCTCTGATAGCACAGCGTCCCAAACTCCCGACAATGCGCCGTTAAAGCCATTATGCACTTGCCCCAGAGGGTTTTTATCTGTCCACGCCTCTTTAAGTAATTTTGCATCCGTCGCCCAATCTGCAATCTTCCCTTCCGTGCCACGAAATGCCACGATAATCTTGTTGTTATCCCCCACAACAAATGCCTCTGTATTGGTCTCGGCATCTGCAAAATAGTAATTATCCCTGGCAAGATCGAAGCCCAATAATTTCAGCTCACCGCTTAGCTCAGCTTTTTGCTTATATGCCAATCCTGAGCAATGTGCCAGATAGGAAAGGTTTATCCGGCTAAATGCTTTAGCTTTAGGGTTAAATTTTCTCATCACTATCATCTCCTGTTGGTTATTTCTCATACTGAGGCATCGGCGGCACCAATAACTGTGGGTCAATCCGTGTCTTAAACAGATTCATGCGCCAATCCAGATGTGCGCCTGTAACGCGCCCCGTTGCACCCACCTCTGCGATCAAATCCCCCTGCTTTATCACCTGCCCCTCTTTCACCAGAATACGGCTCAGGTGCAAAAAAGAGGAGGAGAGTCCATGCCCATGATCCAGAATTAGCGTGCCACCAGAAAAAAACATGTCGGGATGCACCATTGTCACCACCCCAGCAGCGGGAGCCTTGACAGGTGTGCCGGTTGGTCTTGCAATATCAACGCCAAAATGAGGCCGCCTGGGTTGACCATTCAGGATGCGCTGGCTGCCATAAACACCGGAGATTCGCCCCTCCACCGGCCAGATAAAATCGACCAGAAAATCGGTACGCGGATCATCCCGTCTGCGCGCCTTACGCGCCAGTGCAGCCTCTTTACGGATGCGTTCCAAATCCTCTTTTGATCGGGGGGTGACTTTGCTTTTTGGCAGCCCGTCAATGCGTTGAATCTTGTACTCGCGCCGAGTGGCTTTAAGCACCCGCTGAGCTGTTTGACCATCGGGATAACTCACCTGAACCAAAACATCAGCGGTTGCACTACGTCCAAATGCGACGAGAAACACACCCACCTCAGAAACCCGCACCCATTTTCCATCGACCTTGACTGTTGAGCCAGGTAGCACTTCTCCCTGTACCAAACCACCCTGGCTAAAAGTGCCCGTAAAAGTCAGCTCAGCATTTGCCTCCGCCCACAGCAGACCAGGCAATAGCAGGATGGCAACAAACCATCGGGTTATGCAATTCATAAATCTACCACTGATCACTTTCTCTACCACAATAGGAACTCAAAAATAGGGTCTAGTCAGTATCTACTAGAGCCCACCTTATTGCTACCACATATAGGCAACCAAGCATAGAAACCCACCTTTTCACTCAAGAATTCAGGGGGATCGCCGATAGCTCACAAACAAGCGCTTCAGCGTCTTGGGCATGCTAGTCACCCAGATTGCCAGAGGCCGTGGATGCCTCTTACAAACCCACTAACCTGGGTCTGTCCAAGGCATAAGTAGCCAGACCATTAAGCTAGATTTGCATCTACGGATTATTTTAAATGCAACAAGAGCAGCAATAATATTTATTAAATGTAATTTACAAACTCGGAGAGAGCATGATGCTTCTAAAACATAAAATGATGATCGGCGCCACACTATTGGCTGCTATTCCCGTGATCATCGCCAGCTTTGCCATACAAACAGTTGCAACCAACGCCAGTCATGATGCGCTGGAAGAGGCATCACAGGAGCGACTGGTTGCGGTTCGTGATGCCGTCAAAGAGGGCATTGAAGATTATCTTGGCTCTATTCACAATCAAGTGCTGACCTTCTCCAAAAATCTGATGGTAATTGAGGCAATGTCCTCCTTCAAAGACGGCTTCACCCTCTATCGATCAGAGACCGGCACAACCGATATTGCAACACTTCGCAGCCAGCTGGGCAGCTACTACCGTGGTAATTTCAACGCTGAATATCAACGACGTAATTCTGGTACTCGAACCAATACAGCCCAGTGGCTAGGGCAACTGGATGACGATTCAGTCGCACTGCAACACCGCTTCATCAAAGCCAACCCCAACCCACTGGGAGAAAAAGAGAAGCTGGACAACCCCGGCAGTGATTCAATCTATGGTCAGCAGCACAACCGTTTCCATCCCGTATTCCGAAACTACCTACAGACATTTGGCTACTATGACATTTTCCTGGTTGACCCAGAGACAGGCGATATTGTCTACTCCGTATTCAAAGAGCTAGACTACACCACCTCCCTGAAAAACGGCGCCTTTGCCAATACCGGCATTGGCGAGGTATTCCGCAAGGCCAATCAAGCCCGCTCTCCTGACTTTGTAGCACTCTCTGATTTTGCCGCCTATCCACCCTCCTATCAAGATCCAGCCGCCTTTATTGCCTCCCCTATCTTTGAGGATGGCAAAAAGATAGGGGTGCTGATTTTTCAGATGCCGATTGAGCGGATCAACGCCATGATGACCCACGACAGTCACTGGAAAGAGGCTGGACTTGGTGTCTCAGGGGAAACCTATCTGGTCGGTGCAGATCACACCCTGCGCAGCATGAGTCGTTTCTTGATTGAAGACAAGGCGGGCTACATAAAAGCGCTCACTGACGCAGGCGTAGCAAAAGAGACCTTGAGACAAATTGACGCCAAAGAGACCAGCATCAGCCTACAACCCGTCAACTCACCAGGCAGCAAGGCGGCTCTGGCAGGCATTACCGGCTTTGGCATCTTCCCCGACTACCGCAATGTGCCTGTGCTCTCCGCCTATGCACCTATCGAATTTGAGGGGCTAAACTGGGCCATCATGAGTGAACTTGATGAGACAGAGGCCTTTGCCGCAGCCAATGCCCTGACAGAAGAGATTGTTACCCTCTCAGCCGGTATCGCGGCAGCACTGATTGTGGCTGGTCTCGGTATCGGTCTCTGGTTTGCAGGTAACATCACCACCCCCATCACTCAGCTCAACAAAACCATCGGTGAAATTGAGAGCGAATCGGATCTGACCCGCACTATCAATATTCACTCCAAGGATGAACTGGGGCAAGTTGCACAAGCCATCAATGCCATGCTGGCAAAGTTCCGTTCCAGCCTGCAACAGGTCTCCAGCAGCACCTGCCAGCTGGCTACAGCCGCAGAGGAGACATCAGTTGTGACTCGGCAGACAAGTTTAGCCGTACAGCAGCAGCTGGCAGAGACCACCCAGGTCGCCACCGCCATGAATGAGATGAGTGCAACCGTACAAGAGGTAGCAAGCAACACATCCAATACCGCCACAGCCTCTGCCGAGGCCAATACAGAATCCACAAAAGGCCGACAGGTAGTGGATCAAGCCATCATCCAGATCAGTGAATTGGCCAGCCAAATCGAGGGGGCTGCCGCAGTCATTCAGGCTGTGCAGCAAGATAGCGACAATATCAGCACCGTACTGGATGTCATCAAAGGGATTGCGGAGCAGACCAATCTGCTCGCACTCAATGCCGCCATCGAGGCCGCCAGAGCCGGTGAGCAGGGTCGCGGCTTTGCTGTCGTGGCCGATGAGGTACGCAACCTGGCCAGCCGCACCCAGGAGTCCACCGAAGAGATCAATCAGATGATAGACAAGCTCCAGTCTGGCTCCAAAAAAGCGGTGGACGTTATGGAGCAGAGCCAGCAGCAGGCTCACTCCGCGGTGGAATATGCCACCAAGGCAGGCGACTCACTCTCTACCATTGCCGGAGTAGTGGAGAGCATTAACGACATGAGCACCCAAATTGCCAGTGCAGCTGAAGAACAGAGTGTTGTAGCAGAGGAGATCAACCGCAATATTGTCAGCATCCATGATATGGCAGAGCAGACAGCCACCGGCACAGAGAATACCGCCGCCGCAAGTGGCGAGGTGGCACAACTGGCCACGCAACTGCAAGATCTGGTTGGACAGTTCCGCGTGTAAAACGAAAATAACAGCGAGCAGGGATGCTCAAAGATCCAGCAAGCACACACGGTTCCTCAAACAAGATAGACAATTTTAGGCTACAATCGCCTTCGCCTTAAATCACCTATCCATCATCATGCCCGCAGACAACAGCGCCCCTCAAACTACATCCTCAACACTCCGCGGCACCGGTTTCAGTTGGCATGAGCTGATCGAGATGATCAAAAGTCATAAGCGGGAGCTGGTGATGGCCAATATCATTGCCATCTTTGGTGCCATTGTCAGCGTGCCCATTCCACTGTTTATCCCATTGTTGGTAGATGAGGTGCTACTGGGGCAGCCTGGGAAATCCATTGAGATCATTAATGCACTCTTTCCAGAGAGCTGGCAAGGGCCTGCTCTTTATATCACCGCCATCCTGATTTTAACCCTGATGTTACGGCTACTTGCGCTGATTTTAGGTGTCTGGCAAATGCGCCAGTTCACCCTCATTTCCAAAGATGTCATCTTTCGCATGCGCCAAGCCCTGCTGCTACGGCTGGAACGCATCTCCATGGCAGAGTACGAAACCATGGGCAGCAGCACCGTTGCCTCACACCTTGTTACCGATTTGGATGCGGTCGATCAATTTATTGGTATCGCAACCAGCAAGTTCCTGGTTGCTGTACTTAGCATTATGGGCACAGCCGTCGTGCTGCTTTGGATGAACTGGCAACTGGCACTTTTTATTCTCATTTTTAACCCTGTGGTCATCTATGTCACCACCCTGTTTGGGCGCAAGGTCAAAAAACTGAAACGCAGTGAAAACAGTGCCTACCAGGCATTTCAAGAGGCCTTGGGGGAAACACTGGATGCTATCCAACAGATCCGCGCCAGCAACCGCGAACGCCACTATATTCATCGTATCATTGATCAAGCGGCTGAGATTCGTCGCCACTCTGCCTCCTTTACTTGGAAAAGTGATGCGGCTGCCCGCCTCTCATTTGTTATCTTCCTGTTCGGCTTTGATACCTTCCGTGCCGTCAGCATGTTTATGGTGCTCTACTCCGACCTCTCCATTGGCCAGATGATGGCGGTATTTGCCTATCTCTGGTTTATGATGGGGCCGGTGCAAGAGATCCTGGCCATTCAATACACCTACAATAGCGCCAGCGCCGCACTGGGACGCATCAATCAGCTCATTCAAGTAGACTTGGAGCCAGAGCATCCCCATCAACAAAACCCTTTTGCCGATAACACCACCACCTCTGTTGAGCTAAAAAACATCTGCTTTGCCTATGGCGATGGCCCTCAGGTATTGGACAATGTCTCACTTAAAATCAACTGCGGCGAGAAAGTCGCACTGGTGGGCGCCAGTGGTGGAGGTAAAACAACATTAGTGCAGGTACTACTGGGGCTTTATCCAGCCAAATCAGGGGCACTCTATTTCAATGACATCCCCGTCACAAAGATTGGCATGGATATAGTCAGGGATAATGTAGCCACCGTGCTTCAGCACCCCGCTCTATTCAATGACACCATCCACCAAAACCTAACATTGGGACGAGAGGTATCAGAAGAGGCACTCTGGAATGCACTGGATATTGCCCAACTCAGCGAGACCATAAAAGAGCTGGATGATGGATTAGAGACACAGGTTGGACGTTTCGGCATTCGCCTCTCTGGGGGACAGCGCCAACGTCTTGCCGTTGCTCGTATGGTATTAAGTGACCCCAAGATTGTGATTCTGGATGAGGCCACATCCGCCTTGGATACCGCAACTGAAAGCCGTTTGCACAATGCACTGCAACAATTCTTGCACGGTCGAACCACCATCATTATTGCGCATCGATTAAGTGCCGTAAAACAGGCCGACCGCGTATTAGTATTTGAAGATGGCCGTATTGTAGAAGAGGGACGGCATGATGAGTTAATTGATAATGATGGTCTCTATGCCACACTCTATGGGCGGCAAGAGCATTAAATTAACATTATCACTTAAGAAACAGCCTTTTTAAAGGCAAAAAATAGAGGCCATTATTCAGCAGCCTCTTGAAGATCAAAGCAAAATACAAATAACTTTATTTATTTACGATGCGCCACACATCACACACTACTTTCAGCCAAATATCCCTTTTAGTATGAAGAAAAATAGTATGGATAAGAAGGCACCAATAGGAAGTGTGACCACCCATGAAACAACAATCCGGCCAATCACCCGCAGGTCGATAGCACCCACACCACGCGCTAACCCCACACCGATCACCGCACCCACAGCAATATGAGTAGTTGAGACAGGTAAGCCAGTACGTGAGGCCATGACAACCGTTGCTGCCGCAGCCAGAGTGGCACAGAAACCACGGCTGGGGGTCAGCTCTGTAATCTGCGTACCAATGGTCTGCATGACTTTATAACCCAAGGTCGCTAAACCCACCACAATACCCACACCACCCAACACCAATATCCAGATAGGCAGGGCAGATTGCTGAGCCACCATGCCACCTGACTGTACGATGCTGACAACTGCGGCCATAGGGCCAATACCATTGGCAACATCATTGGAGCCATGTGCAAAGGCCATGGCACAAGCCGTGAATATCATCATGGGGGTGACAACCTTTTCCACACTGGAAAAGTGGAAGTCACGATCCGATTCGGGATCCAGCTCTACTC
>JAJRWL010000058.1 GCA_024276875.1 Gammaproteobacteria bacterium
AAAATCGGGTTATCGAACAACATCAACAGGAGACCGAACAGCTCCAGCTTGAAAAAAGAGCACTCACCCAAGCGGCACAATTTGCTACACGCCTGCTCTCTGCAACCGCCAGCCCAGCGTTAGAAAAAGCGCTTTGTAAGCTTCTCCTAAAAGAGCTGAAAATGCTTCCCCCAGAACAGCTAAAGGCTCTGCAAATCAGTCATAATAAAACCCTAAGCAAGATCCACATCACCAGCGCATACCCGCTGGATAACAGCATGCGCCAAGCGCTGGAGCAAACACTGAGCCGACTCATCACAACTCCAGACTCATTTCACTACACACAAGATAGCCAGCTATTGGCTGGATTACGCATCAACATAGGGGCATGGGTACTTCACACTAATCTTCAGGATGAGCTTAAAGGCTTTGTGGACATTACCCATGGAAGCTAAAATCAGTGCTCAGCTGCTCACAAAACAGGCTGATTGGCTTAAACAATACCAGCCTGGTTTACACATTACAGAGCAAGGTATTGTCACCTCTGTAGGTGATGGCATCGCTTGGATTACAGGTCTCCCTTCAGTGGCTATGGAGGCCGTTCTGGTTTTTGAAGATGGCAGTCAGGCCATGGTTTTTGACCTCACTGAAGAACTGGTTGGAGCCGTGCTGCTACGTGAAACAGAACAACTCACCGCTGGCACCACCGTTCACCTCTCCCCCCAAACGCTCAGCATTCCCGTTGGCGACAGTTTATTAGGCCGCACAATTGATCCATTGGGGACTCCACTGGATGGACAAGAAGCACCAAATCCCGAGGCTTGGTTTCCCCTAGAGCGGCGATCCCCAACCATCATGGCGCGTGACTTTGTCCACAAACCACTCTATACCGGCATCAAAGCCATTGACACCCTCATCCCCATTGGCAAAGGCCAGCGCCAACTCCTAGTAGGGGATGAAGGGCTAGGTCGCAGCTCAATCGCACTCGATACGGTCATTAACCAAAAAGATAAAGATGTCTATTGCGTCTATGTCCTCATCGGCCAAAAACGCTCTACCGTGGTTAATACCATCAAAATGCTGCGCGATTATAATGCCCTGAGCTACACCACTATCGTCGTTGCAGAAGCCACAGCCCTACCTGGGTTACGACACCTCGCTCCCTTTGCTGGCTGTGCCATTGCTGAATATTGGATGCAACAAGGTAAGGATACGCTGGTCGTCTATGATGACCTCACCACCCACGCCAAAACCTACCGCGAACTCTCACTGCTACTACGTCGCCCCCCTGGACGTGAGGCGTATCCCGGCGATATATTTTCTGTCCACGCCCGTCTGCTAGAGCGTACCACCTGCCTCAATGCCACCCACGGTGGTGGCAGCATGACCGCACTCCCCATTGTAGAGACCAAGCAAGGCGAAATCGCTGCTTATATACCCACCAACCTTATCTCTATCACCGATGGCCAGCTCTACCTGGAACGCACCCTCTTTACCGCTGGTTTTCGCCCTGCTATTGATATTGCTCGATCTGTCTCACGTATTGGCGGCAAAGCCCAGCACCCTCACATTAAGAATGAAGCCAGTCGGATGAAACTGGACTACCTGCAATTCCTAGAGCTAGAGACATTTACCCGCTTTGGAGCCAATCTTGAGGCTTCTATGACAGCCACCATTCAACGCGGTTGTGTGCTCAGAGAAATACTCAAGCAAGAACGCCTAACACCACTATCCATTGAATTTCAGATGGG
This sequence comes from Gammaproteobacteria bacterium, assembly GCA_024276875.1. Lineage (GTDB taxonomy): Bacteria > Pseudomonadota > Gammaproteobacteria > Chromatiales > Chromatiaceae > WFXD01. Next base: position 1,731 of record JAJRWL010000058.1, read on the forward strand.
TTGGATGGTGGCCTTCAATGATGGCCTATTCAATGAAACTGAGCCTGGAGAGATATCAACAACCCTCACACTGCTTAAAAAACGGATCAGCCAATCTGCACTATCCCTTAACAGCCCACGAGAAAAATGGGTTAAAACCCTAACAGGATGGATTAACAACCAGAAACAGAGCCATCCATGACCCAACGCCACCAATTAGAGCAACACCGCCAAGCACTAAAGGAGGTGCGCGGTATTATGAATTCTATGAAACTCCTGGCGCAGATGGAGATCCACAAACTAGCCCGCTTCCTCAACGCTCAACGCGCTCTAACTTCTCATATTAATACCGTAGCAGCCGATTTTATCAGTGCCTACCCTGATGCACTTCCAGAACCAAGTGAATCAAAAACAATCTACTTAATGCTGGGTTCTTAACGTGGATTTTGTGGGAATTTCAATGAATTATTACTGAAGAAAATGGAATCTCTCATACATAAAAACAACAATCACACACCCAAACTAATAGCAATAGGACGCAAGCTCTGCGCTCAACTAGAAAAAGATCCACGTATAGTCGCCCTCATTAATGGAGCCAATGTCATTGAAGAGGCAGAGAAGACACTATTTGAAATCATTAACACCTTAGCCCGCTTACAAACAGAAGCCCACACACCATCACTTATTGCAATCTATCATGACCCTGATAACGAACAGGTTGTCAGCACAAACGTACTACCGCCGTTCAAAAAACAGCGCACTACCAAACAAAAACCACCACATCCACCCCTGCTTAATCTGCCACAACAAGCGTTCCTATCCGAACTTATTGAACATTATCTATTCACCACTCTGCACAAAATTATGTACACCTCTTTAATGGCAGAAAACCTCCATCGAGTTCGACACCTAGAAGGCGCTACTCAACACTTAGATGACAAATCAACAGACCTGATACGCCAATGCAACGCACTGCGCCAAGAAGAGATTATTGAAGAGATTGAGGTGATTTTGCTCAGTACCGCTACCCCTGATGACAATCGCTATAACAAAAAATCATCAAACTATTAACCGAGGCAATTTCCATATATCCCCATTCCGAAGTAAGGAAACAAACTATTCCAACTAATAATTGTTCGCATCAAATTTCCCAATAATTGCGCCTGTTTTTTTCTCTTTTGATATTGTTGTAATTCTTTTTGCTACAAACGGAGCCTTATCATCATATGTTACTGTTGTTTTATAATTTAATAATCTAGGCATCCCTTTCGAAATAATTCCACTTCGCTGTTTCCCTCTTTTTCCTACTGCTTCTAGCGTTATATTTTCAACACTCCCTCGCATTCTTTCATTTGTAGTTTTAGACCCTGCCACCAGATTATTTGTATTGCTCGCAGCAAGCCCGCCCAGCCCATGATGGATCAAATGCAAACGATACTGTGATGCTTTTTCATATCCAGAAGTATTAATGCCAGGAATATTCTCTCTGCTATTAGTGTTTTCTCCTTGAGGAATATTCTTCATTGTAAGTGTTCGTATTTCTGCACTTTTAGCACGACTTATACCACCTGGCCCTGATTCTGGGGTATATATAGGCTTGTCACTTTCAGGGATCTCTTCAGTAGCAGGAGTCAGTTGAGCTATTTTAATCATTAAGCGTCCAATATCTCTATACTTCCCTCTTTTTGTTCTTTGTTGTGCTTTTGTCTCTTCTTTTAATTTTGGCCATATTTTATACTTATCCTTAAGTTGATTGGTCAACCTACCAACCTCATTCTTTTCTGCTTTATCAAAGTTTAGAGCTTTTTCCTCTGCATCTGCAGCAAACTCTTTTATATTTCGCTCAACACTTCTAACAACAATTACAGATTTACCACCTACTTTTTTTACTTGTATCGCATGTTTCTCTTTACCACTTTTAAAGGGTTGTTTTGGAAAAATCAAACCCTTAACTTTGTCGGCCGCTTTTTTTGCACCAGCCTTCCCTTTCTTCATTAATTTTTTTGATAATTTAGCAACTTTATCAACCACCTTATTGACGACCTTGTCAATAGGCTTGCGAATTTTACCGATGATTTTTGATACCGCCTTGCCAATACCTGAAAGCCCCAACAAGCGCGCTAGAAAATTAAGAATAATGGGGATCGTCATGGCCATGGCATTTTCAACAGCCTGAGCAGCCGCCGAGAGCTTGCCATTAGCAATATCACTGATAGAGTTGAAGACAGTAGATACAAAATTAGCAATCCGCTGCCAATTCTCTACAAAAAACATAATGGTGTTATAGATTGCCAAAATCGCCTGGAGAATAGCACCCGCAGGATTGAGAAAACTGACCAGTTTGATAACAGCCTGTTTAACGACCTGTGTAATAACCCAGTTACGAATCCCTTCCATCACCTGCTGTTTAATCTCAGCAGCCTTCTCTTTAATCATATTCCAAAGACCAATGGGACCTTCTTTTATTAAAGTTTTAACAACGGTCACACTGGTTTCAGCCATTTTTACAACTTTTTCACCCAACCGTTTAACCAGCTTTGTTCTAATTCGATCCCAGGTCAATCCCAGTATCTGCAAAACCAAATGCAGAATTCCTTTCATATCCCATTTTTCAGGCAATGTAATAGGGACATCTGACATGGCTCCCGTAAGCCAACCAATAAGGCCGCTAATAAGGTGTTTTTTGATATTGGTAACAAATTGCCCAATACCTTTTTTAACTGCTTTTATGATATTGCCAATAAAGGCAACTGGATCAGTAACAATTTTCTTGATGACCGCTTTGCCTTTATTAATAACCCCCATCAGCTGGTCACTGGAGTAACCGGCTTTCTTTAGTGCCCACTGAAAGAATTTAAGCATGGCATTAAGTAACAGATTACCCAGCTTTGAAATCAAACCTGACATCGCCTCTTTCATTGCTTCTATCTTCTGCTCAATTGCTTTGATAGCCGCCTCACGCTTTGCTTCCAGCTTTTTCTTTAGCTCTTTCTCTTTATCATTGATTTTTTTATCCAGGGCATCCAGTTTGCCCTTCATCTCTTTTAACGCCGCTTGACCTGTATTGCGCAGTTCAGGACCAAGACCCTGAACAAATTTTTCTATTGCTTTACGGGCAGTAGCAACGACCTCTTTACACTCTTGAATAACTCGCTTATTCTCTGCCGTGATTTTTTTAATTAGCTCGTCAATTTTGGTAATAAAACGGCTTTTTTCACTATCAAAGATCCCTTTAACTTCTGGCAGTTCATCCATGCCAAACAGCTTATCTTTGGCCCATAATAAGCTACCACCAAAGCGGTCATAGCGGCGCTTTTTAAAGGCATTAATGCGCCGTTTAACATTGTCTTCAAATGCTTTAGTCGCCTTTTTTTCACCTGCATCAAAAGCAGCCAACGACTGCTTTTCCAGGTTTTCAAGCTTCAGCTTTACCGTATCATTGGCTTTTTTGTATATGCCATTGATCTGCTCCGTCACTTGCTGGCGTTTCTGCTCAATCGTGCTCTTGGTTTTTTTCTGATCATTCTGAGTTGCCATCAACTCCTTCTTTCGCTCAGCCTGCATCTTCTGCTTACCTGCCTGCTCCTCTTTAGTCAGCTCCTTACTTACTTTTTGTTTCTCTTGCTGTTCAACTTTCTTTGCCTCTTTAGGCGCTTTTTTAACCGTATCTTTTACATTTTTGCGGTCTTTACTGGCTTCAGCAAGATCACCTTCATCCACCATATCGAGGTGTTCATCTTTGATTCCCTCTTTTTTAAGCATCTCATCTGATTTATTCTCAAAATTAGAGAGGTCTGTATGTTCAGCTTGAATCTCACCGACCACACCATCACCCATATTCAGAGTTTCAGTCTCGGGGGCTTGTTCAATTTCAGGTAAGGTTTCTGGCTCCTGCTCTAAAGGCGCAGGTTCTGGTGGGTTTTCAATCTCTTGATAGGTTCCTTTTACCGCTTGAGTATCCGCAGTAACAACCCCTTTTACCACATTGCCTACTGCTCGGCCTTTACCTTTATCTTTAAATTTATCTACCGCCTCCAACGTGCTGGGGACTGCATTTTCTAGTGCCTTATTAAATTTTTCTTTGGCCTTGCGTTCATCCGGTTGTGGCTCTTTAGCTTGTTCAACACTCTCTACTTGGCTTGCCTTGGCTCGTGATTGCCCCTCTTCAACCGGAGGCACTACCGCTTTTTCAGTATGAGTCAGCTTGATTTCTGCTGTCTCTTTATTTTTTTCATTTTCTGCCAGTTTTGAGACCTTTGTCTTTTTCGCCTCAAAAGCATCTTTTGTGGTTTTACGCAGAAATGCCCCTACACCACCTCCAGCACCTTTAGATTTCCCTTTACCTTTGGGTTTCTTTTTTCCGAGTTTTACTGGTTTGACTTTTCCTGTTTGCGCATCTCTCTTTTCTGCTCCCTCTTTACTCTCTTCTCCTTTGCTTTCAGTCGCTACTTTAGCTTTATCTGCCGCTACTGGTGCTTCATTAGGCTTAGGTTCATTCTCTTTAAGCTTACTCGCTGCCTGTTGCTCTGCCTTTTGGGTCTCTTTATCAGCGGGTTCTGGAGGGGGAGCATTGCGCTTGGCATTATTCTGTTGGATCTTATTTTCAGGTACTTTCTGTTCAGCTGCCCCCTGTTGCACCACATGGGTCAACTCATGTGCCAACAGCATTTTTCCTCGAACCGTATCCGGTTCATATTTACCTGTATTAAAGAAGACATCCTTTCCGTGGGTGAAAGCCTGAGCCTTCAGGTCACGACTCATCACTTCAGCATCGCCGCCCTGGTGAATTCTTACACCACTGAAATCAGCCCCAAACCCTGTCTCCATGGAAACTCTGGTTTCATCATCTAGTTTTTCACCTTTGCCTTTATTACTAAAAAGCGTCGGCTCAACCTGATTGAGAACGGGGAACTCTTTTTTATCTCTAACATTAGCCCGAGCCTCTACTTTTTTAGCCTGGACTGGCTCCTCCTCCTCTTCCTGTCGTTGTAGTTTGGTTTGAGGCTCTTCCTCCTGCAGTTGCAGTTTAGGCTGGGCTTCCTCCTCCTCTTCCTGTCGTTGCAGTTTGGTTTGAGGCTCTTCTTCCTGCCGTTGAACCTTCTCCTGTTTCTGCTTCTCTCTCTCTTCTACCTCCCGCCGTTGCAACTTTCGCTGAGCAGCACTATTCGCCAAGCGAGAAATGGTGGGGGCTCGCTGTACAGAGGCGGCACTGGCTGATGAGATACTCTCTCCTGATGTCGCTGCAGGCCCTGCCACACTTCTGCCTCTCACAACCACATCCGCAACCCGATCTGCTTCCTGCTCATGACTATCATTACTGCGCCCAACCGACAGCTTGGTCTGCACACGATTGGCCGCCGCCCGTGATACGGTTGATGAACGATCAGTCTGAACTGTTTGGCTAGTAGCACTCATGATATTTCAACCTGAATTTATAGGGTTTTTCCCTCTTTTTGCAGCTCTCGGCGAATACCGTTTATCACATCATCGTGCTGAATTACTTTGGTTCCTGCATCAATAGCCATCAGTGATGCATAACGAATGACGTTCATAATGGCGCCACCCGATAGCTCATAGCGGATGGCAACCTCACGGATATTCCAATCTTCAGCTATGCTGGAATGTTTAGAGAAAGCGTTGTTCCAAAGCTGTTCACGCTCATCTACATTGGGTATAGGAAAGTGAACGACTGCTTGAAAGCGGCGCATAAAGGCTTCGTCGATGTTATTGCAAAAATTAGAGGCTAAGATCACAACACCAGGAAACTCTTCAATCCGTTGCAAAAGGTAAGAAACCTCCTGATTGGCATAGCGGTCATGTGCATCACTGACATTAGTTCGCTTGCCAAACAGGGCATCTGCCTCATCAAAGAAGAGGATACAGTTCATATTTTCAGCACTACCAAAGATTCGTTCCAGATTCTTTTCCGTCTCACCAATATACTTAGAAACAACGGATGAAAGAGCAATGCGATAGACATCCCGTTCCAATCGTTTTCCCAGTAAAGTGGCTGTCAGTGTCTTGCCTGTTCCCGGTGGCCCATAGAAAAGTGTTTTATATCCAGGCCGCAGTCGCCGCCCAAGCTCCCACTCATCCATGAGCGTCTTTTCATGCCGCATCCAGATAATCAGTTCATTAATCTGCTCTTGGGTACCTGAAGCCAATACCAGTTCAGCCCACTCCATTCCGCTGCTAATTAGTTTTGCGGGGAACTCTCGACTAAAATCTGGCTTACGAAGATCACCTCGGGTCAGAAAATCTACAATCTCATCGGCAATCACCAATGGAGCACTGAGCGGTGGTTCTCCAACAGGCGCCATCTCCAGTTTCAGCAGGTTGTGGCGCGCAAAATAGTGGCCACTCTCAAACATCTGTTGGTATTCAAAACGCGCCTGAAGATCGTCTCCCGCCAATAAAAAAAGTGCCGTTTCACCCGTGGGCAGAAACCCCCCATGCATCTTCCCTTGAATGCCTCCTAATGCTGTACACCCCCGATTTAACTGTTCATCTGTCTGGAAAAATAGATCCAATAACTGGGGACGTATGTAGGGGATAAGTGCAAGCAGTACAATCAACCGCTCCTCTGGGCTCATTCCATAATGTTGGATAAAATTAGCATAGATAGATGCTTCTGGGTCATGCTCTGGAGGTTGAAGCATGGCTTCATTTTGAGGTAATTCTCTTTCAAACTTTTGATCTATTCGCATTTTGGCTACAGCAGAAAACCATGCCAGCTCCGTCTCCAGAGTCAGTGCATTGCTGGCCATTTTATTTTGAACATCCATTACCACTCCACAAATAGCGATTCTTTCATCCAGGGTAATCGAATAAAACTCATACCCCAGGGCAGCTTATCCAACAGGATGTCATACCCCGTACGGGCAATTTGAATTTGCCAGCCTTGTCCCTGGTGCTTGATGCCTCCTTCGCGTTGAAGAAAAGCCGTTTGTAAGCCAGCTACAGAGGTGGATTTAAGCGCACCCCAATTTTCAATCACACTCTTTAGCAACTCGTCTGATTCCTGTAACTCCTGCTTGGTGGGTTCAATAGATGCAGCAACTGGCTCGTCTTTTGGCCATCCACAAAGCAGTTTATTAAGTAGCAGTTGATGTTCTGGCCATTGAGTTTGATCTGTAACCAAATATTGCAGCAGTAGCAGGGCGCGCTCCTGCTCTTTGATAGAACAGAACTGCATTCCATCCAGCAGACCCAGCGTAGTAAAAAAATGTTTCAGATAGGGCCAAACAAGCACTAGCCCAGCATTGCTGACATAGTAGCTCTGGCTATCCCCCTGAAGATCAGATGCATTTACTGACACCTCTTCCATTATCTGCGACAGCTGATCTCTTTTTACATCCGCAGCTGCCTTTCTCTTTTGAGTCGCATCTTTTGCAGGGTTTAGCCTGTTACTCTCAGTGGTAATAACAGGCTGCTGTGGTTGCACCACCTCTCCTTGTTTATCAAGCACTGTTACTATCTGCTCCGTGCTATTTTTATTCCTTAGTGGCGACTTATCCTGCTGCACCGATCGTAATAGATTCTGTTTCACATCTTTAGATAGAGATTGAACTCCCTCTGTATTAAGCCAAGTAATCACTTGATTTTTAATTGATGGCTGTCTGTTTGTATAGTGTATTAGTTGGATCGATATACTCTCTACATGTGTATTAAGCAAAGTAGCTATATCTTTAATTAGCTGCCAAGAGAGGGATGAAGCTGAAATTAAAACCTGCCGATCTTTCAATAGATAGATCATGACCTTCTGCCATACCCATTCCACCCTGCTTTTCCCTTGCAGGGGATGAGATCCAAAGTTGGCAGCCAGCACCGGTTTAATCTCAGCAGCATCAAAAAAAGAACTCAGGAGATGTATCCAATCATTAATCACCACTTCAATTTCACTACTGGGAATTGATACTAACAACTTGAGCAATTTAGAATATGTCTGCGGGGTAAACTGCTTCACAATTCTTGCAACCACTCGAGCTGAAGCAATACCACGCAATGCCTCCTCAACCTCTTTAGGTGACGTTTCAATCAGTTGAAGTAGTTGCTGCTCTGGCTTCCATGCTGCACTATTAGCCGACCACCAAGGCAACATGCCTGTTTGCAAAAAATAGCACAGCACTTTTAACTTAGATTGGTTGCGATGGCATATCTGACCCATGTTATTTTTATCTGGGGCATCACGTAATGTTTTAATGCTTTCTCTTAATACCTTATCAAGTTGTTCCCTAAGGCCTTCTTCCAACTGCTGCTCTAAATCTGAAGCAGAAAGTATTCCAAGATCTAGCTCCACTCTATTTAAGCGGATAATTTCATCCGGCAATACACACTCTGTAAATAGTTGATTCATCAATTGAACCAATATTTTACCGTTTAAACTACAGATCTTCTCCTGTAGTTCATGCGCCTGCTCTTGAGTTGACAAGGTAAATTCAAATCTTTGCCGTTGTATGGTGTGCTGAAGCCCAGACAAAGCTGTCACTCCTAATTCAATTTAAACCTTTTATTGATGCAATGGATTTTAATCCCAAATCTGAACTTAACTCATCCCCACTCCACTCTTTCCACATTCGTTCAACATCGACACCTGCAACAGCCACGGCATCTTGTATATCAATTAAAGCTTTTTTTGTTTTAGGTTTAACGGTTTCAGGATTTTCTAATGAAATCCTATCCATCATGGCTTTTGTTGAACTAGCCAACAATACTCTATATTTTTCTTTAGACTGACTATCCGTACTTTCGATAGCGGTTGCAAGGCGCTCAGATACTGCTTTGTAAGCATCAATAATATCTCGCTCAGATAGTTTTGAATCTTGTACTGTTGCCGTTACATATTCCAATGTTTTCTTGTATGCCTCTGATGCAGATAAATTCTCTTCATCTGCCGTAACAGCAATCACTTCGCCAATAACTTTTTTACGGCGCTTATCATACAGATCCATAATTTTAGTTTTAGCATCAGAAGAAAGGACACCTTTATCAACTGCAACATACTCAACAAACCTATGAGGGATTATAGTTTTCAAAATAGAAACCATAGGAACTTCTAGTACTGTTGTTTCACCAGCAACAATAACCACAGGCACACTAACTTCATTGAAACCAGTCGCAGTCACCTTAAGCGTATATAACTTTGCTAGTATATCATTCATTATATAAAGGTCAGGGTTTTGCATACTGACTCCAACCACCACACGCACGCCATCCATTAGATTTAAAGAGACGTTTGTAACCCGTTCATGTTTACCCGCATCATTTAGTGTTACCACCTCAACCTGTAGGTTACCTGTAAAATCCCCCTTCTCTTTAGGCAGTTCGAAATCAGCTCGTGCCGTTTTTCCAACTTCAACCACTGACACAACTGATTCAGTAATATCAAACTCCGGTAAGTCAACCCTTACGGTATAGCTGCCCGCATTCATATTTTTAAAATAAAACTGCCCTCTTGGATCTGTTACTGCGGTACGCTCAGAATTTTCAATATAAACAACATGCCCTTCTAATGGCATTTTGAACCACGTTATTTTTCCAGCTATAGCACCAACCTTTGGCACTTCTCTCACTTGCGGTACAAGCAACACAAGTACTTGAGCTATATCTTCACCACTGCATTTGCCTTCTACTTTAAGGCGATAGCTAAATCGATCAAGCACCTCTCCTTTTTTTAGATTTTTTAACTCATAATATATTTGGCTGCCTGAAATAATCTTTAAATCAGCATCCAGTTCAGATTGTTCTTTGATCAGCTCAATGCTACGAATGGCTGAATTTTCGCTCCCTTTTGTCTCATTGAGATCATAATCATTTGACAGGATATCAAGCGTAAACATCACAGGTTGATAGCCTTCACCCTCCTCATCTAAATGGAGGTATTCAATATGATAGTCAGGCATTGCAACAGGAGGAAGACAGAGGTCAACAGGAGCTTCACAGCAGCATGGAACACTCCCTGCCAAAGCAAAATCAGCCACTATTTTTGCATGTGGATCTTCATTTTCTGCCACTAGAATAAAGGTTCCCCCAGGCTCCACTCCTGCTAAGTGCTCCATACCAGGGTTACGTGAGGCAAAATCAGAAAAACGGTTATTATCATGCGCACGTAAATACTGATAGAGGTAGTGGATATAGACTAAACGTTTATTTCGGCAATCATGCTGCACAGTAAGAAGCGCATGTTCTATATCTTGCTGTTTAAGCATCAAGCTTTTCAGCATAAGTGCCATTACACCCTTGTCAATATCGCCCTTTGCTCTCTGAAGAAAAATAATCAACTTAAGCAGATGCATCAATCGCTGCTCAATGATGTTTACAACAAGGCATTTGAATGCTTCATTAAAGGCATCAAAATCAAATGCAATAAGCTGCTTTGGTAGAAGAGTAATCAGCTCTTTTAGGTTTTCAGAAAACGTACTATTAGAGGCTTCATTAGCCAGTTGCATAATGCTTTCACTATTGCCTGCCCGTAATACGGCCATCAACTCACCCGCTTGATTTACTGACTCTTCTGCTTTTTCCATCTCTGTTGCTGCACTATTTGCAATATTCATCAAGGCATTTTTTTTGGCGAACGAGAGCATACCCCGTTCAGCTTCCATCACAATTAAGTCAGCTTCAACAGCCGCCTCTTCTACAACTAATGCCTTACGCTCACTCCCTTCTCCCAGCTCAGAAATACGCTGCTTCAGTTGTTTTCTAGTTATCGCGGCTTCCTTTATAGCCGTTACATGCGTCTCTTCAGAGACATAGGAAACAGCAGCCGTGTATTTTCTATCCGAGGTGGAAAGATGCTCTTCACAACGACGTAACATACACAATATTTCAGCACGCACCTCACCATAATCTGCCTCAAGAAAGCCCACACTACAAAGAGACTTACGCTCTTCTCTAACGCTTTTTAATCTTCGCCTAAACTCATAAATACCTCTATTAATCCCATCAATTTTTTGTATCTTCTCTCTATATTTTATGCCAAAGAGGTGCTTTGAAAAAGCATCCTCTTTAATAGCATCATCAAGCATATAATTCAGCGCTAATTTAGCTTCTTTTCTATCTTTATATTTCTGAGTTAGCTTATCAAATATTTCATTTTCACCTGCCCCAGCTCCATCCAGGTATAACACCAATAGGTTAAATTCAACATTATATTGACGTTTCGCCAACGTGATTTTATTTTTACCTTCCCGCCACGCTCTACCAAGATGCCCTTCAATCCGTATCAATGAGACTTTGTTGTAATCATAATTTAAATCACCAGGTGTATAATAAGACCAGAGTTTATCTGTAGTACAGCAATGCGTTGGTTGCCAATATTTTTGCAGGGACTCATTCTCAAAATACCAAGGAATCGCACGCTCTCCCAATTGATATTTTTCAGTATGACTGGGGGTTAAGCGAAGCGGTCTATTTTTATTTAGATTCTTCGGCAAGGCTTCAATAAGTTCTTGTAGACGTATAAAGAGCTTACGCACTCGCAATAGATCACTCTGTATAACATTACGTACAGGTGATGCTTTAAATTCATTGCAAAAACCCACCTTCCCATCCATTGATCCCAACATAAGATGCCGAGGGAAATTAAAATGAGGGCAGCACTCTGTCATTAATTCACAAGCAGCTGAGACCATTTCATTGTAAGCATATGCAAGGTCTTTGATTACATCATAATAATACTGATTAACCTTGTTTGTGCGATTAAGGGGGATGAACCATCCAGTCAGATCACTCAGCCAAGGCGCTGCTGAATCAAGCCCCAGAAATTGGCCATAATTTTTAAAGGCTAAAGCAATGCCATCGGTTAAATCTTTTTTAAGGGCGGCGACAATTTTATGGTAGCCCTTATTAATATTCCTTGTAGTATTAACCTCTGTTAATGGCGCTTTAGTGTGTAGTCGGGGAACGCTCAAAAGAGTAGGAGCAGAGGGACAGCTAGCAACTGGATTAAAAATATTCTCTGGAATCAACAGTACTCGCACTGTTAGGTATATACTACGACCTTTGCTGTCACAATCTGTCACCAGACAGGACTTCAGGTCTACTCTATTTCTCTCTAAATAGAGCACTAAAACACGCCCAGAAAGCTGAGCACTTGTCAGAGATTTATTGCCATCTATTTTCTCTGTTTCAAGTTCAAGAATATCAATCTGTCCTGCTTGGCTCCCACTTTTTTGCCACAGCTCATACAGGGGCGAGCTAATCTTAGCATCAGAGTCATCCACATCTGGATCACTATAAGTGCGCCAATGGGTATATGATGCACCCGCCAGCTTTAACAGATAACCATCTGAGGTAATACCAAACCCACCTGCAATCGTTACTATTTTACCGTTTGCACTCTTCTCCCAAATAAGGCCACACGCCTTGCCTGTGCCCGTTAGCTTCACCCGACTCAGCCTGTCCTGTTCATCCAGATAGTTAAACATCTGATTAAGCTGGGTACTTGTAAGCAGTTGGTTCTTTACAAATTCTGGATAGAAAGCGTTTGTCGCATCCATGGTAAATACCCTGTAATTTAAAATGTGCCCAAGGTTGAGTTATCCAGTGTCATCACTGGATCATCCCCGACTGTCTGAGAGCAGCCATGCAGCCTTGCCAATGGATAGATAGTCACTAGGCCATGCAGTGCTTTAATTAACACATCTAACTGTTCACTATATGCCTGATGTTCTGTTTTGGTCGCTGGCAAAGGAAGCGCACCGGTTTGCAGCTGTATTTCATTCACTTCATCTTTATCCCTGCATGCTGTTTGTCCATGATCCAGAGCAGCTAAAGATTTCGCCCATGCATTGTACGCCACCTCTAGATTCATCATCTGAGCATGACTAATCCAACAAATTTTGGTGAAGATATGAGCTGGAGCTTCCCGCCGTAATGTCTCTTCTGCAAAACGGCGAAATTTCATATCATTGAAACGAGCACTCCATGAGGGAAGCACCAATGTCATACGAAATGAGTAGGGGTCTTCTACATTGATGCAATCACACTCTCCTGGATCATTTATCTGCACCGGCATAAAGGGATCATCACTGGTTCGCTTGCGTAGCAAAATATGCTCTATAACATGGCATCCCTCAGATTCACCATATTTTTTAAAGTAGCTTACGACTTCATCCCAACTCTCTTTGGAGGTGGTATATCCAATAGCCGTGCTTTTTGTAGCATCGTCACAAAGACGAACTAAATTATATCGGCTCTCCGTTTCATCCAACTTATAGTTGCTCTTATTACCTCCAATACCTAAAGCAAAATCGAGCAATACTTCAATCGCACTTTTTGATATACAGGCAATACTCTTAAATATAATGGCATCATTTCTATTTTTAAGAATGAAATGCCATCTGTCGATGCCATCTACAACCGCTGATTCAATAAAAAAACGATGGCCTGACAGATTACGGCGCACTGCATTTTTGATTCCAATGAGGCCATATAGTCGCCGCTGATAACCTGAAATACTCTTCTCTTCCGATGGATATGCGTAGTTATAGCCCTGCCCTCGGTTCCGACTGGATAGGGGATACTCTTGCAAAAATCTCTTTTTTGTGTCGTTAACTTTAGCTACCGCATCTTCTTTAAAAAGGTTGTACATTAGCAAACTATAATCCGTAAAACGCTCACAGAATCGACCCACTAAATGATCAAGAAAACGACTCTTTCGCTCCTCTGCTGTACGACTATCCTCTGCCATCAGCTGTAGTACTTTGGTCAGATTTTTTTCAAGATCTGATGTACGCATATCTACTGGTAAATAATTCCGTATTTGATCGGCATTGTAGATATCATTAAGGTCTTTAATATCCCCCTCTTTAATCATTTGGGAGAAATAGGTAGTCGTCGCACCTTCTTGCCAGGAGAAAAGCTCACGCGCATTAGCAAGCTGCGCTAAATAGTTAGCCAACAGCTGTTCAAAGAACATGAGGTATGCCTTAAGCTGTTGTGACTGAGCCTTACGCAGTGCAGGCTGTGACTCTTCAACCCTTACCCCCCCTACTCGATAGGTAATGGGCAGTTCGTTCTGAATAGGATAATACTTGCTAGGGTCACGGTACTCCCCTACCGGCACTGGCAGATCATTCTCATGCCCCTTTAACTTGCTATGTAAATCACCGGCTCTTTTCTCTTTAAGCAAGGGAGTGGTCTGAATACGATTTGCATAATAAGGGAAGCCATTTTTAAAAAAGACAATTTTTGACAGGCCAGGACTAAACTTTGGCACTCGCCCTTGATCCATGGCCAGGCTAAGCAGCCACTCTTCCTGAATACGAAATTCACCATCAATAAAACCCAGCAGCGCAATACTTTTTACCGCCTTAACCAGAGGGATACCCATAATAATATTGATTACATCAGAGGCTCTAATCTCACAACGGCGACGAATTCTGGCAAACTCTTCATCATCAATAAAACCGTGTTCCAACATGGGGCCTTCAAATATTTCATCCATCCTTTTACCGCGTGCCACCAACTCATCAATGGTATAAAAATTAACCACGGGGGATACATACAATTCTAGCTGGTAAAACATCTCTGCCAGCACATCTTCTAAATCAGCACCTGGTTCAGTTTCAATATCCGCACAGACAGCAATATCTTCAATATTTAGATTACATATATTAACAACGTCTTCACAAAGGTTGCGCTGACTGTGCACCCTATTCTTTACTTCAGAAATAATATCTTGGCTTATTACCGTGGTAAGATCAGGTCGATTGATATAGGCGACTTTCCAATCGTAAAAGAAATAATATGGGTTCAGTGAAACATTACCTTTTGCCCCTTCAGTTAGGGTAATTTGGTTTTCTATGCCATAGGGATACGATGGATTATTGGTGCGATAAAGCTTTAGGTTTCCGACACTGTGAGCTTCTAATCTATATTTTTTTCCTGCTGGTATAAAAACACCCAGCTTGATTATATTTTTCTTATTGGCTTTATTTAAGGTGACAAGAAAGCTTTTAAGCTTTTTTCCATCATCATTAAACAACTCTATATTGACCTCTCCTATCTTATTTGGATAGAGCGTCACCGACTCAAGATATAGGCCTTGCAGAACATCAAACCGAATACCTCGCCCTCCTGGCTGGATAGCATTACCTCCTCCAGGCAACACTGGAGAGCTAACGGCATGTGAGGTGTATTCTGTTTGAACAAATGACTCATATTCGATAAAAATATCATACAGCCCATTGAGTGGATCATTTGTTGCTATCTTTGAACTCGAGCCAGGGCAATTTTCTAAAACTTGATCTGTTTTATTAAGGCAATATTTAATACTGCAATGAGGTTCTATCCAGGCATTACGCACCCCATGAATATCAATTAGCAATTTACGCAAATCATCAAAGGTAACAGCACTACTGGTTAAAATGTCTCTAGCAGTATGAAAATCAGTATTATTAACGGTGATGCCGTCAGCATAACTAGAGAGCAGGTCTTTAACATCATATCCTGTACGAAAACCCAGGTCGGTAATGGCATAGCAAAGCAACTCAAGGAAGGTTACGCCAGGATCATGCGTATTGTAATCCGTCCATAACTTATGCCCAAGCTTCTCAATCTGCTTAAGCCCCTCCTGTCGTAAAAAAGCATAATCCTGACTATTTTCCAGCATCGGCATCTTAACGATATAATCAAGCTCAGAGACCTGCTTGGCCGTTTTAGTCCTCATCGCTTTGATAACTCTCGGCTAAAGCAGTGAGCACAATAATCATAATTCATATCAAGCGCCTCAGAGACTGTGCTAAAGAGATAACGGCGATCCTTATCAATCACATCAATGTGGCACATGGGAGAGATATTATTTAGATCATGCAGCTCACGAGTGTGGCTATTACCAAGGTAATTTTTAACATGCTCTTTACTTAGATCTATTTTTGATGGTTGTTTATTTGATACAGGAAAAACAACATTACCAGGGCAGCAGTTATCCACACCTGATCCAGAACCAGTCAAAGAGACATTGCACCTATGTTTTCTAACAAAGCCACCACATGAATTTATATCATGATTAATGTCATGTTTAGCAGCGGATGTTAAAGCTGAGCTGGTCGTTGTTGTAATTGCCTCCTCTACATTGAGTTTCCATCTCTCATTTACGCAGTGATCCATCGTGAACTCTGTTACAAAATCCACATAGCTCTGTTTTTCTACAAAATCAAGAATAGAGGAGCGATGAATTCGTCCTCCAAAAGTAATATCTGCTGCTGCATCATAGAGCCATGGTGAGAGAAAATTGATAATGCTCTGATTCAATTCTGTTGTGTAAAGCCCTTTATCCAATCCTGAGTTAAACTGCACATTAAAATTGACCTTTATCTCTTCATACTCAGGATTTGTTACCGTAATACGAACAAAATCTGGGGCATACTCCGTCAGATATTCTGCAATTTTAGTTAACTTATTAAGACTCACCTGAGGTTTAAGTTGATCCACTGCATTTTTATTCCGCAGATCTGGTACAACAACAACCCTCACATAACCTGGGGCATGTTCAGAGCTGCGGCTTGTATGGTTAACGCATTTAACCTTATAAATATCAGGAAACTGTTCCAGCACCATGCGTTCATAATCAAACAGGGTGATTACTCTATTTTTATGCCGCAAACGCTCACTAACACGTTGGTAAAACAGCTCATCAGACTCCTTTATATGCCCATCAAAAGAGGCATAAGGTTGTGTCACAGATTTTATCGCTGCATTACGGCTTTTTAATTTGCCAATTGTTTCAGCAGGTAGTGCTTGAGCAAGATGCTTAGGGCTATTATTCTGATCATGGAAATTAGCTACAGCCGCTTGCAGGTGAAGCGCAATCATTTGAGGTATGGCTATCGTTTTTTCTAGCACACTTCCTTTAATCCAATACAATTTAGCAGGCAGAATCGTACTGCTTTTGGTCATGGCTTTTGGCATAGCAAACTTGATCACACCCGAACCTAACAAACCATTGGTGCTATCCGCAATGATCTCTGTAACATCAAAGTCAACCCACCCCTGATTTGTAAGATAGGACCACACCACATGTTGAGCGGAAAGGGTCGGGACTTCACTACCTTCAGCCACCTGAAACAGTATGGAGAGATTTTGTGCTGGATCTAATTTTTCAATGCCAAGGTAGAGAGTTCCTTCTGCTACACCCGTCTCTGTATTGCCCATGGCATCTTTAGATGTCACTGTAAATTCAGGTACTAATTTACGATTAATAATAATCTCGTCCGCTGCTGCATCATCTGCAATGGGAAAGATCTCCTGCGACCCAAACGGACCAATCTGATAGATCTGTTCAACCCGATGCTTAAAGTCATCCTTTTTTAGCCGACAGTAGTCAATGCTCTCATGAGCACTGTATCCAAGACTAAAGGAGGCCATCATTGGGGTATAAGGTTGATTTGGAAAAGTGCCTGGAGGTAATGTCCTAGCTGCCTCACCTAAAACACGTGGATACGTTTCATGCAGAAAACTCTGCTCCAGGGATATACTAAAAAAGCCCTGTTTAAGGGTAGTATCAAGGCGATTGAAAGGCGGCAGTTCTGCATCTCTTTCCAACAAGTCATCATCCCCTCCACAGCCATCTGAAGAAGGCGCAGTGATACTGCTAATTGTAATCTTACGCTTCACAGCCGGAGCCGATTCCAATTTCGGTGGAACACTCACTATTGAGCCAAACAGTTGTTGCCCCGCACAACCCGTTACAGGACTCCAAACACCCCCCTTAAGCATGTTAAAAGTAGCCGTAAAATAACTGTTGGCTGTTACAATTTCCGCCGGAGTTGTATCTGTGCTCTTGTAGCTAGCATAATGAAATTTAAAGCTCTGATCAGGCAACCCAGTCCACTCAATAGAGAGATTTAGTGCCGTTAATCTCTTCTGAAAAACCTCATGGCTTCCAATAAAAAAACGGCTACCCTTACGAGGCACAGGGCCAAATGGATAAAAAGGCTTAGCAGGGTCGAAGCTACCGACATCATTCTCAAGAATCAGGTTTTTTACACCAACATCATTGAGCAGACCACCCCCTACTGTCACCCTAATATCAAGCCCTATAATTTCCATTGACTGAAAATATTTATAGGGATATGAAGGCTCTATCAATCCCCAAAGCAAAGGGAAATCAGGTGGCCGAAAACCAGGTTTATCTATCTTTTTTTGTGCCTGATAGATATCTTCATCAAAACGAACTAGATCATTTTTATTATACAGGGAGATTTCATCACTGTAATCCTGTACACGCTGGGCAGCAGTAGACAAGGCACCTACCTTGCCCGCAGGAAGACCACTATTATCCAGCGTAAATTTAAGCAGCGGATAAGAAGATGAAAAACCATCACCATGTAGCTTTGCATCATAAGCAACTACGGCTCCATCATCAGCGCCTAGGGATAGCCTAAACTCTAAATATTTAACTGTTGCTGATATAGAAGATAGATCAACTTTATCTGTTACCAGCTCAAGCCATTCTTTCTCTCCCGTAGCAGAAATCTTCACGTTATACTGTAGCTCTTCCTCTATTTTTGACGAATCTGAATTTAGATTGAATAGCTTTGTAATAGATTTAAGGTTAAACCGCAGGATAATATGGCGACTTCCTTCTGCCAAAAAAAACATGGGGGATGCAATGGCAAATCCAATTGTGGCATAAGGCATGGTGACATCACCAAAGGTCAACCATTTACCTTGCTCATCTTCAATGTCAGCAGAGATGCCATCAGCTGTATCGGCATCCGTAGCAGCATAGATATTTTTTACTACCGCCGTTTTTTCATTCTTATCAACAAACAGGGTTTTTAGCCCATGGGTTTTATCAAGAGATGCACGATTAACCACCAGCTCTGAATCAGTCGTATAAAAAAGATTTTTTCCCTCACTATCCTTCCCTGCTTTTAGGTGGGTTTTCTCAGCAATTTTTTGGGTGAAGGCACTCTTTGCTAATTCAAATACGAGATGCACCTGATCTGGAACAGCAGCCTTATGCTCAAGACCCAACACCTCCATATAATAGAAATCTAGATGTCGGGCTGTGATGGTATTAAGATGGCTTTGCGCATAACGAAATATCTGCAAAAATGCGATGAACAATGCCATGTGTGGTTGATGCTCTGGGTAGTCATCCAGGGTCTCCTTCAGATACCCCTCTGCGTTATTGATGATATAAACCAGCGCATCATAAAAATCATTAAAGGCTATCTCTATTTGGTCAATAGCGATATCTAATTCATCTTTAACAATCAATGGAGCTGATGGAAACAGCAGAGAATCAGCAACGATTGCAGTATCTAATTTCCATATAGAAGAAAACTCTGTCACTTTTACATCTTCTACTGCAAGCCCCAATTCCTGAGCACGCTTAAGATGCTTTAAACTACCTAAAAGCGTATCCGCAAGAACAGAGCCAATCAGCCGTTGAAGCGCTGTTTGCAAAGATAAACCAGAGACTGAGTCCCGATACCATTTATCAAATAGTCTGGCCTGCTGAAAAATAGTCTCCAACAACGCGCCATAGGCCAGTTTTTTTTGTGGTAATGTTTTCTTTTTGATGGCATCAAGCTGCTGACTAAACTGTTTTTTAATCACCTCATAATTTGTGTTATGAATAATGGCAATCAGGGTTGAAATATCACTATCAATAAACTCAACCCAATCACCACCACGACTATTTGTGTTGGTGTAGTACTGCAATAACTGCGCATAGTTACGGGCATACAGTAGTAGATCCGATAGATCCCGCTCATCTACTGCAACATAAGAGGGGCGCAATGCCTCTTCAAGACGCTGACGCTGACTTATGCCATCACGCTGTAGAGGATTTAAGAAGCAACAATTCCCACTCATTAGCCTATCTCAGTTCCTTCTTCTAAATAGAATGGATACACATAGTTTTTTCGGGTATTAGTAGTTGCAATGGTATAGTCAATTTCTATATCTATACGTCCTTCCAGTGGTTGAGCTACAAGCACCACATCATTCAGTATGATGCGTGGCTCAAAATATAAGATCGCTGTTTTAATCAAATCTTTAATATAAGCCTGCAAGGTTGTATCAACTGGCTCAAACAATAGGCGGTGCAAATTGCACCCATACTTTGGCTGCATCACCCGCTCACCCACATTGGTAGAGAGTAGTATTTCAAGGCTAGAGCGAATATCTGGCTCATCTGACAACATCTCAACTGTTTTTGAGCTTTTATTAAATGTGGGTGGAAACCCCCAGCCTTTTCCCAAAAATGAGCGTTCTACTGCCATGCTATCCCCCAATGAAAACCGTCGGTTCACCCATTGCCGCTGAAGCTCCACACAGGCAAACATCACCCACTCGCAGAGCAGGCATGCCACCAATAAGTACCGTAGTGCTACCCATTGGAAAAGGACTCACAGTAGGAAGGTGTGCTGGCGGAGGAATAACACAAACATGTTGATCTGTCGCTACAGAAGCCGGCATACCACCGATGAGCACGGTGGGATCACCCGGACCAATCAGCGTTCCACCATGGTTGCTTAGGTCTGTCACTCGAGCTGCTGGAGGCATGATCTCTTTCACTCCTGTCTTAGTTAATCTGCACTATTGAGCCTTTAACTACGGTACTGCCCCCAGAGGATATTTCTGCACTACTGCCCCCTTCTCCTTTAAATTGAGCCGATGCTGCAATCGTTATATTGGCTCCTTCAATATTCACATCACCTGCTGCTTTAATATTGATATCAGCAGGGCTATCCAAGGTGATGCCATCTGCATTCAACACCAGAGTATTGTTATTCTCATCTGATAGCGTTATGCCGCCATCCTCTTCACTCAGCAGCACTTTATTACCATTGGGTGTTTCAATAGTTATGGTATTTACATCATCATTAAAAACCAGCTTCATTTCACTGCGAGAGACAAACCCCTTTTCATGATTATCATCACTGGCATCAAGCGGAGCAGGCTTAGCACTGCTGTTCATCATGCCAAGAACTACAGGGTTTCGAGGGTCATCATTTAGAAACCCAAGCAGCACCTCATCACCCACCTCTGGTAGGAAAAATGAGCCTCGATTTTCACCGGCATCTAATGTTGATACACGTGACCATATACCCTCTTCCGAAGGATCAATCATGGGTATGCGCACCTGTATTCGGTTTTCACCATCGGGGTCTTCTAATGAGGTAACTAAACCAATCTGTAAGCCAGATAGACCTGGCAACAAGCCATTGGCCTTGGCTTCTACTACATCCTTTTTAGCTCCACCAAAACAGTCGGGGGAGAGACCTATGGCAATATCTGTCTCCCAATTTTTACTGTTAATCTCATGATGAACACCAGAGACTAAAGCCTTGCCATTAAAACGATCACCGACACCACTCAGTTCAACAACATCACCGGGGGTTACCGCTGCTATTCCTTGAATTTTAACCCGCCCTCGCACCTTGGCGTAGCTGCTACGCATCCACTCACCATCAGCCCAGGCTTGCAGTTCATCATCCTTAACTTGACCTGCATGTTTTAGCTGCAAGGTATCAAGCCCCACGACTGATGCGAGGTTGTTACTGTCTAAATTCCCAGGTGTTGTTGCTGCTGGATCTACACCATCAATTTCAAACATCTCTTGATTGGCGGCATCCCAAGCAAAAGACTGCACGGCTGAATATTGATCCCGCGCATCCGATACCGCTTCAAAATCCAGCAGGTTGCCACCATAGGAGAGAGAGAGTATCGGTTCACCACTTGCATCTGGCTTGCCAACGATCAGCTCACCATCTTGCGTAACAACCAACTTGCCATTAGCTTCAGCACGGGTCAGCATAAAATCCCAGTCCGTAGCATAGAATTGAACCATATGAGGGTGGCTGACATCTGTTGCCTCAATGGAGGGTTGAAGGCCTGCATTACCTGCAAGCTCTTCCATAATCTCTGAGTCTTTCATGTCATAGAAGTAACTGCTTTTACGCCCTACTGTCATCTTAACTGCTTTATCTCGACACTCTATCCGCAGTACCGATGGCCTACTCTTGTAAACTCGAATAGCATGACGGATCACAATACCTTTGAATATTGATGATTCATCTCCGTGATAACCTGCCAGCACTTCAATCTCAACCCCGGGTTTAAACTCTTCTGCATTGCTTGCTTTAAAATCCTGACTGGAGGGATCACCATCTAAAATTAGTAGCTCAGCTGAAGCCACTCGATTATAGCTACGATTAACCACTATCCCTTGCACCTGATATTCATCACTTATTTGACTTCTATCTGCTTTAATTTTGAATGAGGGGCGGTCAGCAGGTGCAGGCGTTGGAATCTGAAGCTCTTCTTTGCTCATTAGCTGGCACGACTCTCTTCCAGTTCCTTAATAGGGGGAAATGCCAGCACTTCTCCCTGCTTAAGCTGGCGATAATTTTTTAGATTATTAAATTGAGCAACCTGAAAATAACGAGAAGGATCACCGTAATATTTTTGAGCCAATAAGGAGAGATGTTCTCCTTGCTCTACTGTGTGTATATGAGTGAGATCAGGGGAACTTGTACGTGCTTCTGCAACCCGTAAAGTATCTTCAACATTTTCGGAAAAACTGGCTTTAACCTTGGCTCGCAGAGGATAACCATCTGCCTTGAATAAGGTATAGGTGACCTCAGCAGACTTCAGCACACACTTGGAGAGCAACGCACCCCAAGAGAGCTTTAGATAGAGAGGGCGATGAATTTCGCCATCATGTTTACCCGTAACAGTAAGAAATCGCTCTACTGTTTGCTGTACTTCTACTTTATCAACAACAGCACCCGTGCCATCAAACAGGAATTCAAAGGTGTACTCTTGAGGTTTGATTTTACCGAACACCTGAGGGCTTCCCGTATCACCTTGCCCCTGCCGATCCTCATACACAACATCATATTTTTGAGTATAGGTATTGGGGTTAAACATCACCTCAAAGCTATCTACCGCAGAGCCAGCGTAGTCCGCCTCACGGAATGCTTCAATCAGCATCTTTTTCAGCTCACCGCTCATTCACCGCTCCTGCTGCTGACGCAAAATTTCAAGTACCTGTTCAACACACTCAGCCACAACATCTTCCTTCGCATCTACTTGCTTAGCTGTATTCTGCTGATCGCTCTTTGAATCACCTTTCGAATCAATAGTGGCTCTAATGACTAACTCTTTAATTTCAATCGGCATGATTTAAACCTTACGGAAACTCTTATAAACCAACTCCATGGATTCAATAGCCATTGCATTCTCCTGGGCTTTAAGATCAGAGAGAGACCATTTTACTGGATAAGCATCCACAAACAGCCATGAGGCGAGTGGATTGCTCTCTTCATCCAGCAAGCTGATTGATACATCCAGCGGTTCAAAATTGAACTGCTCTACAGCTTTACGCACCCAGCCCCCTACTTCAGAATCATGGATAAAGCCACGTTTAAGTACTAAATTGCCATACTTTGCGCCTGTAGGGAGTTTATGAACATGGTCATTAAGCCCCCCCTCCTTAAACTCTTCAGTAGTGACCTCTGCACTCAGCCCAGTAACCTCTTGAAAACGATTATCTTGATCTGCTGAGCCAGTGCCAAATTCCACTTTAAAATGAAATACAACAGGGAAATTGCGCATGCCGATCAAGCATTCTCAATCTTGATACCTTCATGTGCGACCTCAATAGTTTCAATAGCCGCTTCATTGCCACTTGCCTTCAGATCTGGCGAGGTAATCTTAGTGGGCCAGGCATTCATAACTTTCCATACCATAACCGGATCTTGGTTTTCATTCAGCAAGCTAATCGTAATATCACGTCGCTCAGGTTTATTTAGTTTGATTGCATTAACCCAATCAAAATACTCATTATCACTGGCGAAAACTCCACGTTTTAAAGTGAGATTTCCATACTTTTTTAGGCCCGGCATTTTGATGGTGGAGTACTCCTGACTCAAACCATCACGATACTCAATGATCTGCACTTCAAAATTAAGCCCCGTAACCTCAGAAAAGGCGGCCTGTGTACCACCCCAATCAACACGAAATGAAAATACTGTTAATGGATATGCCATGACTATTCTCTATAAGTTAGTTAAATGCTTTTAAAACAGAATCAATTAGGATTCCTGCAACTTATGCATAAACTTCAGGACAATGAACTCAGCAGGACGAACAGCTGCCATACCTATCTCGACAATCAATCTACCTTCGAGAATGTCCTGCGCAGTCATAGTCTGTCCAAGACCAATTTTTACAAAAAAGGCCTCCTCTGGAGTAGAACCCGCAAGTGCTCCTTCCCGCCACTTCTGAACCAGATAGTTTTCAATCATCCCTTTTACCTTGGTCCAAAGCTGAGCCGTATTTGGCTCAAATACAGCCCAAGCAGTCGATTTTTTAACCGACTCTTCCACCATATTATAAAAACGCCGAACAGGAATATAACGCCACTCATTATCATTGCCAGCTAGCGTACGAGCTCCCCAGACAATCGTGCCTCGCCCTGTAAAGGTACGAATAGCATTAATGGATTTGCCACCTGTAACATCTACATTCAGGTCTTCCTGCTCTGCAGCATCAATGGCCTCTACGGGTCCACGCACTGAGTTAACACTCACATTAGCAGGAGCCTTCCAAACCCCTCGTGCGTTATCTACAAAGGCATACAGACCCGCAATAGCACCGCTAGGTGGTACTTTGGAATACTCACGTTTTATATGTTCAACAATATTGCCAATAATACTGTGCTTTTCATAAAGCGTATTCTGAGTTAGCTCTGCATGCGTATCTGCTGCAGTAATAACATCCTGAACAAAATTATTGATAGAATCAAAGATAGCATCCAGCCCTTTTGCTGAAGACCCTGCCCCATCTTTACCTGTGATAATATTCAGTGCTGTAGCGTGATCACCCAGTGTTGGACCCGCAACCGAGTTATTATAATCTGATGTGCTGCCTGCAATATCTTCTACCGCAGTTCCATCAGCAGGTGTTGACGTGTCATATTCATCTAACCATGTTGTAGCATCGTACAAAATATAATTGGTATTGATATCACCATCAGACGTGCCACTTTGACTCTGAACATCATCATTCTTTTCAAGCTGAATCAAATCATGAATAGCTTCTTTCAACTTATCTTTTGCATAGGCATTGAGATCCAGCAGCAGATTCTCACCCTTTAGCGCTGTCTTCCAAACAGTGATATCAACCGCAACGGATTGAACGAACCCCAGCAGTGCTATTAAAGCAACATCTGCCCCTGCATCATTTGTATTGACCACTGCATTACGTAACTTTGCAAACTGATCTTTCAGGGTTTTTTCACCCCCCCTTAATGCTATCACCTTGCTATCAATAGTGGCTTGATCAGTAATGGCACTCTCTGCTGATGTCACCAATGCATTAAGCGCACTATCAGCTGTGATTTTACCGAGATCAACGGTACTGGAATCTGATTTTTTAGTGACATAATCTTTGAATACGGTAAAACTGATCGTCTTCGGATAAGCACTATGAAGCCAAGGGGTATAAGCAGCACCATACTTAAGATTATTAATACCAATATTATTACGAAACTCAACAACCGTATCATTAAGATCACGCGTTGCAGACTCTCTTAAATCAAACAGTGCAACACGATCTTGTAGCGTAGCACACTGGGATAACGTACGCTGTTGAAGAGAATAAAATGAGGCCGCTGATGCTAATAGAGGAGCATCAGGATATAAGATAATAGTCGGTTCATCATACTTCTCAAGCTTCTTAAGCCCTACTGATAACCCAGATGTAGGAGGTGTCGCCGTGCTGTTACCATTTATAACCGCATCACTGTATGAACCAACAGACACGATATAGCAGGGCCCACCACCGTTATCAAAAAACAATCTGAGGCTTTCATACATATAAAAGCGCTTTGTTGGTTTAGCCGAGTCCACTGCGTAGTTGTTTGATGCATTCAAAACCACGTTAACCCGAGCTATATCATATACGCCACCAAAGAGTTCATTATATTCCAATAAGGATGAGATCCTTGTCGGAACATTAGTGAGGTCTCCTCCCCTCTTTTCTGCCTTCTGGGTATAGCCAATAAAAGCGGGTATCGCTGTCTCAACCTCAGCAACGGATGGCGGAAAAATTGAGACTTCCTTTACATACACACCTGGAGTTTTGTAAGCCATAGTTTTATCTACTCACTATTCTAGACATAGACATACATGTCGGAAATGAAACTACCATCACTCGCCCCCGCCTGGAGATGAGTGGTTAAATATGGTGCAGGCAGATTACGAATCTTAGTGCCACCATTACGAGACAACATTATTTTTTGAGGATGCTCAGAGAGTTGAACCTCAGCCGTAGAAGTATAAACAGCTCTATCAGACTTCAGCGCTTTATTGAAATTCGTAATATCATCAAGGTTGCTGATATTAATACCACTTGCTTCATATTTTTTTATAACGCTGTAGCGCCAAGTTGTAGTTCGCGCTTCAAGCTGAATGGTGTAAGCAGCAATGTCTTGCAACTCATTGTCGACCAAAAACCGATAGTCATTTGGCACCCAATCTATACCGCTAGAGGTTAACTTATGAGTTGAACTAAATATTTCAATAACTCCCATGGGGCTATTGCCAAATAAAGCAGGATCATAATAAAAACGTCTAGCACCACTGCCATCATTAGCATCAGATATTACATAGCACCCTGGAACTAACTTATCGATATTCTGCAGATCAATTTTGTGTTCAGAGGTCGTATCACCGCTATCATTGTATTTAAAGGTAAGGTTGTGCAGCTGATTACCAAATATATCTTCGATCTTTAGCGATGCTGAATTAACGGGACTAGAAAATTGATAGGCATATGTATCACCAACCAATTCAACACCATTTCCCACGCGAACACCCGGTGCGCTGTCACCTAAATGCAACCGCCCATCAGCCTGATCATCACGGAGGTTATTAAAGTAAAATAGCTCACTTCCTGGCCTATATTTAGGCAACGCTGTAATATTTGACAGATAACTATTACGACTCTTTAATAAAAAGCTAAACCGCAAGGCATCTTCCCCAATAGGTTTAAGCAATTCTAGTGGTGTACTCTCTGGCACAATTTCAGCATAGATTGAAAAACCATCTTCAGCCTCTCTAAAAATCAGGCCATATTCTCGGAGCTTATCCTGTGTTGCACTGCTCGGTTCTACCATAAAGTCCTGTGTGCTTTTGCCACTCATATAAAAAGAGTGGCGAAGCTTAAGTTTAAACAGGGATCTGTAAACCAGCTTCATGCCATCACCCATTCACCCAAATTTCTTGAACAGGTGGAACCTCTGCTTCCACTTGCCCATCATAGATATCCATTAGACCCACTTTGTACATTACCGACGGCATATACTTACCTCCCAGTAATCCCCAGAGATGATTCTGTTGTTCAAATGTCATGGAAAAAAGATCGAAAGAGATGCGCCCCTCTCTCTCTTCTAAGCCAGCAATTGCGGCATAGTCAAAGGAGGGTTGAAACTGAAAGAAACTTATGACATGAGCAATGGCCTTCATTGCTTCATCATATTTACTCCGATTAGCCACAATCAGTAGGTAGATATTGATTTTGATCTCAGGCTTTACTCGCTCGCTGGTTCCATCCGCCTTTTTCTTAAACGCATTAATTGGTTTATATACAGCATCTTGCTCAATATTAACCATGGAGAGAACAACCTTGTCTTTAGTCGCTGTGTTTATATTTCCATCCAGATCAAATAGGCTGCCAGCAACCACATGCCCTGCCGTTGAAGCACCAGAACGTAGATCAAAATAACTATTTAGTTCAGCGACTACATGCTGAATGGCCGTATTTATCAAAGCAAACCCATCCTTTAACAATACACATCAGACCTTATGCTTTTAAGCTCTGCTGAAGAGAATAGATTACGCTTATTCAGGCTCTTAAAAATGAACACTAAGAACTATTTTTTTATATAAAAAGATCTAGACCTGTGCCCTTAAAATTTAAGTGGTAATTGCTCTAAGGGCGATACAAAAGACATACGAATAACACAGAAATGCAGCAAATATAAATAAACCATTTAATAAAAGAGGACGCTATTAAAATCAAAAGATCGTCATATAGCCGTCATATGATGAATACTAGAAGTCTCTTAATTACCCCAACATTCGAGGAAGAGAGACCACAAGATATTTTCTAGCTAAAACCGCCGCTTCTCCACGCCGCTGAACATTAAGTTTGCCTAAAATGGAGTGGACATGGTTTTTAACTGTGGCAATCTGAATGGAAAGCCTGTTGGCAATCTCCTTATTTGAAAACCCCTGCCCCACTAACTCTAAAATAGAGATCTCTCTTTTAGTCAAACCAGCTAAGGGATTCAGCTCCTTCTCATCAGGTGCCAGCGTTGCCACTCGCCGGAGCAAACAACCTGCTAGGCGGGGAGAGCATAATAGCTCACCAAAACGAATAGCCTGGACAGCATCAACCAATTCATTGACAGAAGCACTTCGCGTTACATACCCAGACACCCCTGCTTCAGCACAAGCAATAACCTCATCATCATCTTCTAAAACTGACAATGCAACCACTCTAGCCCAAGGAGCAGCCTCTACAAACAACTTAATATCTAATAGGCAGTCATGCGTCATCACATCAACCAATACCACCTCAGGATTCAAGCTACTAAGATCTGCAAGAGCACTCCCAAGGGTATCTATTGTCCCCACAACCATCAGTCGCTTATCATTTTTTAAAATAAGCTCAAGCCCTTCACGATAGAGACGAATATCACTAACTATTAAAATACGCACAACATTTTATCCTTTATCCCCTTGCCACTGTGTTTGCATGAGACAAATGAAGAGTACCAAAGCAAGCGCAACTATCCTAGCCTGCGAGCTGATAAGATCAATATTAACTTAGCAACTGAGTGAATGGCACTTCTATTATTTAGCAACATATTGTAAACACTGAAATTATTTGCTGCCAGCACACTTTTTTAATAGCTGAATTCATAACAACATTGTTATGGGTGATTTAAGTGGTATTATTTTTGCCTCTTTCAAAATCTTTATCCGCAAGGTTAATAATCTAATGATTTATGGTGTTTTGTTTATAATAATGATTTCCCTTCCGACTCATACTGATGTGCTTATGTCAGCTGAACGCAGAGGCTTAATTCTCTGCCTTAATGCAGTTTAATGTAGTTCAAGGGGCAAGCTTGTATTTTGAGGCTTTTTTATGGCACAAAAATATAGTGTAGCGCTATCAGCTTTATCTTTTAGCACACTCTTATTAGGTCTGATTTTACCCGGAAATGTGTGGGCTTCAGATGCAGCTGGCTTTATTGACCTAACAAATCATGCTGTTGGATATATCGCACTACTCCTTTTTGTCGTGGCCTACGGCTTGGTTATGGCAGAGGAGTTTACCCATCTGCGTAAATCCAAGCCCGTCATACTTGCTGCGGGGATTATGTGGGGTATCGTTGCTGCTACTTATGTGCAGCATGGTGATTTTCACACAGTAGAAGCTGCGGTTCGGCATAATATATTAGAGTATGCTGAGCTGTTTCTTTTCCTTCTGGTGGCGATGACCTATATTAATGCAATGGATGAGCGTGCTGTTTTTGATGCATTACGCTCATGGCTTGTGCGCAAAGGTTTTAACTATCGTCAACTTTTTTGGATTACAGGCTGGATTGCCTTCTTTCTCTCCCCTATTGCGGACAACCTTACGACAGCACTATTGATGTGTGCGGTTATTCTTGCTGTGGGTGCTGACAATAAAAAATTTGTTGGGCTAAGCTGCATCAATATTGTAGTGGCAGCCAATGCTGGCGGAGCCTTTAGTCCCTTTGGTGATATCACAACATTAATGGTTTGGCAGAAAGGGATTGTTGAATTCTGGACCTTTTTCCTTCTCTTTATTCCGGCTGCTGTAAACTTCATGGTTCCCGCTGCAATCATGCATTTTGCCGTTCCTCAGGAACAACCTAAACCTACCGATAACGTGGTTGTGATGAAGCGCGGTGCAGTTGTTATTATGTGCTTGTTTTTAATGACTATTATTACAGCAATCAGTTTTCATAACTTTCTGCATATGCCTCCTGTATTGGGCATGATGACGGGGTTGGCATACCTACAATTCTTTGGTTATTATCTGAAAAAAACACACACTCCAAAATTGGATATGAGGTCTTTTAATAAAGATCAGGGCGTGGTGGGTGACATTGTCCCGTTTGATATTTTTAATAAAATTGCGCGTGCTGAGTGGGATACACTGCTCTTTTTTTACGGCATTATCCTCTGCGTGGGTGCTTTAGGGCAGATTGGTTACTTAACCATTACATCACAGGTCATGTACATCGATTGGGGCACTACTTTTGAGTTGAGTGATACTTGGGCCGCTACACCCGCTAATGTAATGGTGGGTCTATTTTCAGCAATTGTAGATAACATCCCCGTCATGTTTGCGGTGCTGAGTATGAACCCCGACATGTCTCAAGGCCAATGGTTATTGGTTACGCTTACCGCGGGTGTTGGAGGCAGCCTACTCTCAATAGGCTCAGCGGCAGGCGTAGCATTAATGGGGCAAGCGCGAGGTAAGTACACCTTCTTTGGCCACCTAAAATGGACTCCCGCGATTGCTGTCGGTTATATTGCCAGCGTTCTGGTGCA